>CAYUOY010000009.1:0-56408 GCA_964446495.1 uncultured Woeseiaceae bacterium | reverse complement strand
ACCAGGATTATGACTTAGCTGGTACACACTGGTGTCCTGGTCCATGTAAAACGCTCCGACCAGCCAGTCAATCTTGCTGTCCGAGGCATTGGACACCACCCTGAACTCCTGAACCACGGCCTCATCGCTGTAGCCACGTTCTGCCCGCTGAGCCGGTCGCGGCCAGGCGCCGCCATAGAAATTAAAACTCCAGTCCCTACCGCCGCTCTGCCACAACCCGCCGTTGTCACTTTCGCCGACACCGTCATGATCGTAGGTCGAGGTCGTGGAGGTGAATGTCGCAAAACCGAGGTCCCATTCGAGATCAAGGCTTATCAGTTCAGCATCTCTTGACGACGGCTCTAGTAGAACCTGACCACTATCGTCATCGCCGTATTCAAAATACAGCGAAGAACCAACTGGCTGATTGTTGTTACCAAGTGTCGTCGAACGTCGTGCGCCGATAGCGTCACTTTGATTCTGATAGTTTAATTGCAAAGAGAAATTGTCAGTCAACTCGGATCGAAGTGAAACCTTCACATAGTCGATTTTGACCGTGTCGGCATCCTTCACTTCCTCAAAACAACCAACATTGAACAACAATTCATTGTCCGTTGCCGCCCTCGGGTCCGTACAGGTCCCATTGACGTCTACCAGCGGTTCACGGAAATCGTTTAGCTGGTAAGCATTGACGTAGTCAATTACGCCGTCATTATCGATGCGACTGTATGCCGCCCTTATTGCCGTCTTCTCGCCCAGCGGAATATTGACCATGAGGTCCACGGCCATGTTGTTGCCGTCCGATCCCGAGGTCTGGCCATAGTCCAATGAGACACTGGCGTCGAATGCCTCGGCATCGGGCCGGTTACCGATGTAGCGAACCGTGCCGCCAAGTGAACCGGATCCGTACAGCGTGCTCTGCGGTCCACGTAACACCTCGACACGTTCAATATCCTTTACCAGGAAATTCGCGAACAATGGCGTATTGTCGTAGTAAGTCGCAACAGTAGGCACAGCGTTTAACATGATGTCACCATTGGCACCGTTGTCGACATTCAGCCCGCGGATGACGATGCTGTTAACGGTACCGGAGTTTCGATAACCGCGATCGATCACGGTTACGCCGTACATGGCTCGCAGCACATCGTACTGATCCACCATGTTGTGCAACTCGATGGTATCGCCGGTCATTGCGGAGATATTGTACGGAATGTCCTGCACCTTGGCGTCGCGGCGGGTTGCCGTGACTACGATTTCCTCAAGAACACCGGTGCTTGCTTCCTGTGCCTGAGGCGTAGTGGACATCGTCATACACGCTGCCGTGACAGCAGCTGCAACAGATGTCTTGCTAAACGATCGATTATTAGCCATTAAGATTTCCCCAGACCGGACTATGTCCGGTGAAAATTACCGTAGAGTCCAACGAGCGAGTAGAGCCAGATCGAGACTTAGTACCAGTCCAGATTGACGATAAATGCTCTTTCCTATTGCCACCACTGCCACCTTGCCATGTCATTCTTCGCCTTCCCCGGTGCCGATTTCGCCGGCCTTCGCTATGGGTCCAAGCGACTGCAGTGATTCCGACGCATAACCTTCCGCATACGGCGGAAACTGGATCTTGCAGTCGCGAAAGCTCTTCAGCGGCTGCCCAAGATTCTGCCAGCCGTGTTTTCGAACCTCACGTAGATAATCAAGATCAAGCTTTATTGACATAATTTCACGCCCCTTTCCCGCTTGATAGATCACCTCGCCGCCGGGTCCGGCAATACAGGAACCGCCAACGCCCAAGGGCCCGGCCAGGTTCACGTCGAAGAAATAGCATTGATTCATGGCCGCATGCGAACGCACCATTGCCGTCTCAACGTCTCTGTCCATGGTACTGGTGAGACTCGGATGAATGATCACCTCTGCCCCCATCCATGCCATGGTGCGAATCGTCTCGGGGAACCACATGTCGTAGCAGGTTGAAATGCCAAATCGACTGATACCCGGCACCTCAAACACACAAAACTGCCCCCCCGGGGTCACTGAATTCTCGTAAGGCAGCCATGGGAATTGTTTTCTGTAGCGAGCGATAACGTCGCCTTGCGGGTTTATAACGGGAGTCGTGTTGTAGACGTGCCCATCAGCCGCCTCGAACATTGAGCCCGGTATGAGCCAGATGCCATAACGCTTTGCGACTTTGCAGAAGCGCTCTTCCGTCGGTCCCGGCATCGACACCGCCGCGTCGGTATTGGTGCCAAACGCGTTGAGCTCAGCCAGCACCACCATGTCCAGCCATGGAAACCGGCTCATTACAGAATCGATTTCCCCCAGCATCGCATCGACGTTGTCACCGTTGCTCGCTTCAAGTTGTAACCCGGCAATCGAAAAAGTCGTCATGCGCTACCTCCTTCTACGACACGATAGCCTCGTCGACCGGTAGCGGACAGGTCCAGATTTGGATTACCTATAGGGCCAGAAACGGCAACTAGTGTGGGGAGGGAGCTTGTTTGTTATCCGCCAGGCGGATGAAGCCGGAGTCGACAATCTGTTTTTCGCTATTGAAATACTTGATTTTGTCGTCGTCAATTACGACGTAGTAGCCGGTCTCTTCGCCGTATACCCAGCGATTCCATTTGCGATAAAATCGGTCGCCGTCGACGCGCCAACGACCCTGGTCTTTGTCCTCATTGGCGAAACCCAGGATGCCGGACATCCTGCCCCCCGCGTGGTGTTCGATCGTGCATGGCGCGCCATAAACTTCACGGTAAAGCACCGTTGCTCCGGCCATCGCTCGCTGCAACTCGTCTCCGGTCAGCCACTTTCCTGAGGAGTTGGACAACTGCTCAACCTGTCCCTTTACGAGCGAACGAATCAGTTCGGTCAGCTTCTCTACGCCTGACCGTATTTTGTCCGCTTCCAGGCTCGTTACTCCCATGCGAAAGCAGTTTTCTGCGTGTGCGGCCTCAGCGTAGTAGTAGTCGACAGGTTCAACAAGAATACCGTGTTTTTCTGCTTCTCTGGTGAGATTGGCCACGTCGAAATCTTTTGGCGTGCGCACCCAGTAGGTGGTTCCCCCAACCTCCGGTGAGATTTCCATGGGGATACCGCGCATGTTGTTGAGTGCATCGCGCAACGCGATGCGCCGTTCACGAAAAATCCGGCCCAAACGCAGCATCAGTGCGTCGTAATGCCCAAGTGAAAGAAAATAAGCGACAGTACGTTGGTTGTTCAGTGGTGGGTGGTTAAGTACTTTTCTTCGCAGTTGTCGCGCACGGCGAATAAAATCTGAATTCGCCACGATAAAGCCCAGGCGAATGCCCGGCGCCAACGCCTTCGACAGGCTCGCGACGTAAATGACTCGTCCCTCTGTGTCCATGCTGCGTAATGCCGGCAATGGGTGATCCATATAGTTGATCTCGCACTCGTAGTCATCTTCGATGACCAGAAAATCGGCGCCAGCTGCGGCCTGCATCAGGTCCCGACGCCTCTCGAGGGACATGGCGACAGCCGTTGGAACCTGATGGCTTGGCGTCACATACACAACATCGATATTCTGCAGGTTTTCGTCGACGACCAGTCCATGCTCGTCCACTGGTTGCTGGATGACTTCAGCACGTCGCTGTAACAGCAGGTTCCTGAACTCATAGTTGCCTGGCTCTTCAATAGCAATACTGGCCGACTCATCAGCCAGCAGCTGACTAACCAGATAGAGACTATTTTGCGTCCCCATCGTGATCAGAATCTCGTCGGCCCCAGCCTGAATACCGCGTCGCGTCAGGATCTTGGTGCGAATTTCCTCGATCAGCATGGCGTCGTCCGCGTCGCCGCTTCCTGTTGACCACTGGTTGACATCCGCAACACCGAGCGATAAGCGATTCGCCTCCCGCCACTCTGCTAGCGGAAACAGCGACGAGTCGAACTTGCCGTCAATAAACGGAAACGGATAGTGACGCCAGTTAGGGTGGTCATGGACTTCTCGCAGCGCGGCGGGCATGACGCGGATACGTCGCGCCCAGGCTGCTGACTCTGCCTTTGCGGCCGGCGAACTATCGCCACTGAAGCCAACGCGCGTCTCAAGCATTTCCGGGTTGACGAAAATCCCACTACGCTGACGACTCACGAGATAACCATCGGCCACTAGCTGCTGATAAGCAGCAACAACGGTATTTCGAGCCACATCGAGCTGCCGGGCAAGGCTTCTGCTGGATGGCATTTTCATACTTGGGGGGAATGCGCCGTTTAAAATTCCGTCCACAAGTTTTCGTCGAATCTGATTTTGCAGATTCAGGGAGCTTTCCGGATCCAGATAGATAATCGCGTCTTGCAATCTATTGCTCGCAAGGTTGAGGTGCTAAACAGTGCCTATGTTGCAAGATCGTAGGCAACCAGACACTGTTAATAAACTACTTCAGGCGAAATTGAAAGCGAGGCGACTCGTGATAACGCACAACTTCTGGAATCGGGAATTGCATCAGATAGAATTTTCGCCATGGTCATGACGATGATCCCCACAATTATCACGCCCTCTTCAAGATCCTGTATTGCACTGACATGGACGGTGTCTGTGTTACCCGTCAGGAACAAAGAGCTGGATCCCATCAGGCCGTCGAAGAACTCCAATGTGCCAATTCGTGTCTCGACGGTATCTGGCGTCATGAATTTTTCAGGGTTTACCTTGTCGTAACGAGAAGTCGAGGCCAACAAACCCGGACTCTCTCGATTTTTTGCTATTCTGCAACTCCACTCGGACACCACTGACTATATAGACACCTTTACAGAAAAGGGAGTTTTGCTAAAGTCAGGTGAAGAACTTGATGCCGACATCATCGTTACGGCAACTGGTCTCGACCTTGTGGTCCTCGGCGGTGCAGAGTTTATTGTGGGCGGTGAACCCGTAGATTTCTCAAAGACATTCAGCTACAAGGCAATGATGTTTTCGGACGTACCCAATCTGATTTCGACCTTCGGATACATTAACGCCTCCTGGACGCTGCGCGCTGATCTTACGGCCGAATATTTTTGCCGGGTTCTCAATCACATGGATCAGACAGGACTTCGTCAATGCACACCGCGCCTGCGCTCTGCTGACGTAAGCATGCGGGCACGAGACTGGATTACTGATTTCTCCTCCGGCTACATGCAGCGTGCGATACACCTGATGCCGAGACAGGGCGACCGGGCACCATGGACCAACACACAGAACTACTATCTCGATAAAAAAATGATACAAAAGGAGTCTGTCGACGATGGCGTGTTGTCATTCAGTGATCGGACTCCGCAGTACTGTCATCCAATCAGTTCCGGGGCGTTGTCGCCCGGTAGGTCTGGGTTGGAAAACTTTCAGAGAAGCCGTACGCCTCGAGCCAGATAGGCTGACGACGGATTCGCCATTATTTAGATGATGAGTGCGCTGGCGATGTATCTTCAGGGCGAGGAAAGTGAGAGAGTATTAAACTTCGTCATTGACCAGTACTCTGGGTCCATGACGGTTGCCATCGTACGAGACGGATTCTCAGTGAATCCAGTTAGCTGGTGCACCGATGCCAGACCGCAGCACTGGTCCGAATTGTCGAAAGTGAGAACCCGGCTCCACTGCGCTGATGATTAATGAACATTACACAAGGACTTGAAATGAACTTCCGCAAACGAATTTCCGACATTTCGTCTTTAACCATGACCTGCGCCGTCCTGATATTTTTCGAAATGCCGAACGCGATTGCACAGACCGAGGACTATACTAAATTCAGCCTCAGCATTGGCGTTTTCATAACCAACATAGACACTAAGACCCGTATTGACGGGATGGCGGGCGACGGCACGGATGTCGACCTCGAGGGCGACCTGGGGCTTGATAATTCGGATACGGTTTTTCGTATCGACGGATACTATCGCTTCAATCAAAAACATCGGCTGGACTTCAGTGTATTTGATTTGTCACGTTCCGCATCGACCGTTATTCAAAAGGACATCGAGTGGAACGATACCTTGTTCCCGATCGGCACAACGATAGACAGTAGTTTTGACCTGAATATATACAAGCTTGCGTATACCTGGTCTTTCATGCGCCGCGATAAGGGCTATCTTGGCGTGACCGCAGGACTCTATGTAGCCGATATCGGCACGAGGCTGACGGGCGAGAATATTGGTTCCGGTGAGGGCCGGTCCCTGACAGCGCCGCTGCCCGTAATTGGGCTACGCGGCCAGTACGATTTCAGCAAGAAACTGGCGTTCCGGGCGAGTGGTGAAGTTTTCGCGTTTAAATACGGCGACTACAATGGCTCGATGTACGATTTCTATGCTGGTCTTGACTACCAGTTTTTTGATCACGTGGCGATTGGTCTGGGCGTCAACAGCGTGAAGCTTGATATTGGCGTCGTCAAAGAGGGTTTCACCGGCGATCTGGACTGGCAATACAATGGTGGATTGGTATTCCTGAAATTTGATTTCTGAACCGGTGCAAAGAGAGTTTGAGCCGGTAGTTATGATATTTCAATAAGGACTCATAAGTAGTGATTGGTGATAAAGTATCGCCCTTCACCTTTGCCCGCTCGATCGAAAGAAGCCGCCAGGATAAGGCGTTGCCGGAGATCGCGATAGAAAGAGGCAAATCGAACATATCGGGGAGTCGACATGTATACATCGCTTGCCGTATTTGCGATTTTTCTGTTCTGCTACAGCATAGTTGCTGGCCGGGTCGAAAAATCTGTGATTTCAGGACCTATGATTTTCGTCTCCGCGGGGATCGCAATGGGGTCGCTCGGGCTAGGGTGGCTAGGTGATTCTGTTACACGGGATCAAATGCGAGTCCTGGCCGATCTGACCCTTGCGCTGGTGCTTTTCATAGACGCTGCCAACGCCAATCTGAGCGTATTGAAGCGACAGTTCAGGATTCCCTCGCGAATGTTGCTGGTAGCCCTGCCCGGCATCATTCTTCTGGGTTTCGGTTTCGCCGTTTTGATGTTTGATGAGTTATCTATCTATGAGGCCGCGATTCTCGCCACCATGCTTGCAGCAACCGATGCCGCGCTCGGCAAGGCGGTAATCACCAATAAGACTGTCCCCGCTCGTATCCGGGAAGCCCTCAATGCCGAGAGCGGGTTGAATGATGGCTTATGTGTGCCGATTTTGCTTTTCTTTATTGCATTGGCCGTCGCCACGGCAACAGGAGATCAAAACAATACTTCAGCCATAATTCTCATCGCCGAGGAATTGGGCATTGGGTCGGCGGTAGGAATAGGCTTTGCTGCAATTGGCGGCATAACTATTCGCTGGTGCTGGAGACAGGGATGGGTGACCAAAATCTGGATTCAAACCACAGTGGTCGCATTGGCGGTCGCCTCGTTCGCCGTGGCTCAGTCTCTCCATGGCAGCGGATATATCGCCGCTTTCGTTGGCGGCATGTTGTTTGGCTATTTGGCGAAGGAGGCAACCCATGATCTTGTCCTGGCCGCCGAGGGTACCGCGGAATCCCTGGCCATGCTCACCTGGTTGCTGTTTGGGGCCGCCGTCGTCGCCCAGCATATGAACCTGTTGACCTGGGAGATCGTACTTTACGCCCTGCTCAGCTTAACGATCATTCGGATCGTGCCGATATTTCTTTCGCTGACGGGCGCCGGAGAAAGCACCTCAAGCCGACTGTTTCTCGGCTGGTTCGGACCGCGGGGCCTGGCCAGCATCGTATTTGCCATCATAGTGCTGGACGCGGGATTGCCCGGCAGTGATTTCCTGGCGATTGTCGTCGTCGTCACCGTGTCTATGAGCCTGATTGCCCATGGAGTAACGGCGAAACCACTGGCGGCCTGGATAGGCAGGAAAGAAAGCGCCGAAAATAAAAAAGCGGCGGGGCAAGATTAAGCTATTCTGCTGTTCCGTCGGGTAGGGAGATCCTCCTGCCCTATGCAAGCGAACGATATATCCATGAAAATAACTGTTCGGCAATAATGATCCCGATTACCACAATAATGAATGCAACCAGACCATGAACCGGGCCACTGAACGATACGCTGTCCCCAAACGACATGTTTATCGCCTCCAGAATGACCAGTTTTGAACCGAAAAGAGTGCCCCACGCTGCCAGCCATCGCTGAATCTTCGCTTTGACACCAGGCTTGTCTTTAAATTTTCTGGCGACGCGATGCTCGATCGCGATGGCTATCTGAAGCAGGACCTGAAGCAACGTTGCCGCCAGCAATGCGGTGGAAAACGACTCTATGAATACAAGGTCCCAATACTGATTGAATAGACCAAGTACCGTGAAATCTACGAGTATAAAAAACGAATATTTAAAAAAGAGTTGCTGTCTTTTCGAAAACGAACCAGCATGCTCATTCTGTATAATGTCATTTATCATAGTCTGGTCTTCCGGTTGAACTAGCTCTTGTACGATAGTGTAACGGTAGTAAGTGAACAACTGTGGTCAAACGAAAAATAAAGTCCTGACTGCCGGGACATTCAGTCGGACCCGGCAAGTTCTTTGCACTACTCCAGAACCAGCAAAACTCTCAATAAGGCGCCGTCACTTTCGCCACTCAATCCGCCCTGATCGTTAACAATATGGCGGTAGTTCGCGCTTACGCTGAAAAAAGGAGACAACCACCAGTTCAAACCCAGCGACCAGATATCCATATCGCCTCCGTCAACCAGCCCATCCGTCAGATTCAACGTCGAATATCTCATGCTCACCTCCCACGCCCCCCAACCGTTCTGGTAGACGGACTTCGAGACCGGGACGCTGCCCAGGATTCCGCTTTTCCGGTTGTATTCACGCATCTCACCACTGATGATCCAGGAACCCGTGATATGAAAACCGTCGAAAAGACGGTCACCAAAAGACCGTGAATCCACACGGCTGCTGATGTACTCGCCCGCCAGCCAATACGGGCCCTTGCGCCAGGTTGCTTCCAGATTGACTTGCATGGCGTCATTTGCGTTCAAGAGTCCCGTATCGACAAACAAAGGCGAACTGTTGAATTCCGGCTCGGACCGATACTGCACATCCTGTTTGGCATTCGAATACCGCATTCCGATGCCCAAATGAACCAGATTGCTTGCATCTTCCGACATGTAGGGCAACCAGGTCACACGACCGACCAGTTGCGTTGCCGTACTGCGAATGGATTTATCCGAATCAATAAAATTATTGAAGATGCCACCAGCCCAACTCATGTTTTCGTTTAGTGCATCGCCACTCAGGACGATGCCAAAATTGCGAGAAAGAATAAATGCATCAGAGACAGATGAGCGTTCCTGCATCGGCAGTTGTATCAGTGACATGACGCGTTCCATCGATATTGGCTCTTTCTGTTTGCCTACACTCAGGAACATCCTCTCAAAAACCGGAATGTCCAGTCGATAGTCAAGCATGGAAAATCTGTCCTGCCGCTCCAGTTCGAAACCCTTGTCAAACGCATTGGTCGCTCCATAGACGGTGTAAACCCAGGGTTTTGGAAAATTGATAGTTCCAATGGCGCCAAATCGAAGGCCACGGATCTCGCCCCCTTCGGCACGTTCAAGCTTTCCTACCTGTTGTTCACTGTCGTTATTCTGTGAAAACCAATTGATCCTGTCCAAAAGAGTAGCCGCGAGAAAAATGCCGTCGACGTATTTGGTTTCCCACTTATTCCATTTCGTTTCATCCATATACCCCGTCGGCAATGCCATCGGCGGCGGCGTGTACGCCATCCATTCGGATGTCATCGCCGCCTGGGCGATTTCGACTGGGCTTTTTTGAACTTCGAACAAACTGTTTCTTAGCAGTTCGCCGTTGTTCACCGCGAAAACCACGTGGGGCCCAGAGTCAATCAGCACACTGAAATCTTTGGTTGGATCGTCGTCAACAATAAAAAAACTGGGCGGCTCGCCAACCTTCAACTTGCCGAGCAGGAAACCACCTTCACCATCAACCGTTACCGTTCCATCGTCGAGTTCAACCTCGTCTCTGGTTATAATCTCCAGTATGTTGTCCCGCACCAGTACGTTTACCGGCTCGTCATCATCCTTGCTTTCGGCAGAGACGATATACACGTTCTTGATCAGAACGTTCTGCGGATCGACGATTTGTGCGAGGGCGCCGCGCGTTGAAAATACAAACAGCACCAACACCATTAAGCGAAATCGACAGCTCTTGTTCAGCGCGTTCATCAAATCAATTGGCCTCATTCATCGGTAACAGGCTGTCCGCCACCTTGAGGGTCCTTCTACCGCCGCCGACCCCGACTCATCCTCGGCACCCTGGTGGGCCGACTCATTTGTGCTCTGGAGGGACGCCCCATACTGCTCGACGGTCTCTTGTTCCGTACCGGTTGAGTACTTGGGCCGCCCGGCTTCGCGGGACGATCCGGCCTGTCGGGGCGATCCGGGTGGTCGTAACAACAATCGCCATAGCCGTATCGGTAATACGGATACCCGTAGCCACCATAACTCATCGACGGAGATCAGGAGTAATCGTATTGTTTTTTTCATAATCATTGCCCTCCCTGGGATGACCGATCCGGCCATTGCTGTATCAAGAACAGCGCACCTGTTGTATCACCAATGAGTGCCGTATTGCTATTACCCGGAATCTCGTCGGGTGCCAGCCATACCACGCCGCCAAGTTCCTTCGCCCGCTGCAAGGTCACCGCGGGATCAGCGACCCGAATAACCGGTACCCACAACAGATGTACGGAATCGTCCCGCACATGGCGAATTCCCACACGCCACTTACCCTCATGCATAAGTACGTCATAGCTGGCGTTAGAGAGTACTTCATCGTATCCCAGCACAGTCGCATGGAACGCTTCGGTCTCCTACGCATCGTTACTCCAGATCTCATCCCGCAGCCAATCGCCGATCGCCGCCTCGGAATCTGCGGGATCTCCTCCTTTGGCCTCAAGTAACACCAGGTCTGCCCGTTGTGGATCACTCACGAGTGCTGCCCGACCCCGGAGATCCATATCCACCGGGCCATTCAAAACCAGCCCGCCATTGGCCGCAACCAGGGCCGCATCCACATCGGCGACTGACATCGAGGGCAACCAGACCCCTTCGCGCTCATGCTCCTCCGAGGGCTCCACCCGAAAAATTCCTGCGAGCAGCTTGTCGCCGTTTCGCACTACGGCGTATTCGGCCTGGTAATCAATCTGCTAACCGAACAGTTCCTCGTAGAATTTTCCGGCCGACTGTGGATCGGGTGTCAGTAGTTTGTGCCAGATAACCCTGCCTGGGTAGACTTTGCCCGTTGGCTTCTCCGTGACAGGAGTTTGCGACATCGCGGTGCCACCTGCCGACAGCTTGCCCACGCTTGAGCAGGCCCCCAGAAACAGGGTGGCGGCAACTAAAACAACGAAGAAACGTGTTACGAATTGCACAAAATCGACATTCCCGTTTTGAATTCGGGTGTCAGTATAAGGCTGGGCTCGAACCACTGGCCCAATTTCCCAACAAAACCGGGACGACAGACAATCCCGATAGTAATCGAATAATTCGATTCCATATTTTCGCTTAACGCTACGTCGCCACTTTCAACTTGAAATTCTGTCTTGAACAAATGCGTCGGTCATTGTCGACTGGATGCGGCTTTCATTTTGTCCATTACTGCGTCAATGCTTAACGAGGCACCAGCCGTCGGCGGAAAATCTTTAAATGACGCCAGGAACTTACCCACGATGGCCTGGGCCGGAACAAACATCCACATCTGGTCAGCGTAGAAATCGCGTACGTACATGGCAGAATCCGGGCCTACTTCGAACGGATCCATTCGCAGGTTTACGATCAATGGCCAGCTTGGCGTTTTTCGATAAGCCTCATTAATTGCGCCCTCCATTATGGTGAAATGGGCTTTCCAATCTTTGAAACGTACTGCGTTAAGGTTCCCACCGGCATCGAAGTAAAATATTTCGTCACGTTTACCCGGTCCCTTCCCGGCTAATAAATCTGTCTGATCGTAGCCATCAAGGTGTGCCTTAAACGTCTTGCCGTCTGCACGGTGACCCTTGAGCAACTTTTCTTTGACATCCGGTTCCCCCGCTGCGGCCAGGAGCGTCGGTAACCAGTCTTCCTGGGAGAAAATATCATTGATTACCGTGCCGGGTTTAACAGTTCCCGGCCAGCGTACCATCATCGGTACCCTGAACCCGCCTTCCCAGGTCAGGCCTTTTTCGCCCCTGAACGGAATGGTGCCGCCATCCGGCCAGGTGAATTTCTCCGCGCCGTTATCGGTGCTGAATATGACGATCGTATTGTCGGCAATCTTCAGTTCATCCAGTTTGTCCAGCAGCGCCCCGACACCATCGTCAAGTTCCATCATGCCATCGGCATACAAGCCGTATCCGGATTTACCTTTGTATTCCGGGCTGAGGCGGGTCCAGACGTGCATACGGGTCGAGTTGTGCCAGACGAAGAAAGGCTTGTCGGCCTTGTGCGCCCGTTCGATGAAGTCCACGCTGGCGTTTACAAACTCAGTGTCCGCTGTCTCCATGCGTTTTCGGGTCATCGGCCCGGTGTCTTCGATCTTGCCGTCAGCCGTGGAATGAATCACTCCGCGAGGGCCGAATTTCTTATGAAATTCCGGGTCTTTCGGGTAGAACTCGGTCTCAGGTTCCTCTTCCGCGTTCAGGTGATACAAATTGCCAAAAAATTCGTCGAAACCATGGTTGGTTGGTAAATGCTGATCCTGATCACCAAGATGATTTTTGCCGAATTGCCCGGACAGATAGCCATGGTTGCTTAACAATTCTGCGATAGTCGGGTCTTTGCTCTGGATACCGTGTGTCGCTCCGGGCATGCCAATGGTCAGGAGCCCGGTACGATACGGGTGCTGACCCAACACGAACGCAGACCGACCCGCGGTGCAGCTTTGCTGGGCATAGCCATCCGTAAAAATAGCTCCTTCATTGGCGATGCGGTCAATATTGGGCGTGCTGCCACCCATCATCCCACGGTGGTAGGCACTGATATTCCACATACCAACATCGTCACCCCAGATGACCAGGATGTTGGGCTTGTCGGTCTTGGCAAATGTGGTCGATGAAACCAAGACCAGTGTTACGACGAGTAGCCGCATCAGGCTAGCAGTACTTTTCATGGTATCCCCTGAGAGTCAGATAAATCTGTGGTCTAGCATAGCAGACGAATTTGCGCCTTTCATTAACCGATCGGTACCCTCAGACCGTTCCTCCCGGCCACAGCAAACACAGCTGGCATCCAGTCCGTTCCGCTGACGATTCCATTATTTCCAGAACCCGGCTTCACATGACCTCGCCATCTATTCTGTGCAGGTGCTTCCTGGCCGCCTACACAGTTCCAACCTACATTTTCCAGAACGTCCGAAACCGGGTAATTTTCTTGAACAGCAAACAGGTCGTCCGTAATCAGAAACACGCCTGAGGTCCGACCGGTTGTCGAGCAGACACTGCTGTTCGTCGATTGGTTCTCAAAATATGCGGATATTTCAAAAACTTCCGAGCAATGCTTCTATACTCATCCGATGGACTCGCTGCCGCTGCTAACCACCGAAATAGTGATTGTAATGATCATCGTGGTTTTCGCGGTGTTCATTTTTGCGACCGAATTGCTGCGGGTCGATGTTGCCGCCATGCTGATCATGACACTCCTCGGGCTGCTGAACTTTATCCCCGGGCTGCAGGACTTGTTGACACAAGACGTGCTGTTCTCCGGGTTTTCCAGTAATGCGGTCATCTCTATAATAGGAGTCATGATCCTGGGTGGTGGTCTCGATAAGACCGGTGTCATGGAGCGCGTGGCCTGGGCGATTCTGCGCTACGGCGGGCGCACGGAAAAGAAACTCGTCTCGCTGACCGCCGGTACGGTCGCGGTCATCTCGTCATTTATGCAAAACGTGGGCGCGGCCGCATTGTTCCTGCCGGTGGTCGCCCGTATCTCATCCCGCACGCGCCTGCCCATGACTCGACTGGTCATGCCCATGGGTTTCTGTGCAATTCTTGGCGGCACGCTGACACTGGTGGCGTCCAGCCCCCTTATCATGCTCAACGATCTGATTGACAATGCCAATCGACACCTGGATCCCGAGCAGATGATGGAGCACTTCGGGCTTTTTTCGGTTACCCCGATCGGTATCGCTCTGGTCATCAGCGGTCTGGTCTTTTTTGCCGTATACGGCAAGAACATTTTACCCGCCGGCCAGTCAGTCAGCGCGGCCCGCCGAACCGGCACCCGACACTATATGCGATCGCTGCATGGTGTTCGGGCCGCGATCCGTGAAGTCGAGGTTCCCGTTGGCAGCCATCTTGCCGGCAGGACCATCGAGAGCGTTCAGGAAGACTACGATGTCAGGATCGTTGCATCGCGCTATGCTGGCAAAGTCCTGGTATCACCCCCGGTCGAGGCACCCATTGCGGTTCCGGCCACGCTGGCCATCGTCGCGCAACCGGATAAATTACGCAGCTTTGTCTTTTCGGCCGGTCTCACGCTGCGACCGAAATTGCGTGAGTTTCGCCACTTGCTGGCCCACTCAATCGCGGGCGTGGCGGAAATTCTCGTCCCACCGAATTCGGACATCATCGGCAAAACCGTGAAAGAGCTGCACTTTCGTATGTCTTACGGCCTGAGTCTCTTGTCCATCGTGCGTACTGGAAAAGCCATTACGGACAACGTTCCCGAAGTACCGTTTGCAGCAGGCGACATGCTTATATGCCATACCCGCTGGGACCATTTGGCACGACTCGAAAAAAATCGCGATTTCGTCATCGTCACCACCGACTACCCGCGTGAACAGCGACAGCCTTACAAACTCGCGCTCGCACTGGCATTCTTCACACTCGCCATCGGAATGATTATTTTCACCGACGTACTGCTACCTGTGGCGCTCATGACGGGCGCCGTCGGCATGATTGTATCGGGCGTTTTGAACATGGATGAGGCTTACAAGGCCGTCAGCTGGAAAACAGTATTTCTGCTCGCCGGACTATTGCCGCTGGGTGTTGCCGTCGAATCCTCCGGCACTGCAGCCTATGTCGTACATCACCTGCTCGTGCGTATGGGCGACGTATCACCCTGGGTCCTGCAAGCGTTGGTCGCCATTCTAGCCAGCGCGTTCTCGCTGGTGATGTCAAACGTTGGGGCGACAGTCCTGCTGGTCCCTTTCGCCATAAACCTGGCACTGGTGACCGGTGCCAACCCCGCCATGTTCGCCTTGACGGTGGCCATCTCAACCTCCAATTCCTTTCTGATTCCGACTCACCAGGTCAATGCATTGATCATGGGCCCAGGCGATTACCGGGTAGCTGATTTCGTTCGTGTCGGCAGTGTGATGACCATTTTGTTCCTGGTGGTCTCTTTGGTGATGTTGAATTTGGTTTTCTAGAATATCACTTTGAGCGGTAGAATCTGACTCGGTGGTGATCGCGCGTCAGGTCGCGCTCCTACAGGAGTGCCAATAAAAAACGGGTAGGAGCGCGACCTGACGCGCGACCCCACATATCCAAAACCCCGAAACCCTCTGATCGACTAGCGGCGATGCCTGTCCCTCGGATAATCTGCCGTGGCGGGAATAACCTGCCGCACGCCGCCCTGTGGGTGCGGAGGATCTCCCGTATAGCGAGAAATCAAATGGATGTGCACGTGGAAGATGCTCTGACCTGCGGCCACACTCACGTTCACGCCGACGTTGTAGCCGTCCGGACTGTATTCGTCATCCAGAACCATTTTCTCTTCGGACACAAGTTCCATACAGGCGGCCACTTCTTCGGACGTTAGTTCGAAGAAGTCGGCACAATGCCGGAACGGAATAATTAATGCATGACCCGGACTGACCGGGTAGGAATCACGCGTACAGTACGCCAGCTCATTTTGCCTGGTCACATCACGCGGGATGCAAAACAGGCACGGGTCATTCGGATCACGCATGCATTCGACCGCGGCCGGAACGTCGCCTGACGTCGACCTTAGTCAACGATGTGATACACCGGTGCCTTTTCCATTTCCCACTCGTTGGACTCCCGATCGAAACGAGACAGGGTAAAGCAATGCCAGTCCTCGTCATCCAGTTTCGGGTGATCGGCTCGATAGTAGTATCCGGGCCAACGCGTTTCTTTGCGGAACATGGTGTGGTGTGCGACCGATTCAGATGCCAGAACCCGGTGTTGCAGCTCCCAGGTCCGCTGCAGCTGGTGCAGGTCTTCGGCACCGATGTGATGCATATCTTCCTTGAGCATTTCCAGCAATTCCATTCCACGGGTGAGCAATGGCTCGTTGGTCGTGTAATGGGAGCTGATGCCACCGACATATTCATCCATGATCTTTTCGAGACGTTGCAGGCCATGAATCGGTAGCAGATAACTGGGCGAAACAGTGCCGGCAACAATTTCATTGCGGCCGACGGCGTAGTTTTCCATCGGCTGGAAGACGGTCTTTTTCAGCGCCTGGTATTCATCTTCACTGACCTCGGGTCTGTTCCTGCCCATGTCTTTTATGTAGTTGACCGCCGCCTTCGCAGCGATGCGGCCCTCGGCGAAGGACCCCGAAGAGAATTTGTGTGCCGTGCCACCAATCGTATCGCCAGCGCCAAACAGGCCATCAACCGTCATCATGCGGTTGTAGCCCCACTGGTATTCATCGGGAGCATAGTCTTCCGGACCACTCGCCCAGGCGCCGGAGCAGGTCGCGTGCGAACCCATGACATAGGGCTCTGATGTCGTCAGCTCAGGATTGGTGTGCTTGGGGTCGATATTCTGTGCCGCCCAGACCACCGCTTGCCCAACCGTCATGCCGAGGAAATTCTCCCAACCGATGGTCTCGAGGTGCGGATCCTGGAAAGCCTTTTTCGTCACCATGCGGATCGGACCTCTACCGGCCTTCATTTCTTCCAGGAATGCATGGTTTCGCAGACAAGTTGGTACCGGATGTCGGTCAATGTAATCGCCGACCATTTCCTTGGTCTGGTCGTACCAGGTGGACTCATATTCATTGCCATAGGCGTTTTCGGTGGTGGTCTTCAAATGCAGGAAGTAGGCACCGACCGGACCATAGCCATCCTTGAAACGGGTCAAAACGATGCGGTTTTCCATCTGCGTCATCTTGGCGCCGACAAGGATCGGCAATGCATAGGCAGAGGCACTGCTCCAGGGCGCATACCAGGTCCGGCCCATGCCCTCGCCAACCGAGCGTGGCTTGTAGATGTGCGAGGCACCACCAGCGGCGACGATAACGGCCTTGGCGCGGAATACGTAGAAGTCACCGGTGCGGACGTTGAATCCCACGGCACCCGCGACCCGATTAGGCTTCGTATGATCCATCAGCAGGTGAGTGACCATGATTCGGTTATAGACCTTGGTGGCGGCTTTGCGCGCAGCCTCGGCCACAATCGGCTTGTAGCTCTCACCATGAATCATGATCTGCCATTTGCCCTCGCGCTGATATCGCCCGGTTTCCGGGTCCTTCATGATCGGCAGACCCCATTCTTCAAACTTGTGTACGGTCGAGTCAACGTGGCGTGCGATATCGTAACCCAGGTCCTCGCGCACGATACCCATCAGGTCGTTACGAGCATAACGGACATGATCTTCAGGCTGATTCTCGTCCCACTGCATGCCCATGTAACAGTTGATCGCGTAAAGGCCCTGCGCTACAGCACCACTGCGCTCGATGTTGGCCTTCTCGACGCAGACGATATTGAGATCCCGGCCCCAATAACGGGCCTCGTAGGTCGCACCGCAACCGGCCATGCCACCGCCAATGACCAGGACATCCGAGTCTACGTGTATTGTTTTTCTACTTGAAAAAAGGCCCATTAGACGACTCCTAGCTTGAGTTTGTCCGGTGTCAACGCGGGCAACTTTTCGATATTGAGTGATTCTGGTTCGTGTGCGAGTTCCTGGGACTTGAGCGCGTCCTCGCTTGGCACGTCATAGTCAGAGGGCGACTTGATGGATCCCCAGGGCGTGGTCCGGATTGGTGATACGAAATTCTTTTCGCGACCATCCCGAAAGACAATTTTCCAGGAGATCGTGGCCTTATCCTCTTCCCGTCGTACCCGCACACTATGGCCCAGCGGCGCGAAATCGGCGTAGCCGCGAACGTCGATCGCATTCTGCGGACAGGCTTTCACGCAGGAATAACACTCCCAGCAAAAATTGGGCTCGATGTTATAGGCGCGCCTGTGGGTGGGATCTATGTGCATGATATCGGACGGGCAAATATCGACGCACTCGCCACAGCCGTCACAACTGGTCATGTAAACAAAAGTTGGCATATCAATTAGCTCCCTTCGTTGCGTGGTGCGGGTGGCGGCAAGGCGGTGGCACCGCTCGCCTCCTCAACTCTGCGTTGAAAGGCGACCACGGGTTTGAAGAACATGTGGGCCAGCTTCGACCAACGGACAGTGCCAAAGAGCAAAGTGGTGAACAATATGTAGAAACCGAACACAATCTTGGTCGCGGTAAGGTTGCCCGTGGTCTGCACGATCTCCCACAGGAAGGCGAAGGTGACGCTCCCCAGCAAGGTTACGATAAACAGATCCGCGAGCACGAGGCTAAATACCGGCTGGCCGTCTTTCGCGACGTTGACCCGAAGCAGGAAGAAAAACCAGTAGCCGCCGATAAGCAGCATGATCACACCAATATTCCACAACAGCGGCAAGATTGCGGGCGCCGGTGTGGCATGGGTTGGGTAGGCGAAAATCAGAGCTATTGTCGTAGACAGATACAGAATGAAGCCATAAAACATCAGCATATGGGAGATTCTGCGCTGTGGATTGCAAAACTCACCGGCGGTGGCCACCTCTACTGCCAGTGTCTTGATCGCAAGAGAGGCTTTGTCGGCACCGCTTAACTTCCGCGTCGCCTTTTCCTGTGATTTTTGGCGTCGCTGTGCGAAATACTTGCCACTGCTCTTATGGAGCATGTCCGCGACCGTGCCCACTGCCACGGCTAGAATCATCAAGAGAATATAAGTCTGCATGGCGACAGGCGGCAAAAATGCCGACAGATCGGCGAACGGATTGCTGGTAAACATCAGATTATCCTCAAAAAGTTAGCCCGTTTTATGCATTTCGGACGGCCACGGCGAATCCGCCTCAGGTCTCTGCAGACATTTTGATTGTCCAGGTTTGCGTCGATCAGTGAGTCTTGCTCTTTAATTTTACTATCTTCTCTAGCCTGGCGATCGAGCGTTACCCCCACTTTTTCAAGCCATCACGCATTGAAACCACCGGCGATCCCCATCACCGCCTGAGATCTCTCTCAGGAGGTTCATTCTGGACAACCTGGGGGTTGAGGTCAAATAAATGCCGGGCTTATGCTTATGCCTGGCGAGACATTCAGTCTGGCCAATAACACCATGTTCGGTGGCGGTCTCAGACGAAACTAGCCGCCAGGAATCCTGTTGCCATTCACATCCATCTCGACAATCTCATACCCCAACTCCTCAAGGCCGGGCAGAATCGACTCTTTGTCGCCGACCACCACGATGATCATCTCATCCATATTCAAGTGCTTTTTCGCAAGCTGGCTCAATTCTTTCTGTGCGATACCGGCCAAAATCTCATTTTGCTTCTCCACGAAGTCATCATGCAGATCGTAGGTAACGATCTGTGAGAGAAAAACAAGCTTTTGTGCCGGGGTTTCAAACGCACGTGCATCTCGCTGCCCAATCGCACTTCGGGTAAATGCCATTTCCGGCTCAGTGAGGCCTTTTTCCGCGAATTGTCGAATTTCACGCTCGAATTCGACGATGGAAGCCGCTGTTGCGTCCGTCCGCACCGCGGCCTGGGCCGTGAAAACACCGTAGTCTTTCTCCCCACCGAAGCCGGTCACGGCTCCGTAGGAATAGCCCTTGTCCTCGCGCAAATTGAGGTTAATGCGACTGTTGAATGCTCCACCCAGAGTGAAATTCATCAGGCCGGCCCGGTAGTACTCACCGGTTGCATCGTAATTAAGCGCGCGTTTGCCGATGCGAATCTCCGATTGCGCCGCACCTGGCTTGTCAACAAGGTATATTTTCGTCGCTCCGATACTTGGAAATGACTCCAGTCCCGGCCTTTCTACGTCCGGTCCCCGCCATGAACTGAACACGGACAGCTTGTCGAGAAGCTCTGATTCCGGGTAGTCACTGACGCCGATGATGCTGGCAATATGCGGCGAATAATGTGTCGCATAAAACGCTTTCACGTCCTCGAGCGTCAAATTACTAACGGTCTCTGCCGTACCAATATTCAGGTAGGACATACTATTGTTCCTGCCAAACAGCCGTTGCTGGAACACCAACGCCGCGGTCACCGCCGCCTGTTTCGCGCTTTGCTCAATGGCCTGCAAGGTTTGCGCTCTCGCTCGTTCAAAATCGGCCTGGTCAAACTTTGGCTCCAGTAGCTTTTCGGCCGCAATCGCCAGCGTCGGATCAAGGTTTTTACTCAGGCTGCGAATCGATACGACAGTATTGTTATTGTCGGCGGTAAATCGAATGGTCGAGCCCAATTGCTGCAAACGATCACTCAGTTCCTCGTTGGTCGACTTTTTTGTCGCTTCATTCATCATCGCGGCGGTCAGTGCGGCGAGCCCCAACTGCTGCAACGATTCGTTTCTTTGCCCTGCCTCAATGCGAAGGCTAATGGCCGTGGTTGGCGTTTCATCATTTACCGCACCAAGAACCGTTATGCCGTTCTCGAACTCGCTCCTCCAGATTTGCGGCAATATGACGCTGGGGTTCTCACCCGCCGGAGGCATGATACTGCGATCAAATTTGTCTACCGCGCGCCGGTACTCCAGCTCCGCATTCGTGGTCGCTGTGTAATCCGGCAAGTCCCGTTCATAACGAGACCAGGTATCGGGCGCGGCTATCTGATCGCCCTGGCCGTTGGGCACGATGCTCATTAAGACGGCTGACTTACCGAGGATATACTTGCGATAGACACGCATCACGTCGTCCTTGGTCACATTGTCGTAGCGCGCAATGTCCTCGGCCGTGTAGTCCGGATTGCCGGTATAAACCTGATGCGACGCCAGTTGACTGACCTTTCCTGCCACGCTCTCCAGGCTGTATATCATGCCGGAGACGATATTCATTTTTACTCGAAGCACATCTGTATCCGTTACGCCGCGTCCTTCGAATTCGACCAGTGAATCACGCATGATTTTTTCGAGGTCAGCGAGCGACTGGCCCATGGCCGGGTTGGGTAATGCGAAAATCGTAAACGAGCAGGAAAGTTCTGCGCAGCCATGCCCTGCACTCGCCTGAACGGCCAAACCATTCTTCACCATGTTCTTGTAAAGCAAAGACGTCTCGCCCTGCCCCAAGATAAACATCAGTACATCCAGCGGTGCTTCATCCGGATGGAATCGATAGACCGTCGGATAGGACATATAAAGCAACGGCAACGAAACGTTGTCTTCCAGCGAAATATAACGGTCCGATTGCAGCGTCACCATTGGTTTCTTGGGCATGTCGACATCCGGTCCGCGCGGAATAGAACCAAAATATTTACTCACCCAGACGAGAGTCTGCGCCTCGTCAAAATCGCCACCGATGGTTAGAATGGCATTGTTGGGGCCGTACCAACGAAGGAAAAATTTCTTTAGATCATTGACATTTACACGATTCAGATCGGCAAGATAGCCGATAGTCGGCCATGAGTAGGGGTGCCCTTCAGGAAACAAGGCCTCATTCACGCGCTCGTTTAACAATCCGTACGGTTGATTGTCTACTCCCTGACCCCGTTCGTTTTTGACAGTCTCACGTTGCACTTCAAACTTTTCCTGAGTGACAGCGTCGAGCAGAAACCCCATGCGATCGGATTCCAGCCAGAGCATTTTCTCCAGTTGATTCGCCGGCACCGTTTCAAAATAGTTCGTACGATCGTTGTTGGTCGTACCGTTCATCGTGCCACCGGACTCGGAAATGATCTTGATGTGCTGTTCGTCTGCCACGTGTTCCGAACCCTGAAACATCATGTGCTCGAAAAAATGCGCGAAACCGGATTTTCCAATCTCTTCCCGACCGGATCCGACATGGTAGGTCACATCAACATGTACGAGTGGGTCGGACCGATCCTCATGCAGAATTACCGTAAGGCCGTTGTCGAGGTGGTACTTCTTATACGGAATGACAATCTCGTCAGTCGATCGTTTTTCCACGGCCTCCAGAAATGTCACCCCCTGGGGCAATGTCGATGATGGCTGTGACGACGGGCTGCTACCTTGCTGGCAACCAATCAGGAGCAGCAGAGCGATGGCGATGAACGGCGCAGTTAATAACTTCATGAAATAATCCTATCGATAGGGCGTGATGAAAGTGTCACGATGCGGATATTGCCTTGCCCGACTGGCTGGGTCGACCAATCAGATTGACCGGTATCATATAGGATTGTTCCGCTTAAAGTGACGAGCATCCGCCCGCCCATAGCCCTGCTCGACTAACGATTGATCTTCGGAATATCGATGTGGAATACACTGCCAGACCCTGGCTCGCTGTCCACTGATACCGAACCATTGTGCAGAACGACGATATGCTTGACGATGGCCAGTCCCAGGCCGGTACCGCCGAGGTGGCGGCTACGCGCTTTGTCAACGCGATAAAACCGCTCAAAAAGGCGCGGAAAATGCTCGCTGGAAATACCCGGCCCCTCATCCGCGATGTCAAAGCGCACGTGATCACCCTCATCCGTGGCGACAATTTTTACCTTGGTATTGGTTGCACTGTATTTTATGGCGTTGTCCACAAGATTAATGATCGCTTGCGTCAGCAAGGAACGGTCGACAATCAGATTGATCTCCATACCGCAATTCACCGCAATTTCAATGCCTTTCTTGTCCGCCCGTGTCGAACAAAGTTCACCCGCGGATACCAACAGATTCTGAATATTTTCCACATGCAGCTGCAGAAGTTCGGATGCGGGCTCACTTTCAAGACGAGATAATGTCAGCAAGTCATCCACGATCGCTTCCAGTCGATGCGACTGTTTGTCCAAAATTCCCAGAAAACGGTCCAGGTCCTCCGCGTTATCCTTGGCACCGTCTCTCAGCGTTTCGACAAAACCTTTTATGGAGGTAATGGGAGTCTTTAATTCATGCGATACGTTGGCCACGAAATCCTGTC
Source organism: uncultured Woeseiaceae bacterium (assembly GCA_964446495.1). Taxonomy (GTDB): domain Bacteria; phylum Pseudomonadota; class Gammaproteobacteria; order Steroidobacterales; family Woeseiaceae; genus JAADHU01. Next base: position 33,401 of record CAYUOY010000009.1, on the reverse strand, counting down.
GAATCGTCTCAAGAAGCTGCAGTTGATCGGCCATCCTGTTCAGCGTATACGCAAGGTCGGCCACCTCCCTGACCTCGTAGTCATCCAGCTTGCGATCAAAATGACCTTGCGCAAACCGGTTCGCTCCATCAACGATATCCTTCAGTGGTGGATTGATCTTGCGATAGAGATAGATGCTCAGAATTACGGCGGCAATGGCAAATGCCAGACCCAGAAAAATTAAAGTGCGGGTGACCTGGCGCAACAATTCATTGATTGAATGCAGCGGTATCGCCGCGCGTACCACCCGGACAATCGACGCACCATTGGTCACCGGAATGGCGACATAGAGCATGAATGCCGACAAAGTGTCGCTGTATCTTGTCGTCGAGGACACCTCACCGCCAAATGCTCTGGCAATTTCCGGGCGGCTTCGATGGTTGTTCATAGCTCCAATATCAGCATGTGAATCGCACAGCACAGTACCGCTCGCTGCAATCACCGTAACTCGAATATCGGTCACAGACCCCGGGACCCGACAGCTATCGGGGGTAACAGGCGATCTCTCCGCTTCCAGTCCGGACCCGATTCGCGCTGCGACGATGCCGGCTCGATCTTCCAGGGTTATCCGCAATTGTTCCGTCAGGAAATCCCGGTACCGTTCCGTGCTGTACCAGGTAAGTGTTGCGAGCGATACCAGCACGACGACTACACTCGCCACGTAGTACGTCCAGATTGACGGCTTCTTCGACATCGTTGCAGCGATCATTCAGATGTCCTTGAAGCGGTATCCCACGCCCCGCACCGTTTCAACGTAGTCACTGAATCTTCCCAGTTTTTTCCGCAATCCGGCAATTCGAACATCGACAGCGCGCTCGGTGACAACGTAATTCTGTCCCTTAACACCATCGACGATCTGGTATCGGGTGAACACCCAGCCAGGATGCCTGGCAAGGAAGCAAAGCAGGTGAAATTCGTCCTTCGTGAGATTTAGCGACTGGCCTGCCAGGCTCGCCTGAAAACGACCGGGATCCGCCTGTAACTCATGTATAACGATCTTGTCTTTTGCCTCTGGCTGCGCACCACTCGACCGCCGCAACAGCGCGCGAACCCTCGCCATCAGGATTTTCGAACTGAACGGTTTGGTCACGTAATCATCGGCACCCATTTCAAGCCCTGCGATGATGTCCGACTCGTCACCCTTGGCCGATACCATCAATACCGGAATAGACTGCAGGCGCGTATTCGCCTTCAGTCGCTTGCAAACATCGAGACCGCTGACTCCTGGTAACATCAAATCAAGCAATACGATGCCGGGGTGGCTGCTTTCAACCAGCGCGAGACCGTCCTCCCCCGAGCTCGCTCCTTCGACATCATAGCCCTCCCGACGGAGGTTGTAGCTGATCAGTTCGAGAATATCCTCTTCGTCCTCGATGACCACAACGCCTATTTTTTTCATACGACAGATTCTACTGCGTATTCCACCCGTAGTCCTACAATGCCCAGCTGATCGTCAGTGCTACGCTTTGGCCCGGATCCTCGCGGAAGACTTCGACCTTGTTTCGTTCGATGGTGACGCTTTCTCCGAGCAGATTCTGTGCTTTGAATTTCACCGTCATTCGGTCTGTCGGATACCAGAAATAGGTGAAATCCAATGAATGAAACGGTTTCTCGAAGCCGTCTGGCGAACCATTGCGGCCCGATACATACAAGCGTTCGCCAAATACATTGTAACCAAGCGTCGCGCTATGCAAAGTATCCAGCGAATCGAAACCGATCATGAAGTTGGCAACATAGTCAGAGGCACCACTCAGGCTGCGAACCGGGTTAGTTGGTGCGTCCGCCGCACAACTGTTCGTTGCCTCAAAATCACACACCAGCTCCGAGTCCTGCAAAGTAAGATTGCCTTGCACATACAGCGTTTCGAAGACTCCGCCGATAAAGCCCAGTTCCTTGAGGCCCTCTAATTCGACCCCCTGCACCGTCGCCGAGCTTGCATTGACAATTTCACGGGCTACGGTCGTGTCGCTTGCGGCTGATTCGAAGAATTCAATCGGGCTGTCAATCTCTTTGCGAAAAAGAGTAATCGTGAAATTGTCACCGTTACCAAAGAACCATTCACCGCGCAAATCAAAGTTCCGAACCGCCGCCGGCTCGACGCCGGTATTGCCACGCGTCAGATCGCCGGTAATTGGATCGATATAGCTGGCGCCGGTAATTTCACGCAGGTCGGGCCGGACCGCGGTATCGCTAAATCCTGCACGCAGTTGAAAAGTATCGGCCAACCAGTCACCCATATACGTTAGAAAAGCGGACGGATATACCTCTGTGCTGGAAAAGGTACCCTCAGCGAGCTCGTCGGGGTCATTTGATATCTGCGGATTCTCGACTGTGTAGCCATATGGGTTCCAGTTAACAGCAACCTGCCGGTAGTCTTCCCAACGCAGTCCCGCAGAAATCCGCCAGGTATCGTCGAAAGTCCAGTTGACTGCGCCAAAGACAGCGTCAGTAATTGTGGCCGCAATGTAGCTTTCATTGTTTGTACCCTGGCGATCGAAAACGTAGTTGTTCGATGTCGACACTATGTTGCTGTCCGAAAAGACGCTGTCCAGTGGACCACGCAAGCTTGCACTGTCAAATACGTCAATTGCACCCAGACTAAACTGCGTTTGCTGGTAAGTGCGCGCCTTTTGCACATGGTTGTATCCGCCAGAAATCTCGACCCGGTTACGTAAAGTATTTACCGGCAACATGAAGGACCAGCCATAATCCCTGACATCGTCCTCAAGGTCGGTAAATCGAAAATCCACTGCCGTATTGTTCAGTGCGACCTGCTCACCAAGAATTTCCGCCGTCAAATCATCGGTAATCGTCTGCGATGAAATCTGCACCTGGTTCGGGATATCTGTTTGCGCAGTAGAATCCGAGTAGAACCAGTTAATCCTGGTTTCCTCTGGAACGAAAGTCAGCATTTTCCGCAAGAATTCGAATCGATCGCGTGTATCGGCTCCGAGATAGTGCTGGCCACGAATCTGGTTGACCAGTAAATTGCGCTCTTCGAATTGCAGACGGTAGTTTCGGAATCCCAGGCCATCCTGAACTTCGCGATTTTCGTTGAAGAAGTCGGTCGTCGCTGTTTCGTCGTCCGTGTTTCTTAACCAAAGTGTGGTGGTTGATATTTCATGGTCCGCCAGAAAGCGCGTACCAAGACTCAAGGTACCTGCCATATTGACAGAGAACGTCGTTTCCTCTTCAGTTTCGATGCGTTGCTCCGGAAAATTAAAATTCCTGGCTACCGCTGTGGTCTTGCGCCAGTCCGTCTGGTATGAACCGCCAACGTTGAAGCCAACCTCCCAGTCGTTGTTCAGCAGGAAGTTGTTGCCAAGTGAGGCGCGCAATTGCAGGTCAGAGGGCATACTCTTTGAGGTCACACCAATATTTCGGTTGAGCTCAAGGCCCAGTTCGCGATTGAACATCTGGGCGTCAGGCAGAGCGGCGGCCGGATCGGTACGCTGCAAATAACCGAGAATATTTGGCACGCTGACATCCCCTTGCAGATCGTCCAACGCCGTCGAAATTACCGGTGACAGGGCCCGGGAGCCATCATCCGTACCGAATCGATCCTGACCACCGCCAGCATAAGTCAGCCCATTGCCCTTGCTCAGGCTACTGTATCCGCCGCCAACTTCCACATTGAACGCGAACTGATCGGGTATGCCCTTGGTTCGAATATCAATGGCGCCGCCCCCGAAGTTGGCAGGGAGATCGGCGGACCACGATTTTTGCACGCGCAGGGAACGAACAATCGAGGTCGGGAATACGTCGAGAGGGATAACATTGCGGGTCAGGTCAGGCGAAGGTATCTGGGCGCCGTTAAGAGAGCTCGATGAATACCGTTCGCCCAGACCGCGAATGTAGATGTACTTGTTGGCAACGAGGGTGAGCCCTGGAATTCTCCGCATGGCATCAGCGACAGTTGAGTCTCCCAGACGGGCTATCGTGTCGGCATCCAGCATATCCGTAACTGAGGAATCAGAAAGCCGTTCGTTAATGACCTTTTGGCTGGCGCTGATGAATCGGCCAGTGACCACGACCTCTTCAATTGCATCACCGCCTGCCGCCGATTGTATCGATGGCAGTGCAGGCGCCGCAATCAGTCCCGAGTGGTTCGATTCTTCCTGTGCGGAGGCCGACATTTGCCATCCCATAAGAGAGGCGATGATCACGCAGGCCCACCGAATATTTTTGCCCCGGAAAGTATGATTCATTGATACAGCACTCTTGATTGATCAGGTGAACGGCGCATCAGAGCGTCTCGAACCACAATGGCTGCGCCCGGTTTTCCGCGTGAATTCCATACGTCCAGCCCGCGGTCCAATCTACGCCGAGGGCGAAAGCTCCCAGGTAACCGGCTGGACCCGAAGCTGGCGCTGATGTGGCCACGGGTGCCACGTTGTCAATCAGCGAGGTATTCCAGGGCAATGAACCGATTGCCAGATTCCCGCCCAGCAGCTGCAATTCCGGATTGCTCGTCGCCGTTGCGCTAACGACAGTGCCCGCAATCACCGGGTGGAACTGACCGCCCTGACCGTAGGTCGCATCGTTGGTGGCAAATGCTTCTTCGCTGACGCCGGAGCCAGCGAGAGTCTGGCCGCGCGTATTTTCACCGCAGGACCACAGCACTGAGTTCAGCTGCAACGACCCGTCGAGTGCCGCATCCTGCGATCGGTTGTCGATTCGCAGGCAATAGTTATCATTACCGCTGGTCGTATCAGTAGCACCAAAGGAAGCGATTACCAGCGCGTCATTGATGATGGGTGTGACGCCCTCGCGGAATCGCCAGCCAGCGCCCGGATCATGCGTGGCGGTATCCGGACCATTCGCTGAAATGATGCAAGTCAGATTGCTGATAACAGGCGAACTTTGCAGCCGACGTGCAATCATGTCTTCAACGACGGCGGGTGTCAGGTCACCGAATGAGCCGATGCCGTCCGCTTCGATACAGTGATTTCCGTCCGTCTCCGACTGTATGACCAGGGCATTGGTGATTGAGCCATTCCAGCCTTCATCGATATCGATCGAGTCATCTCGAACGTAAACCGCAACATAGTTTTCAAAGTTTACGGAACCACCGAACATCTCGATTCCGTCATCGAAAGTGGCATACATCTGCAAGTTTCGAATGATCGTGTTACGACCGACGGCGCCGAAGGTGATGCCATTGAGTTCATCGCCGTTGCCTACTGTCGCACCGGTGTGCTTGACGACGACGTATTCAAGCTGCCCTGAGTTGTCATCATCGTTGTCACCACCGTACTGATTCTCGTCGTTGCCGCTTGAGCCCTCTGAATCAACATGACACTCACCATCGAGCGCAAAGTCCGGTTCGCCACGTGTTCCGAGGTAACGGCACTTGTTAGTCACGCCAAAGCCATTGATGACCATACCGCCCCATTGCTGCACATCTTCCGCACCCACGGTCCCGTTGATGTCAGATTCAGAGGTGAAGGTAACGGGTGCATTGACACGTCCGATCGCGACGACGCGTGAACCGCGGTTGACCACCATGAAATCCTTGCTGGTCTTGAACGCCAGAGTGACACCGGCCTCAATTGTCAGCGTCGGGCCATCGCCGCCTTGCGAAATGCCTGCAGCCTGCAGGTCAACATCCGTTCGGTATGAATTGCCGACGAAAAGGCTCGCCTCAAAAATGTGGACACCGCCATTTGCCAGCGCTGGAATGGTCATGTCGACTTCAAGGGGCAACACGTTTGAGACAAAAGCTGGGCTGTAAATACAATTTGCGTTGCCGTCAGCCACTCCCTGGACGACCTGACCGTCGCTATTGATGTAGGAGGCACAACTTTCGTCTCCACTGCTAACGGGACTGGCGACGGTGGGGTTTGTGATTGTAGTCAGGGGGGCAATATTGATGTCGCCGCTCGAACATGCGGCGAGCAATACGCCCGTAAGACATATGCCTGACAAGGGCCTGTGATTCATTAATTATCTCCTGGAGGTCATTGGATTCGGAGACAATAGTGGGCAACTGTTAGGCTAGTGTTAGCGTTACATTAAGTGATTGTTACGTCGTCAACAGGAGAGGCCGTCGCTCGTGAAAACCGTCGAATTCAAGCCGGAACCGCGATGCAGACTGTGGCACATCTATCGTAGAGGCCGTATAGTTCGGCCCCGGTACAAGCCCAAATCTAACCTGCGCTCCAAACCGGGCTGCCGGCTGGAATTGCGCCTCCTCAACTCGTGCAGTTATTGCTAAAACTCAATGAATAGAACCGCTGTCTGGATCCTTGCCGGGGCAACACTGTTTGCCGGCGATAAATCCTGTGCACAGGCCGAAGACGCGAGTAGCGAATCTGAAACCCAGTTTGAAGTTGCTGGCGGCAGCATGGCAGACGTACTGTCAGATGGTGGTTTCAGTATCGATGATGCCGACTTTTCCGCTAACCCGCTGAAACGCCTCGTGCAAAGGTGGCCGGAAGATCTGGTGGTCGTGCCCATACCGGGTCGATCACCGCAGCTGGGCTGGAAACTGACAATGGCCAGCGGCTACTTCCTGAATCCGCGCGACGAGGACTCTGAGACGGCACCGTCTATTCTCGGTGGATTCGCCATGATTGCCGAAAATGGCAGTTATGCTTACGGCGGAGGTGCCAATTTGCATCTGCTGGACGACCAACTACGGGTCAAACTGGGGGCGGGATATGCTGATGTTCGTTACCGTTTCTACGGCATCGGCAACGAGGAAAATAGCAGAGACATTGGAGTCGACATCCTGCAGGAGGCACCGCTTTACTTTGCCAGCGCCACCTGGCGCGTTTGGAATAAACTGTACATTGGCCTTAGTTACCTGGCCGGCAGTGTCGATTCCCGACTGCGTTTGAATTTGCCCGATGCAAGTTTCTTCGATCCCAGCCTGAAACTCGATATCGGGGCCATTGCGTTCCCTGTGCAGTACGATACACGTGACCATGAGCAGTTTCCGCGCTCCGGCTGGCTAGTCGATGGCCGTACGATTCTCTACCGAGAATCAGTCGGTAGTGATTTCGACACAGAAATATTCAAAGTCAGCGTCAATCACTATCGCCCGGTTGGTGAGCGAGATGCGATTGCTTTTCGCGCCGTTATACGATCAAGCAGCGGCGACACACCGTTCTTTCTGCTCAGTACTTTCGGTGGCAGTACCGACCTGCGTGGATATCCGGCTGGACGTTATCGTGATCGGATGATGTATGCCGTGCAAAGTGAATACCGCTGGCAATATAGCGACAGCTGGATCTTTACCGGCTTCGCCGGAGTCGGTGAGGTGGCCGAAGACTTTGGCGAATTTGGCCGTGAATTTCTGCCTGCCGCGGGCATTGGTGCCCGTTTCGTTGTATCGCAAAAACATCGCGTTGCACTTTCGGCGGACGTTGCAGTCGGAGCCGATGGAACGGAATTTTATTTCGGCGTTGGTGAAGCATTTTAGAATAGGTAGCAACATAACGAGACGGGTCACGGCAAAACACGCCGGTTCTCACATTGGCTCCTGACCAGGACAACATCACGTATCTACCCGCCCGCCTTTGCCGCTGGTAAGCCCCTCATTTTCCTGTACTATCGGCCACTCATCGCGTCCGAGAGTCATGAAGGAAAACCATGCAGGAATTCGTCGATAGCGTAAATGCAGTAGTCTGGAGTCCTGCACTCGTCTTCCTTGCACTCGGTGCCGGCCTGTTTTTCTCGGTACTCACACGCTTCGTGCAAGTACGACTATTTCGCGAAATGATTCACTTGCTGTTTTCCAGCAAGAGTTCCGATCAGGGCATTTCCTCTTTTCAGGCACTGGCCGTATCACTGTCAGGCCGCGTGGGTACTGGCAACATCGCCGGTGTTGCCGCTGCGATCGGCTTCGGTGGTCCGGGCGCTGTGTTCTGGATGTGGGTGGTTGCTTTCTTCGGCGCATCAACGGCCTACATCGAATCGGCCCTGGGGCAGATTTACAAAGAAGTCGATGACGGACAGTACCGAGGCGGACCCGCCTACTACATCGAAAAAGCGATGGGTCAAAAATGGTACGCCTGGTTATTCGCATTCGCAACGATACTTGCGACCGGCGTACTCCTGCCCACGGTTCAGGCCAATGCAATCGGCAATGCGACCGAACTGGCACTTGGAGGTGGCGATCTCATTGAGACCGCCATCGGGACGATCAGCACCACGAAATTAGTCACGGCCCTCGTCGTCGTTGCCGTTTTCGGATTTATTGTTTTTGGCGGAGTTAAGCGAATCGCCCATTTCACCCAGATCGTGGTGCCCTTCATGGCGCTGGCCTACATCCTCATGGCACTGGTTATCATCGCGATGAACCTCGGTGAACTCCCCAAAGTTGTAGGGCTTATCATCGGCGATGCGTTTACGCCAATGGCCGGCCTCGGTGCCGCCATATGGTGGGGCGTGAAACGAGGCGTCTATTCGAATGAGGCCGGCCAGGGAACCGGCCCACATGCCGCAGCGGCAGCCGAAGTTGAACATCCCGCGCAACAGGGACTGGTGCAATCCTTCTCGGTATACGTTGACACACTGTTTGTTTGTTCAGCCACCGCGTTCATGATACTGATTACCGGAAAATACAACGTCCATGGTGCCGATGACACTTTTTTGGTGCAGAACCTTGGTGCGTCGGTCGATGCGAGCAGCCCGGCATTTACACAATATGCGCTTGAAAGCGTCTTGCCAGGCATTGGTGCCCCGTTCGTCGCTATCGCGCTTTTCTTCTTCGCATTTACTACCGTACTTGCTTACTACTACATCGCGGAAACCAACGTTGCGTATATACATCGCACCATCAAGGTTCCCGGTCTTGTGGTGATGCTGAAAATCGTCATGATGGCAGCAATTTTTTACGGTGCGGTAAAGACCGCCAGCGTAGCCTGGGGGCTCGGTGATATTGGGGTCGGCTTGATGGCCTGGCTGAACATCGTCGGCATCCTTATCATTTTCTTTTTATCAAAGCCCGCCATGAAAGCGTTGAAAGACTACGAAACGCAACGCAAGGCCGGGGTCAAGACCTACACTTTTGATCCGGAATCGTTAGGCATCAAAAATGCGGACTTCTGGGTAGAGCGTTTCAATCGCTCAAAGGCGGAGCGCGACTAAAACAACGAGGAACGGCAAGTGAGCGTAACGACGGCAACTCTGATTTTGTTGGGACTGCTTGTGACGCTGTTTGTAGTCCGGCGCAAAAATCAATCGCCGACTGACCCGACAGACAAGAAACCTGCGCGAGCGACTAAAAGCGGTGAGTACTATTCAGTCTCCATCAAGCTTTGTGGTGACGCCTGTGATGCCGCCAGGGAGATGGCTGGCGAACGGTTCTTGTCAGTTGACGCTCCCCAGTTACCGTTACCGGGCTGCACCAGGGCCGAGTGTAACTGCGGCTTTGTACATCATGCGGATCGCAGAACCCCCGCCGACAGGCGCAGCCTGTTCAATACCGGCGTCAGCATGGACAGTGGAACATTCAGGAAGGAACAGAGGGAAAGCCGGGATGATCGGCGCGATGACAGTCGTGACGATGATATTTTCTAGCAGCTTATTGAAAAACTTTGTTTTTCAATAAGCTGCTACGGGAAATGTTGGTGACTGTCGGTTTGGACCCGGCCGAGAGCCTGAAATCAGTGCACAGGCGGTCGGGCGTCGCCGTTTCCTGATTTTTTCGTGGTAACCACTTTCTTCTTTGGCGCCGCACGTTTTTTCCTCTTTTTCGCGACTGGTCGATCGATCGTCGCCGCTTTCAATTCATCAAAGGATGCCTGCAGACAGTCCGCATAAAACGCCGGGTCCGGCATCATGTCCCGGTCTGCGACTGCACTGATCGTGATCGTGTTGTTGCAGCTCAGAATAGGTTGAAACAAGCCGATGCCCTGAACGATCGGGCCAAGGCCGTAATTGGCCACCATTCTCGATCCCATTGAATACAGTGGCATGTTCACGCCGGGTACATTGGTAATCACTGTGTTCATCATGGGTGGAACCCGGTCGACCAGGCCAGAACTCACGTAGGCGCGCGCGAAAAAACCTGACACTGTGGACGGCAAGAACTCGGCCGCATCGGTAGCCAGGTTCGGCCCCATTGTATGAGTCAGCTTCTTGGCCTCTGTACTTTCTTTGTGCACGGCCAGCAGTCGTTCAAGCGGATCTTCGATATCGCTGCGGATTGGCAAACTCATGGCCGTAATCAGGTTTCCCGCAGCCGTCTTCTTGTCGTCGGAGCGAACCGACATGGGCGCCATCGCAACCAGTGACTCCTTCGGCAACTCGTTCTTGGATTCAAGGTACTTTCGCAGCGCTCCACCACAAATCGTCACCATGACATCATTCACCGTCGTTCCCGGTTGTGAATTCTTGATGGCCTTTATTTCATTGAGATCGAAAGCGCGACCGTCAAACACACGGTGCGGCGAAATCCGCCCATTGAAGCGAGTCCGCGGCACCCGAACCGGCAGCTTCAATTGGCGCGATGACAGCCCTGCGACCACCTTTGCAAGCGACGGTACAGACCGGTACAGGAGTTTGCCAAATTTGGCTGGGGTCGTCAGTGAATTCAGCGCCGCCTTGCTGAGGAGTTCGACGCCGGTAGGAATGCGTTCAGGCGCCCATGGATGGAGCGGACCTTCCACCTCGGCATCCGGCGTGAGGTCGTGTATTGCCGTCATCATCTCGGCACCGGAAACACCATCAATCGCTGCGTGATGAATCTTGGTGACCAGCGCGAAACTGCCCTTTGGTACGCCCTTGACGTTATCGAGACCTTCGATAACGTAGGCTTCCCACAATGGCTTGTTTCTATCAAGCGGACGAGCGTGCAATCGCGCCGCCTGAATGCAAAGCTGTCGCCAGTCGCCAGGGCTGGGCAATGCAATATGGCGCACGTGAAACTCCAGATCAAAATCCGGATCTTCAATCCAGTATGGACGGTCGAGGCTCAAGGGAACTCGTGCCAGGCGCTGCCGAAAAGATCTCGCTTTGTGCAGTCGCGACTGAAAAAATTCCAGAATATCTTTAAACGTGACGTGTCCGCCCGGCGCGCTGGATTGGTCGTAGATTGTCAGACTGCCGATGTGCATCGGCGTTGTCCCCGTTTCCATGTATAAAAAAGACGCGTCCATTCCGGATAGCTGTTGCATAGTATTTGTCCTGAACCTGCGGATCACCCGCGCAGCGACGGTTAGAAACCGTTAATGAAAGAAGATTTTTCGAAAGCCGTTGATCTCGAACGGTTGCCACTCGCCCTCCTGCTGTCGAAGCCGGTCGGCAATGGCGTAAAAAACGGCTGGATTATAGCCCATGCCCAGATGACTGGCCGCAACCCCTATATTTTCGATATTGGCGCCCGGTGGCAACATCGCAATTTCCGACGAAACTACAGCATCGCTCTTGCTATAAATCGCGGTCATCGGTATGTCGTGAATCGGTTCCCGCAGTTTCTCGACACGGCTACGAATATGCTCGTGGTCGATATCCATACCCGATACGACCTCAAACAGGCGCCACGCGTTGGTACACCTTGGATCGCCGATCGGGCTGCCTAGAGTAATAACGGAACGAACCCGCTCGGGATTTCGCCGTGCAAGTTCGCGCGCAAACATGCCACCCAGGCTCCAGCCAATCAAACTGACCTTACTGCCGGCTGCCTCAAAGATCTGCCGTAACCGATCATCCAGCATCCGCTCAATATCTTTGGTATGCGATAGACCCAGATTTCGCCCCAGTTCCCAGCGATGCGCATTGTAATCCCAGTCGCGCAAATATTTGCGGACGGTACGCATGGATTTATCGGAGGCCAGGAAACCTGGCAAAGTCATGACGGCATGGCCATCGCCGCCGGGCAGCTTTCGGAGCATCGATCGGGCCGACAACAGGCTGCCGGCTTCCGCCAATGCTCGTGGCGCCTCGAGCAAAGACCATAACAAGGACGGAGCGTTGGGACTCACTCCTTCCAGGTCGGTATCCGATTCCTGTGAGATCGCGTTTTCCACGCTATTACTATACACGAAAGTCGCTCTTTCCGGATACAGACAAGCGATGTAATTATCAATTAAAACAACATGTTATAATTTTTTTGGGACTTGACTTTTTGCACTGCAGCATTTTTCAGTCATTCAGGCCGGCTGCCCCGTACCTTCTGCATCAGCTAATTCCTGACTGGCTTCCCGAAATCGAGTTGCGGCTTTGTGCAGGTAGCTCACGGCTTCGTGCCGGTAGCCGTCGGCCGAGGCAGACCAGACCCGATTGACGTAACGCTCGCCGGCGGCAAACGCGCTCATCACATCGGCGTACACCTGCAAACCAAACAAGTGCACCATGCTTTCACGGGCTTCCGCGAAGCGCCGCAAATCATCGCGCAGTCGGCGATCAATTTCGAACCGCAGCGCATCGGTCTTGATACTGGCCTCGGATGCCGTCATATCATCAAGGACCGCGATAATCCTCTCCAACGAGTCGGTCAACTCAGCTTGATTCGCCGTCAACACGTGCTCGGCGCGAGCCTCTCCTTTCTTATTGTCCGAGAGACTATCACAAAGGCTGTAATCTCGCCGCCAGCTGGCCTTTGTCCAGTACGTCATTCAGTTCGTCGGCCAGTTCTTCGCACGCTTTCACAACGTCCCGCCACAAGCGAATTCGGCGCTCGGTAGACATACGCACAAAATCGGTACGATCGGGAACCTTGCCATCCGGCAAGCGGGCAATGAATTCCGGTGATGGACAAATCAGAACGGTACGCTCGAAGTGTTTGGCGTTGACCTTTCGCCAGGCAAGTTGACGATCAAACCAACCGGGCTTCAGCCAATCAAAAAAATGTGGGAAGAAAGAAATTCGATCGTCGGCTGCCGTTTCCATATCCAAATGGTAGTCAATAACCCCACCGTCCCGATAGGTACCTTGCGGTGCGCCATCGATATCGCGCACACCCTCGAGGACCATCGGGATTGAACCCGATGCGATAACGACATCCTTCAGGTTTTTTGCCGACAAGGGAGTTTGGGTGATCGGAAATCCACCGACATCATAGAATGGTGGTCGATCGCGTGGATCGAAGAAGAGACCGCGCGAAAAAAAACCGCCCAACAAGCGGCGATGAATGAGATTGGCCGTCATCGCGGTCATGAGTCCCACCGCCAGCACAGGCCGATAGTCAATCGATGTAATGTGTTTGCTCCGCACGGTCATGATATGGGTTCGCATCGTTGGGTGCGTGAGGATTTCCTTGATACCCGACTCACCAAGAATTAACTCAAGTGTCGCACGCCCAACTTTGCTGATTTCCCGTGCATCCGGTTTCTCGGAGTACCGTTGCTCAACATAGGCCTGCTCGAAACGAGTAATAGCCGCCACCGGATCGTCCTGGGCGTAGCAGGCGAATCGCCAGGCACCGATAGAGGAGCCCAGCAGGTGCAGCGGTCCCGGGATTTTGGGTACAAGTCGTTCGAGAATCACCCGGTCCAGTTGACTCAGGACGAGCCATTTAGCGCCACCCGACGCGCCGATCAGGGTGCCAATCCGCTCGGCGGAGAAGCCTTCCTCACGAATTTCCCGAAAGGCGCTTCTACCCGCCTTGAATACCAGTACCTGCTCCAACCCCGTCCCCCACTACCACCGTTATTGACGAATGATCCGTGTTTCACTTCTGTACGCAAGCCCTCCCGGCATCGAAAAATACTCGGCATGGGGAACCCTGACCTATTGCAGACTGTCAAAAACCCAAACTTCGAATATTATGTCAATTGCCGGCGGCACTGTGGTGATAACTCAAAAACGTGATCGCCGAAGCGCTTCCTGCCTGTCAGCCTCTGCTAAAGTGATCGGCATGATCGACCGGGGTAACATTATGAAACTCGCCATAAACACCAGCGCATTCCTTTTTATCTTCGTTGCATCGTTTTCAAGCACCGCATCTCGTGCACACAGCGATCTGGAGAAGCCACTGTTTGTCGCAACCAACGGCATCGACAATGGTCGTTGCCACGACAGCGATAACCCCTGCCAGACCATTTCCTATGCGCTTACCATGGCGGGCAAAGGTGGTCAGATTCGGGTTGCCGGCGGAAGCTATGCCGTGAAGAATACCGAAGACCTGTTTCACATTATCAGCGGAGTCGTCGATATACGCGGTGGATTTCAACGTTCGAGCAACTTTTCTGCGGGACAGGAGATAGCGACCCAACTGGTCGGTGTGCCGGCCCAATACAGATCTGCGATGTTAAAGAAGGGTTTTCAAATCGTAGCCGATGGAAAAGGTATGGACGGTGCCATCGCCGCGGAAACGCAGAATATGCTGGCGCTACACCAAAAACTGAAGGTGAGTGCGAGCGCAGAGCCGTGTATCAATGGCCAGGCGGCTGGACTGGAATGTGACTCCGTGGATCTTCTTGCGCATATTGCGCTAGAAGATTTTAGTGGTGGATCGGAACAGGGTGCCGACGTGTGGGGTTTCCTCGACCTAAACAGTAACCGTGAATACGCCATTATGGGTCTCGATATCGGCACGGCGATCGTTGATGTGACGGACCCGGAGAATCCCTTCGAGATTGGTCTTGCACTGGGTCCCATGGCGGTCTGGCGAGACATCAAGGTTTACCAGTTTTTCGATACCGCAGCGGACCGTTGGAAAGCTTATGCCTATGTAACTACCGATGGCTCGAACGATGGCATGATCGTTGTCGATCTGACCGGACTACCCCATGAAATCAACCGCATGAACTACAGCAGCGATTTCACGGCCGCACACAATGTATATGCCACCGGTCTGGATTTCGCTACCGGACTTAGCCAGACTGGCACGACACCGTCGTTGATCATCGCCGGTCCCAACGTCGGTAGCGGTCAGTTTCGGGCTTATTCATTAGCGGATCCCCTCCAACCATCTTTCATTGCAACGGCCACATCCCCCGACTATATGCATGATGCAGCATCGATGCTGATCACCGATCCGCGCAAGGACACTCAGTGTATCAATGCGACAACCTACTGTGAGGTCTTGTTCGATTTTAACGAAACCACCGTGGATATCTGGGATATAACCGATATCAGCAACCCTCAAAGGCTGAGCCAGACACCTTATGCCAATTCGGGCTACGTGCATTCCGGCTGGTGGTCGGAAGACCGACAATACATGTTCGTCCATGACGAACTGGATGAACAGCGCAGTGGATTGCAAACCACATTAAGGGTTTTTTCGCTGACTGACCTTACGGCACCGACATTGGCAGCGACGTGGACCGGCGCTACTGCCGCAATCGATCACAATGGGTTCGTGCGCGGCTCCCGCTACTACATGTCTAACTATAGCCAGGGCCTGACTATCCTGGATATCTCGGATCCGACTCAACCAGCCGAAGTTGGCCGAATTGACACCTACCCTTTCTCTCAAAGCGCCAACTTCGTTGGCGCCTGGGGTACTTACCCGTTTTTTCCGAGCGGCACAGTGGCTATCAGCGACATAGATAGCGGGTTTTACCTGGTTCGTGATCAGACACGTTCGGTCGCCGAGGGAAACCTCAATTTTTCGGCTGCCTCGTACTCTGCCACTGAGGGTGGACAATCGACACTTGCCGTACAGCGAATCGGTGGCTCGACCGGTAATGTGAGTGTTGACTACGAAATCCTGGCCGCAACCGCCGATGGCGCTGATTATCAACTCAGCAGCGGACTTCTTTCGTGGGCAGTCGGTGACACAGCCGATAAATCGATCACCCTGACAATACCGGACGATGGCATGCCAGAGCCGATGGAACACCTGATCGTACGACTTCTCAGCCCGGGAGGCGGCGCAACACTTGGCGATCTCAACACCGCCAATCTGTTCTTGAATGACGCCGGAGCCCAGCCGGAATTCGAGTTCCTGGACGAAACGGTTAATAGTAGTGAAACGGGTATGAACACTGTCATTCTTGTAGTACAACGCCGCGGCAGCGCCGCCGGCCAGGCAAGCGTTGACTACGCCATCAGTGGTGGCGACGCAAGCATCGGATTGGATTTCGACGGAGATACCAACGGTTCACTGGTATGGACTGATGGAGATGGCCTGCCAAAGTCCCTGACCATTTCGATCATTGACGATAGCGATGCCGAATCGACGGAATTTTTTGAAATGACCCTATCGAACCCACAGGGCGGCACGATTGCAACAACGTCGACATCACGGGTAAATATTACCAGCAACGAAGGGCCCGCCCCGCCGCCAGCACCCACTCCTCCGCCCACATCATCGGGAGGCGGCGGTGGCGGCGCTCCGGCACCACTGGCACTCTTGGTCCTGGGATTATTGCTGCTGCAACGCAAACAACCGACTGGCTCCTGAATCGTCCGGAAGAGCCAGAGCATTGAGCGCATCAAGAAACCTGGCCCGCAACGAGTGCCTAGCTAAAGGGATTCCGTCGAACAATCGTTTGCTCTCGCCCAGGACCCGTTGAGACAATATCAATCGGAACCCCACCAATGGCCTCAATTCTCGACAAGTATCTCTGTGCGTTGTCAGGCAACTCGGAATACTCTGTAACGCCAACCGTGGACTCACTCCAGCCAGGCATGTCTTCGTAGACTGGCTTGCAATCAGCGAATCGGTCGACGACCAGCGGCATGCCCGCTATCGCTTCGCCGTCGACTTCGTAGCTCACGCAGATACGGATCGTATCCAGACCGTCAAGTACGTCGAGTTTGGTCATGCACAATCCCGAGATGCTGCTGTTGATGATCGCGCGTTTAAGAGCAACGGCGTCAAACCAGCCGCAACGTCGTGGCCGCCCTGTCGTCGCACCGAATTCCGCGCCCACTTTGGCGAGGTGTTCGCCCATGTCATCGAATAATTCGGTAGGGAATGGTCCAGCGCCGACGCGCGTTGTATACGCCTTGACGATGCCGAGAATGTAATCCAGATACCGCGGCCCAACTCCTGTACCACTGCTGGCAGCCGCTGCCACCGTATTCGACGAGGTAACGAAGGGGTAGGTGCCATGATCGATATCGAGAAAGGTCCCCTGCGCACCTTCAAACAGAATACTGTCGCCTTTGTCCGCCAGCGTCTGCAATATTTGTGAGATATCGGCCGTGACGGGCAGGACGGTTTCGGCCGAGTGCAACAGACCGTCAAGCGTCTTTGCCTGGTCAACCGGCTCTGCCGAGAAATAATTTTTCAGCAGGAAATTGTGATAGTCGAGAATCTGTTCAAGCTTCGAAGCCAGTTGTGTCGAGTCGAACAAATCGGATATCCTGAGAGCTCTGCGCGCGACTTTGTCTTCATAAGCCGGGCCGATTCCGCGTCCGGTGGTTCCAATCGCTGAGGCCCCACGTGCTTTTTCACGAGCAACATCCAGAGCCACGTGCGACGGCAATATCAGCGGACATCCGGGGCTGATTTTCAGGCGTTCGAAAACCGGTACGCCGGTTGCAGAAAGCTCTTCCGCCTCCGTCAACAACGCTTCCAGCGAAACGACAACACCGTTGCCGATCAGGCAACTGACTTGCTCACGCAGAATCCCGGAAGGAATCAAATGCAAAACGGTTTTCTTGCCGTCAATGACCAGCGTATGACCCGCATTGTGTCCGCCCTGAAAGCGGACTACGGCGGCCGCCCGGTCGGTCAGCAGGTCAACAATCTTTCCCTTGCCCTCGTCACCCCATTGGGTGCCGACGACAACTACGTTCTTTCCCATTTCGATTATCTCGCGATCGCCCTACGCCCTGACAATGAACAACATAACGAGACCGACCGCCATTGCAATCAGACCCGCTATACGCAGGTTATTATCGCCCAGTTTCGCTATTTGCTCGACGGTTCGTCTAAACCGCCCCGGACTCACAAAAGGAATCATTCCCTCGAGGATGAGATAGAGCGCGACTGCGGTCAATATGTCCTGCCACATCGCGTCGCTCACTCAACCAGCACGAACTGCAGCAATATTATTTGGACCCATCCGAACTGTTCAGGTATCGAAAAAATTCATTATCGGGAGTAATGACCATAATGTCGCCGGACTTGCCTACTGCGGTCCGGTACGCATTGATGCTGCGATAAAAACGGTAAAACTCCGGATCCTGGGTATACGCCGCCGCATAGATTTCCGCCGCCGTTGCGTCCCCTACACCACGGATAATCTGTGAATCCCGGTTGGCGTTCGCAATGATGACCGTCTGCTGCCGATCGGCGTCCGAGCGTATTTCCTCCGCAATCTCGACGCCCTGCGCACGTCGTTCAGCGGCAATACGGCCACGCTCTTCGCGCATCTGTTTATAAACAGAATCGCGCACATCATCAGGGAACTCAACTTGCTTGACGCGCACGTCAACAAACTCGACTCCGAGGCGCGCCGCGGTTTCACTTGCCGTGGCCAGCATGTCACGCATCAGCTCCGCACGTTCGGCCGAAATCGCTTCCTGTACCGTGCGTTTACCAAATTCCGTCACGATGGAATTCTTGATAATCTCAGACATACGATTGTTAGCGACCGTTATTTGTCCGCCGGTTGAGGTATAAAATCTCACCGCGTCCGTAATGCGCCATTTGACGAAAAAATCGACCTGCAATGCCAGCCGCTCTGCCGTGAAGATACGTTCCGGACGATCCGTGATCGTCTGAATTCGTTTCGGAAATTTCCGTACGGTCTGAAAAATCGGAATCTTAAAATGCAGTCCGGGCTCATAGTCTGAACGAACGACCTCGCCCACCTGCAATTTGATCGCAAGTTCACGCTCGTTGACAGTAAATGCCGACAGACCGAGCACGACCACAGCCAGGCCAGCAAGGACCAAACCACCAAACTTACCGTTACTCATTGTCGGGTCCTCCTGGTACGGCTCTGTTCTGCTTCATCCGGGGTATCTGCAGCCGCCGGGGTTTGCGCATTAAAGATGCTGTTGGGATCCATAGCCTGGGAACCGCGACTGCCGCCCACCAGTTTGTCGATCGGCAGGTACATCAGATTGCCACTGCCCTCCGCATCCAGAATCACTTTGTTCGAATTGCTATACACCTGCTCGACAGCTTCGATATACAAGCGATCCCGGGTCACGCGAGGTGCCTTCTGGTATTCCTCCAGAATCGCGACAAATCTGGATGCCCGACCATTCGCATCCGCTATCACGCGGTCCTGATACGCCTCGGCACCCTGCAATATTCTGGCGGCGGTACCACGTGCGCGTGGAATCAAATCCTGCGCATAGGTCTGTGCTTCCAGAACCGTGCGGTCACTGTCGTTACGAGCTTTCTGTGTGTCGTCCACTGCATCCTGAACCGCCTGCGGATAATCCAGTCGCTCCAGACTGATAGCGCTCACCGTGATTCCCGAGCCATAGGCGTCCAGCGTATTTTGCAGAACGACTCTGGTGCGTGGCGCAATCTCATCGCGACGTTCCGTTACCAACACTTCCAGCGTACTCGTACCCACGACCTCGCGCAGTGCGCTTTCGGTCACATCTTCGAGCGAACTTTCCGGATTGACGATTTCGAAACTGTACTTGACCGGATCTTCGCGTTGGTACTGCACAACCATTTGGATGAACACGTACTGCTCATCCGCTGTCAGAATTTCAGTACTGAAACCATAGCGGTCGATGGCATTGGTATTGACGATATCGACTGCTTCAATCGGAAACGGATAATGCCAATGCAGGCCCGGCATCGTGGTGACCGTATAGGCTCCGAAACGCTGCACGACGCCTCGTTGAGCTTCATCCACGCGGTACAAACCGGTGAATGCCCAGGCTATCAACAACACCATGGGCAAAACCCAACCACCGCCACTGCCCTTGCCGCTGCCGGCACTACCGCCGCCGCCACCGAGGATGGCATTCAGCTTGCGTTGCCAGCTCTGCACAATTTTGTCCAGATCATTTGGCTCTTCACCCCCGTCTTTCCAGGGGTCCTTACCGTTTCCAGAATCATTCCAGGCCATATTCTTTGTCTGTCTCTGCGTTATTTACCGTTGCGTTACTGCCGTCACCGGTTTTGCCGCCGGTTGTTGCTCCAAAAAGTGTATCTGCCGATCTTCATGCTTCATAAAGCGTTGAAAATCCCGTTCGTCCATGCTGATCTCAAGTTCCCAGCCACCGTCGTCCGTGATCATTTCCCGGGTCACCGCACCCAGTTCAAACAATCGCGCTCTTTGCCGTCCCTGCTGAGAATGAAGCTGGATGATTCCACTAACCTGTTTGCGGCGGAGTCGATCACTGATCATTTCCTGTAGCAAGGAAATTCCTTCACCACTCACCGCCGACAACCATACCGCGCGCCCTTCACCGTGACTATTTTTTGTGCCGCGGGGTCTGCGATCCAGCTTATCGATTTTATTGTACACTCTTATTTGCGGAACCCCATCCGCATCGAGCTGTTTCAACACGGCATTGACCTGCCGTATCCGCTGCCAGCAGCCCGGATCGCTGGCATCGATGAGATGCAGGATCAGGTCGGCTTCTCTCGCCTCCTGCAGTGTCGAACGGAATGCGGCGATTAATTCGTGCGGGAGATCCTGAATAAAGCCAACCGTATCTGCCAGGATGATGGCGCCACCGCCGGCTAGCTCAAGACGTCGCATCGTCGGGTCCAGGGTCGCAAAAAGCTGATCTTCAACGTAAACGCCAGCATCCGTTAACGCATTGAAAAGTGTGGATTTACCGGCATTGGTATAGCCAACCAGGGCAACAGTCGGAATATCGGCGCGCACTCGATTTTGCCGATTCATGGCCCTGCGGCGATCTACATGTACAAGCCGTTCCCGCAATTGACGGATGCGATGGCCAATCAAACGGCGATCCGTTTCAAGCTGTGTTTCACCCGGCCCGCGCAATCCGATACCGCCTTTTTGTCGCTCAAGGTGAGTCCACCCACGTACCAGGCGAGTGGAAAGATGTCGCAACTGGGCCAACTCAACCTGCAGCTTGCCCTCAAAACTACGGGCCCGCTGCGCAAAGATATCGAGAATCAGGCCGCTGCGATCCAGGACGCGAGTTTCGAGCGCACGTTCCAGATTGCGCTCCTGACCCGGGCGGAGAGTGGCGTAGCTGATAACCAGGTCCGCGTCATGCGTTTTGATGCTCTCACGCAAATCTTCCAGTTTTCCCTTGCCGATAAAATATCGCGAGTCCGGCCGGCGACGGCCTACCTCGATTTCGTCGACCACGGTGGCACCTGCCGATACTGCCAGTTCAGCAAACTCTTCACGCTCTGTGGAATCAGGAATTCTGCCAGCGGCCGCGTGAATCAGGATTGCACGTTCACCGCTTTGCGGTCGTTCAAACAAATACGACCTCCAGCACCGATGGGTACCTGGCGACCCCGTGAAGCATTCTGTTTTTCAGCAGACGGTTAGTCGTCAGATTCTCCATTATCGTCGTCGTCCGGCATCGGCAAACGCACGTTGCGCGCCGGGACGATGGTGGAAATTGCGTGCTTGTAGACCATCTGATTGACACTGTTTTTTAACAAAACAACGAATTGATCAAATGAGTCAACCTGTCCTTGCAGCTTGATTCCATTTACAAGATAAATGGATACGGGGACTTTTTCCTTCCGCAGGATGTTGAGGAAGGGATCTTGCAGTGATTGCCCTTTAGCCATTTCGGGTCTCCTTATTCTTATTCATGCCAGCAATGAGGCCATGTCGTACCGGTGGCACCGGCTGCCCTTTCATCATTGCCGGCCCAAAGCGATGTTAAATTCTATCACAGGCCACCGGGCCCAGATACGTGCCGATCGTTCCATTTCCCGGCCAGAATTGACGATATAGTACTTGCAGCGCATTCTTCAAGTGGATCGACACGAATTAATTCAGTTTCACTCCGCAGCCAGGTCAGCTGCCGCTTCGCCAGCTGTCGAGTCGCCGCCTGGCCTTTCGCCGTCGCTACCGCGATGTCGTCAGCTCCCTCCAGATGCGCCCAGATCTGACGATAACCCACCGCGCGCATGGCTGGGCTATCGGCGGCCAGGCCTGACCGCTTGCGCAGCTCGGCGACCTCATTGACGAAACCCTGTTCCAGCATGTCGAGAAAACGCCGGTTGATTCGCTGCTGCAATTCGGCACGAGACTCGGGGATTAGCGCGAACTTAGTCACCTCAAACTCCGGCAAAGCTGACGAGGTTTGAGCGTGCCAATCGGACATCGTGCGACCACTAAGACGAAAAACCTCCAGAGCGCGCTGGATTCGCTGTCGATCATTTGGATTGATTCGGGCCGCCGCCTGCGGATCGATGCTGGCCAGCATCGTATGCATCGCATGCCAGCCGATTTTACCGGCTTCAGCATCAATTTCCGCCCGGACGGTCGCATCCGCTTCGGGCAAGTCTGCAATGCCTCCGAGCAGACAACGAAAATACAGCATCGTGCCGCCGACCAGCAACGGAATTCGACCGGCAGCGTGGACGTTCGCTATTTCCGCTTGTGCGTCACGCACGAACATGCCGGAAGAATAAGGATCCTCAGGGTCACGTATATCGATCAGACGATGCGGCGCACGCGCCAGGATATCCGCAGCGGGTTTTGCAGTACCAATATTCATGCCGCGATAGACCAGTGCTGAGTCAACACTGATGATATCCACTGGAAACTGCTCGGCGAGGTGAACCGCGACTTCGGTTTTGCCTGAAGCTGTCGGGCCCATCAGACAGACCACCGATTTCTCACCCACTTTGCTTACTGCCCGCGCAAAAACAGGCGATCAAGATCAGCCATGCTAATGGCCGTCCATGTCGGTCGGCCATGGTTGCACTGATCGGCACGGTCGGTCGATTCCATCTCACGCAGCAACGCATTCATTTCAGCGTGAGTCAGGGAACGGTTCGCGCGCACCGAGTGGTGGCAGGCCATCGTAGACAAGATTTCATGGCAGGATTCCTCGATCCGATTGCTGCGCCCCTCGATGGCAAGATCAGACAGCACATCCCGGATCAGCGCCTCGGCATCGGCCCGCTTCAGCAAAGCTGGAACTGCCCGGATGACGAGACTGGTAGGCCCACTACGATCAACACCAAGACCGAGCCGCGAAAAAACGGCCGCTGCGCCTTCCGCCAGTGTGGCTTCCTTGTCGGACACCGCGATCGACTCGGGAACCAACAATGGCTGACTCACCACATCTTCCCGATCAAAGGCGAGTTTGAGCTTTTCATAGGTAATTCGCTCGTGTGCCGCGTGCATGTCCACAACGATCAGTCCCTCGGCATTCTCCGCCAGAACGTAAACGCCGCCAAGTTGTGCTATGGCAAATCCCAATGGCGGAAACACCTCGGCATCGGCCGATTGTTGCGACAACCCATCGCCAGCCAGGACACCGTAGCCGGCCAGCGATTCTCGCACCGCCGAGCTGCCGGTGTGGCGAGCCAGCGGCATCGGAGACTGATAAAAAATCTTACGCTCAAGAATCGCGTTTGGAACCGGATTAATATCATGACCGCCAGGCTTCGTATCCTGCAGTGCAACCTCAATAGCCTGGGAAACGATACCGTGCACCCGACGGCCGTCTCGAAAACGCACCTCATGTTTGGCCGGGTGAGCGTTCGCATCAACGCTCGCCGGATCCACCGTAAGATACAAAATATAAGCCGGGTATCGGCCGTGGAACAACACATCCCGATAGGCATGGCGAACGGCATGCGAAAGCGTTCTATCAGTGATGCTGCGACCGTTAACAAACCAGAACTGCAAGTCAGGCTGACTGCGATTAAAGGTCGGCAAGGCGATCCAACCGGATAACGCCAGCCCATCTGCCTCTTGTTCCACGTGGACCGCCTGGGCAGCCAGCCCCTCGCCACAGATCCTGGCCACTCGCTCAAGATGTTCTTCCGGGCTCTTTGCTGCCGCGAGTTGCAAGACGTTGCGACCGTTATGAGTCACCGAGAACGCGACATCCGGTCTCGCCAAAGCCAGTCGGCGCAGCCACTTGTCGATATGACCAAACTCGGTACGTTCGGTACGCAGAAATTTGCGCCGTGCGGGAGTATTGAAGAAAAGATCGTGAATCTCGACCGTACAACCCGGCGGGTGAGCAGCCGGTTGCAGATCTCCAGGCACGCCGTCATCCACCTCGATCCGCCAGGCCGACTCTGCAGCCGCGGTCCGGGCACAGAGTGTCAGCCGCGACACCGACGCGATACTTGGCAACGCCTCACCGCGAAAACCCAGCGACACTACCGCCTCCAGATCGTCAAGGCTGGAAATCTTACTCGTAGCGTGGCGGGACAGTGCCAGCGCAATCTCGTCTTTCGGAATGCCGGCGCCATCGTCCCTGACGCGAATCAGTTTTTGCCCCGCTGCTACGATATCAATTGAAATTAACTGCGCGCCGGCGTCGAAGCTGTTCTCTACCAGCTCCTTAACCACCGACGCCGGGCGCTCGACAACTTCGCCAGCGGCGATCTGGTTAATCAGATGATTGGGGAGTTGCTGTATCGGCATGTGGGCATTCTTTCAAATGCTCACCAGAATGTGTAGCCAGCTTTTCAGCTATAAGCGTTCAGGTACCCGCGAAAACCGGAATTCGTAACGTCTGGCCGATCCGTACCTTGTTTCCGGACATGTGGTTTTCCGTCCGGATCGCGGACATGCTGACGTCGTAACGCGCCGCAATTTCGCTCAGCGTATCGCCGCTCGCTATGACATGGCGCACCTGTCGCGGCGGATTCTTGCGCAGGTTGAGTGCAATTTGAGTTTCGGACGGGGGGTTAGCATAAAAATACGTGCGAATGCCCGCGAATACAGCGTTTGCGAGTTTTCCCTGGTGGGTCTTGTTGCGCAGTTTTTTCTCTTCCGTTGGGTTCGAAATATAGGCTGTCTCGACCAGAATGGAGGGCACATCCGGTGACTTGAGTACCAGAAAACCAGCTTGTTGCACCTTGCGCCGATGCACGGGACCCAGCCTGGCGAGCTCACCGATTACACTGGAGCCAACTTCGAGGCTGGCTCCCAAAGCCGCATTCTGCGACAGATCCAGGAGCACTGAAGCCAGCACCACATCCTTATCGCCGAGCGTGACATTGCCGACCCGACTTGATGCGTTCTCCCGCGCCGCCAGACGTCGCGCCGCCTCATCGCTGGCGCCTTTGAGCGACAACGCGTATACGGAGGCTCCTTTCGCGCGCCGGTCGTCAACCGCATCCGCATGAATGGAAACAAACAAATCCGCTTTGTTACGGCGCGCTATCTCCATGCGATCGCGGTGCTTGACGAGCACATCGCTGTTTCGGGCCAGGATCGCCTTCATTCCTGGCTCACGGTTTATGCGAGCCGCGAGTTTCCGACTTACCGCCAGTGCCACGTCCTTTTCGCGTGTCTTGCCACGACCAACCGCTCCGGGATCACGGCCACCGTGACCTGGATCCACGACGATCACAATGTCGCGGCCCCGAACATAGGACTCGGATGCACGTTTGACCGAATGCACACTGCCGGCACGATAAAGATCGACAACCAGTCGATCGCCATACTGGTCATTGGGTCCGGCCGTAAAACTGCGCGAGCGCACAGCCTGATTCAGGTCCAGAACCACTCGCAACTGGCCATTTGCCCTGACGCCGGTGCGAATTCCCTTGATGAGTCCCGTGGCGATGGGTAACTCGCTTAATCCAGTGGCGAGCCGACTGTCTTTGAGGTCGACGACCAGGCGATCGGGTCCGCGCATGGTGAAGATGGTGTGCTCGGACGAACGACTCATATCCAGGACGAGGCGAGTGCGGCCATTCTCGGACCACACTCGTATATTCTCGACAGTCGCTGCCTGCAGCAACGGTGCGAGCGTCATGAGAATCGCTGTGATGATGATACGTGCCCGTAGCATTCGCGGTTGGACCCCGGATTCCGCCAGTATTATGTCGGGTCAGTATACGAATCTGGTAGGAAAAACCAAGTTTTTCCTGTTCAATATTATAGAGATACGGTACTAACTTAAGATGTTACGGGATCAGGGGTGGACATAACCAGTCGTTCAAGCAATATCTGGCCTCGCGACGACAGCGCGTCCAGCGTGGCAATTCGACCTGTGCCGTCGTATTCAAGCCGCACGGCCAGGTCGGACTCGTCCAGAATGGACGGTACCCGCTCCGGCCACTCGATCAGTTTTAGTCCGGAATGCAAATCGGACCAGCCCAGAAATTCAAGCTCATCGCCCCCGGCGATTCTATATAAATCAATATGATATATATCTCCTCGAGACAGCATGTACGGCTCGACCAGGGTATAGGTGGGGCTGGGCACGCGACCGTTGTGTCCAAGTGCACGCAACATGGCACGAGCCAACGTGGACTTACCCGCACCCAACTCGCCCTGCAACAGGATGCTCCAGCCCCGGAAGTCTTGCGGTAATGCGGTGACCAGGTCCGCCGCCAGTGCATTGGTTGCCGACTCATCCGCCAGTATCTGTTTGCGACTCACGGATTTACCCACGCTCTTGTTCCCTTCATCAGGTCTCCGGCCAGCATGCCTCGCTCGCCCGATATTGCCGCCTCATCGCCAGCCCGTGCGTGAACCTCAACCCCAACTACCGCGGCCTCCTCCTGCTCCAGACCCTGTGCCCACAAAGCGGCGATGATGCCGGTCAAAACATCGCCCATCCCCGGCGCCGCCATGCCGGGATTGCCCGCCGTGCATAACCAGTCGGGGCCACTGGTCGCGGATATCAGTGTGCCCGACCCTTTCAGGACGATGGTGCCGCCGAAGCGGCTTTGAAGCTGTGCCAACGAGTCTCGCCTGTCTGCCTGAAC
Source organism: uncultured Woeseiaceae bacterium (assembly GCA_964446495.1). Classification (GTDB taxonomy): domain Bacteria; phylum Pseudomonadota; class Gammaproteobacteria; order Steroidobacterales; family Woeseiaceae; genus JAADHU01. The sequence continues at coordinate 6,682 of CAYUOY010000009.1, read as the reverse complement.
AGCGGCACTTTGAGTCCCGAGCAGTCGTGCTGCCTCGCCAGGATGTGGCGTTAATATCCAGTCCTCCCGCTGTTGCGGATTCGCGGCCAGAAGGTTCAAGGCGTCCGCATCGAGTACCAGCGGCAATTTGAGCTCAATCAACGCATCAAACAGATTGACGGCCCACGCGCTTTTTCCAAGCCCGGGTCCCAGTGCAACGACAGAAGCATCCGTAAGCAAACGCTCGAGATCGGATGAAGTCTCCGTTGCGTGGCACATGAGCTCCGGCCGGCTGGCCACGATACTGGCAGCATGCACCGAGTGGGTCGCAATGGTCACGCGCCCGGCGCCGGCCCGAAGTGCCGCCTCACCCGCCAATCGGACGGCGCCGGGCATTCCAGGACCACCGCCGACCAGGACTACATGGCCAAAATCACCTTTGTGCGCGGCCCGCGCCCGTAGCGGCAAGGCCTTTCTCAGGCCTGCCAGGTTCATGCGGTGTAGTTTCGGCGCGACCTTGTTGCGGCAACTCGATGGAATACTGAGGTCGGCAAAACTCAGATTGCCCACCTGCTGCGGGCCATCACCGAGAAACAATCCGCTCTTCAGCCCTACGAATGTCACCGTCGTGTGCGCCTGTACCGCAACTCCCATCACCGCCCCGGTATCGCCGTTAAGTCCGCTTGGAATATCGAGGGCAAGAACCGGCGCAGCATGCTGATTCATCGCCATAACCACGGCGGCGAAATTTCCTTCCAGCGGTCGCTCAAGACCACTGCCCAACAGACCATCGACCAGCAATTCAGCGCCGTCGTCAAGTGCTCCCCGCCAGGATTCGCATTCACCACCGGCCGCCAGGAAATCATCAAATGCCGTGCGTGCGTCGCCGCGCAATTTGTCGGATGTTGCCAGCGAAATGACCACAACCGTCATACCTTGCTCTTTGGCAAGTCTCGCGAGCACGTAACCGTCGCCGCCATTGTTGCCGCTGCCACAGACAATTTGCCAGCGTCTCGCATCGGGAAACGTGGCCCTGGCCCTGTCCAGAGCCGTCTCTGCGGCACAGGTCATCAATGAATAGCCGCTGATGCCCGCCCCATCAATAGCATTGCGATCAATCTGCCGTACGCTTTCGACACTATAGATTTCCTGCGGCAATTCGCTGACAAGGTCTTTTTCCATAGAGCCGATTATAATGGTGCGGCACATGAAAGATGCAATCAAAAACCACGACTTGACCCCAACTGATCTGGCCCGCCGAATTAGGCACTGGGGCACCGAACTCGGCTTTCAGCAGGTTGGTTTTAGTGATATCGACCTGCAACGTGCCGAGACGCGCCTCGGACGGTGGCTTGAAAAACAGTTTCACGGCGATATGCACTACATGCAACGGCATGGTCTCAAACGCAGTCGGCCGGAATTGCTGGTGCCCGGAACAATCAGTGTCATTTCCGTCCGCATGGACTACCTTCCTGAAGACCAGAGCGCGGCGAAATCGCTGCTGGACCACCCAAGCAAAGGCTATATCTCACGCTACGCACTAGGACGTGACTACCACAAGGTGCTCCGGGCGAGACTCAAGAAACTGGCCGGGCACATCAAGGAGCATGCAGAGCCACTCGGTTTTCGTGTTTTCGTCGACAGCGCGCCGGTTCTTGAGAAACCATTGGCTGAAAAAGCCGGGCTGGGCTGGATCGGAAAACACACGAACCTGATCAACAGGAACGCAGGCTCGTGGTTTTTCCTGGGCGAGCTTTACACGAACCTCGTATTACCGACCGATGCCTCATCAACCGCCCATTGTGGCAGTTGCACCGCCTGTATGGAGGTGTGCCCAACGCAAGCAATCATCGCGCCCTATGAGCTCGACGCACGGCGTTGCATCTCATATCTGACGATCGAACTGAAAGGCTCCATCCCGGCAGCCCTGCGGCCTTTGATTGGCAATCGTATTTACGGTTGCGATGACTGTCAGATATTTTGCCCATGGAATAAATTTGCAGCCCGCAGCGACGAAGAAGATTTTGCACCGCGCAACAAACTCGATACAGCCGAATTGGCAGATCTGTTCCAGTGGAGTGAAGAGGAATGGCTGCGCAAGACCGAAGGCAGTGCAATACGTCGCATCGGTTACGAACAATGGTCGCGTAATATCGCTGTGGGGCTCGGCAATGCAAAAACCAGCCCTGACGTACTGAAGGTGTTGCATGACCGGTGCGAAGACAATTCGCCGCTGGTACGTGAGCATGTTCAATGGGCGATCCAGCAGCATTTGGGAAAAGCCTAGCCCGGACTATTCATGTACCGTACGCAGCTTGCCGAAAGCCGGGAGATCAAGATGTTCACGTCACAATCAACCTTGCACCGTGTCGCCTATGACGGCAGTTTCCGCATCGCGGAAACCAGCCATAAGCCGCCGCAAGGTCAGAAAAAGAGACTAAAACGCCGCCTGAAAAATTCCGGTAATGAGTTGGACGACCTGCAACAGCGTCTTGCAGCCAGCGACCGCCATTCGCTCCTGCTGATTTTCCAGGCAATGGACGCGGCTGGAAAAGACAGCACGATTCGAGCCGTGATGCAGGGAATCAATCCAGCCGGGTGCCAGGTTTATAACTTCAAAAAACCAACCAGCAATGAACTCGATCACGACTTTCTATGGCGCACAAGTTTGCGCATGCCTGAAAGAGGTCGCATTGGGGTCTTTAACCGCAGCCAGTATGAGGAAGTGCTGGTGGTTCGCGTGCACCCGGAAGTTTTGAACAATCAAAAACTGCCCGATACCGCAATTCGGGAAACCATCTGGGCTGAGCGTCTGGAGTCGATCTGTGATCAGGAAAAACACCTTGCTCGCAATGGCACGGTCATCCTCAAATTCTGGCTGAATGTATCTTTCGATGAACAAAAACGTCGCTTCCTGCGGCGCCTGAACACACCGGAGAAAAACTGGAAATTCGAGCCAGGCGATATCGCCGAACGGGCACGCTGGGACCAGTACATGCATGCCTACGAAGACGCACTCAATGCAAGCTCGAAGCCGTGGGCACCGTGGTACGCGATTCCTGCCGACAACAAACCTTACATGCGGGCCGTGGTTGCCGAAACAATTGTCTCGGCACTTGACGGACTCGACCTCAGGTACCCGAGTGTGTCCGACAAGAATCGCCAGGCATTCGCCGCGGCCCGGGCGAGCCTGTCCTGATGCAAGTGGTTAATATTTAGCATTATTGTACTACCGACCGGGTCAAACGCTGCAAGTGTGACGCCGGTCTCGCAAAGACCGGATCAAGTTCACTGTTATGGGCCTCGAATTGGCGCAAAATTCCCCTGGTTCGCCGAGCGGTTTGAATTGGAAACGGTTTGGCGGCTATTGCGATGAACAGGGACGTCGGTAATCCGGGTCCCACAGGAAACGACCACGTGGCTCAGGCAGCAGAAACAAGCAATTCGGACTACCAGCGATCACTGCTGTCGGGACTCGATCTCTTTCACGATGTCCATCCGGATGACATCCAGGCGCTGTTGCAGGAATGTGACCGCCGCGATGTCCTGACAGGTGAGGTATTGCTGTCACCCGACAAGCCCAATGAAAATGTTTTCGTCGTCTTGTCCGGCCTTTTGAATGTACATGTGGGTTCGCCCGATGCCAGCATTCTGGCCACAATGGAAATCGGTGAATGTGCCGGGGAAATGTCCATCATTGAAGATCGCGACCCATCCGCTTACGTGATCGCCGCCGAACCTACGCATGTGCTGGTAATCCATCAGACGATTCTGTGGGAAATGGTGAATATCTCGCATCAGTTCGCCAAGAATCTGCTGGTCGTGCTTTCTGAAAGAGTCCGCAGCCACAATCATTATATCGCCGAGAGTTTCGGCAATCTGCAGCGCTTCGAACGCAACGCAACTACCGATGCGTTAACCGGGCTGGGCAATCGGCACGCGATGGACGAATCATTTCCACGCGAGATCAGCCGTTGCCAACAGGATGAAAAACCCATATCTCTGATCATGATCGATGTTGATCAATTCAAATCGTTCAATGACAAATTCGGACATGTTGCCGGCGACCGGGCGCTGTCAGCCGTCGCAAACATACTGGAACACCAGTTTCGGCAACGTGACCTTGTGGTCCGCTATGGCGGCGATGAGTTCGCGGTATTGCTCCCCGGCGTCGCCCTGGCCGAAGCTCTCGCGATCGCCCAACGAGTGCGTAATGCCGTGTCCGGCAGTACTGAAAACAGCAGTGACTCGCTGATTCAGGTACCGGTCAATATCTCACTTGGTGTGGCCGAACTGGCCGAAGACTCCAACTGCGAGGCCCTTTTACGGGCCGCCGATAAAGCGCTCTACCGGGCCAAGCACGCGGGTCGAAATACCGTATCGAAGTAAAATAAGCGGAAGATTGAACGGCCCTTACACAAGGGCGGCCGCGCTCGGATTAAAGAAATGGCGGCCACTCGTCGTGCTGCACACTCGCTCATATAGCTGCGCGTAATCCCCCTCATTGTTCACCGCATCCAGCGACGATGCATTGACAATAAGCAGCGGCGATTCATCGTAACTGTGGTAATACCGACTATACGCCTCGGTGACTTTCTCAAGGTATCGACGCTCAATAAACTTCTCATGCGGGATCGCACGACGTGCAATTCTGTTTAGCAATACATCGGCGGAAGCCTGCAAGTATATGACCAGGTCCGGAACCGGCGGGTCGATATCCATTCTTGCATGCATTTGCTCGTAAAGGGCCAATTCTTCCCGGTCGAGGCTGACTTCAGCAAAAATGCGATCCTTGCTGATATGAAAATTTGCCACTCGAACCGGCGAGAACAAATCCGATTGCCGCAGCTCCTCCAGTTGTTTTGCGCGCTGGAACAGGTAATAGAGCTGCGTGGGCAGCGCGCCGCCGGCCGTTTTGTAGAACCGTTCCAGGAACGGATTGTCGACCGTCTCCTCGAGCACCAGTTGTGCTGACAGACTCGCTGCAAGCCGCCGCGCGAGGCTGGTTTTGCCCACTCCGATCGGTCCTTCAACCACAATGAAGCGGGGCTCTTTGTGCAGGAATGAAAAGTTATCTACCGGCATGACAATTCACTGTGGCAACTTCCTGATGTCCAATTGGGATGAGTCGAGTCTGTGTAGCAGCCTGTCCACACTAACCAGTCCCGGCACAATGACATCAGCGGCAATTTCTGCAAATGGTAACAATACAAAATTTCTTTTCGCAATGCCCGGATGCGGCAGAGTGAGGCCCGGCACATCAACAATGGTCTGGCCATGCATCAGAATGTCCAGGTCTATCGTACGCGGTCCCCAGTGCTTACCATCACGAATACGTCCCTGCTCGTGCTCGATTTGCTGTAATTTCACCAACAGTGTCCGTGGATCGTCCAGGGTCATGATGGCGATCACGGCGTTGACAAAATCCGGTTGGTCCGCTGGCCCCATCGGTTTGGACGAATACAGCGACGATGTTGCCGCCAGGAAGCAGCCATCGAGATGGCTTATCGCTGAGATGGCTCGCTCTACCTGTTCCCGGGGAGAATTGAGATTGCTGCCAACGCCTATGTACGCGGGCCACCAGTGAGGCTGCGCCACCGTTATCACGCTACTGCTTCCCGCCTACCGCAGCCTGGCCACCGTCGGATCAAGATGGTTCAGCGGCCGGGGCACGCTTTCTGCGGGGACGGCGTCTCTTCTTCCGGCGGGCGCCACCATCACTACCGATCTCGAATCGCTGCAGTCGCTGTTCTGCATTCAGGGACTGGACCTCCGTCCAGAATGTGGCGGTTGCCGGGTCGACCTCGCCCGCCTCCGACCGCAACACCATGAAATCATACGCCGCTCGAAATCGCCGGTGCTCCAGCAGATTGAGTCCGCGACGACCCTTCATGACATCGAAGCGCGGTTGCATCGCCAGCATTTCACGCATGGGAGCCGAAAATCGTTTCGGGATGGAAATTCTTGACTGATGCTGCCCTGAAATTTCAAAAGCCGCGAGCGCAAGCGACTGCGCCTCCGACATCTTTTCCTTTGAACTGAGCACCGCCGCCAGCTTTTTAACCGGGGCCCAGAAAAATACACCGATCAGAAACATGGGTGTCACTGATTGGCCTGCGCTGATGCGCCGATCCGTATTTACCAGGGCCGATTTCACGAAGCGTCCGAACGACTCATCTCTATCCAGTTCCCTGCTGGTATGGGGAAATAACTGCTCGAACAGTTTGTACTCACGCAGCAGCTCGAGCGTCTTCTCCGCGAATCCAGCCTGAAACATCTTCAGAAATTCATCGAACAGCCGTGCGGCCGGCACATTGGTCAGCAACCCGGCCAACTCGTGCATTGAGGCGCTCACCGTTGGGTCGATCGAAAAATTTAGTTTCGCGGCAAAACGTACAGCACGCAGCATGCGGACCGGATCTTCTCGCAAACGTTTGCCGGCATCGCCGATCAATACGAGTCGACGTTTTGCAATATCGTCGACGCCATTCGTATAATCCCAGATACTGAAATCGGCAATGTTGTAGTAAAGGGCATTGCAGGTGAAATCCCGCCGCCAGATATCCTCATCGATTGAGCCGTATACATTGTCGCGGAGAATGCGACCATGATCATCCTGAACCGAATCAGCGTGTTCCTCATCTTCGTCCACCGAAGCCCGGAAAGTGGCAACCTCGATCACCTCGCGCCCGAATCGCACATG
>CAYUOY010000008.1:0-57029 GCA_964446495.1 uncultured Woeseiaceae bacterium | reverse complement strand
ACGACCGTTCCAGGTCAACATGCGCCGGCTGGCCAGCCGCAAATCCGCCGACCGACTCCGAGCACACTGCGGACATTAAGGATACAAGATCTGATCTCCGTGTAAAAGAATGGGAGACAGGACATGAATCTGCTATTTCAGAACAAACAGAAAAAGCACCTTGGAACAAGGGAAAACGGGCAGGGCAAATATTTCCGCCGAAACTCCGAGAAACCCGGATTCGCTTGCAGGAAGAAGAAAAGCGTGGGGAACCAGCGCTGTTTAACCCTGCTATCGATAGCAAGCTTCGGCTAGTAGGAAGTCCCTGACCAGCTACCATTGTGCTTTCCTTTCTTGGGGTCGGCGGGGTTAACACTGAGTCGCACGCGAATGGGACCACCTCCGGAATCAATGATGTGCAACGTTCCAATTAGTACTCCATCCTCCACGGTTTCCAGCGCCCAAACCGAACCGGATGACAGATAGCTAGACCAATTTGTTTGATACTCCCATCCTTGTTGTCGAATTTGATCCTCAAAGTAGGTCATGAGTTCTGATCGACCGATAGCACCTGAAATGTCTACGCGGGAGCTGACTTCATGACCATTTCCTCCCATTCCGGAATTCGATGCTTTGGCGCCTTTCGGAAGACTCAACGTTGGTACCAAGCGCATCATTTCTGAAGGATCGTGACGTGGAGGTTCGACAGCCGCCGCGCCGCAGTTTCGCGATGCTGAGTGCTGCACATATGATACGAAAGTTTTATCAGACTGGTCAGTCGCGATTACTGACAAAGCCCCCTCTTCATCATCGTAACAGAGCACCGCAGCTGATGGCCTGGAACTAGTCTGAAATCCTCCCGACACTCGCCCCCGCTGCTGCGGACTCTCCGTCCAGCCAATCCTAGCCAGAGCATCTACAGCCGAGTTAAGAGCCAGTTGCGAATCCATACCAGATTTGTAGACGACCGTGGACATCACATCATCCGTCCTGCTACCAACAAGTGAGAAACCTGTCGGTACGCTCAATGCGACGAAATTGGTGGGAACCGACGTCGAATATGTCCCTCTCCCCTGATACATATTCCCAAGGAACGCATCGGCGACATCCGGATCGACGCACAAAAACGGATCATCGGCGAAACTTGCTGATGAAATTGCGAGCATGCAAAGAGAAGCGTATTTCATAGATCACCTCCTATGTCTGCGTCGATACTACCGCAATGTCTGCTTCCGGGGGGGTAAAGCGGATACAACTCAATTGATAGTTTCACGGTATTTCCAGCTTAACTATTCAAGGTCCGCTTTCATTGCGGGCGCTTGGACCACCGGAGAACCAACAAAACGACGGGCGGCCTGTCATGATTCGACCGGCTGCTTAAGTAGCCGTCATTGTAGCCCAAACCTGGCGACCGTCACCTTGCGGGCAGAAGGAGACATTCGATGCTACGGATAAGCCGTTATACCAAGGGCGTCTACGCACACTCGTAGTCGCAAACAAGCTGCTTGGAATCACACTTCGCACAAGTGCCAGTGATGCTCACCCAATGGAACAGATCACACTCACGGCCTCGAACCTCTTCAAAATCGTCTTCAAACAGATCATCCGTGAAGTCGAAAAAGACATTCACCGCAAACTCATCGCCGGAACACTCGGAACACAAGTACTCGTCAGGATCGCCTTCACCCCTCGCGCTCCAACAACCGTTACCTAGCTCAGCGTCATAGCCATGGTGCTGAATATCGAAAATTTCGTGCGTGGACGAACACTTGTCACAGCGCGCAGATATTGGCCCGATGAACACTGACTCCCCAGAATCCGGGTTCATCCAGTTAAAGCCAAGGATTTTGACGGCCGCGTTTCCGCAAGGACATGATAGATCGAAGGAAGAAAACAGCGAGTCAGGCGTGATATTTTCGTTCTTGTTCTCGTCAGCTTTTGTAACGTCTAATGTACGAATGCAGCGCGGCACGTTCTCCAAGAAGTACTTTGCCATCGCGGCAGTATTGGTCGTCACAGATCATGATTCCTTCGGGTCTTATGGGTGTCTTGTACTTATCGCAACCCCGTAGATTGCGAGCGGCTACAATGGCTCAACTCTAAAAAATACAGCCCGATCTCAGCGAAGGGCTGCTTCCAGGCACACCAGCCGGTCGTTTAACCTCTCTGCGACAGACGGCCAATTGCGGACATTTCTTGCGATGCATAGTGTTTCGCTAACGCGGCATTGGTAAGCCCAGCTGGATCGCCTATTATCTGTCGGGCGACTGTCGCCGCCAAAGGAGCGCTAAGCCATGCCACATGGATACTGGATTGGTCATGTCGATATAACCGACCCGGAAGGTTACAAAAAATACGTAGCTGCGAACGCTAAGGCTTTTGCAAAGTATGGAGCGCGATTTCTAATTCGTGGCGGTAGATTCAAAACCGTGGAGGGCGAGGCGCGTTCGCGCCATGTAGTTATCGAGTTTCCGAGCTACGAGAACGCTTTGGCCTGCTATCGCTCGCCGGAATATACCGAAGCAATCGCCCATCGCGTGAATGCTGGGATAGCTGATATCATCGTCGTCGAGGGCTATGACTGGTATCAGCCCTAGGATTTCTCAATGTTGTCAACTTAAGCACTCGATTATCCGCCGACCGTTTCGGGTCACGAGCCGCCTGCCAGCATCGTATCACGCTGACTTCTACTTTCGAGCGCTTTGCAGCCGCTCAGCATTCGATTGGGCTAAGGGCGAATTTCAGCCGGGAGCGGATGTATACAAGTTTAGCTGCCCAATTCTTTCTTCAGTTTCTTGATTGCGTTCGGTAGATTTCGAAACACATAGATCAGAATTGCTGCGACCAATATGACAACGACTATTGTGACCGCGCTCCATCGCAATCCCTCCTTGAAATAGGATAGCCGAGCTTCTTCAACATTACACCTACAGTCAAAACAAAAACAATAGATCCCACAATTACCGTTGCTATTCCGTCCACTGTTCCGACAAATGCACCAAAACAACCCGTCTTGAAACGGGATAAATGGAGGCTAGGAACGGAATCGAACCGATGTCCGCGGCTTTGCAGGCCGCTGCATAACCACTCTGCCACCTAGCCGCGGGGACAGGCCGAACCAATGTCGGCCAGAGAGTCATTCTGCCGTGTCGGGCAGGCGTCGCAGTATACCGCCCTTGCCCCCGGAATCAATTCGAAATCCGGATCAATTGGCACTGCCTCGCAAGCAATGCATAATCCGCCCATGATCAGACCAACATCCAATAAGCGCCTTATCATCGGTCTCAGTGTGCTGATGACCCTGATGGGCTGTACTGAAACGACAGATTCACTCGAATTCGATCCGCAGCTTGCCCTGCTACCCGCTGTCGGTGTCAGCGGCAGCATGGCGCCATTTCTCTCTCGCGGTCATGATGGATCCATCGCGATGAGTTGGCTCGACGTCAGTGACGCTGGCAGTTCGCTGCAATTTGCGCTACTGGAGGAAGGAAGCTGGGGTGCATCAGGCACAGTCGCCAGTGGAGACAACTGGTACATAAACTGGGCGGATTTCCCTTCCGTTATACCGCTCGCAGAAGATCTGTGGAGCGCACACTGGTCGGTGAGACAGGAGTCAGGCGCATACGCTCATGACGTTAACCTGGCTTTTTCACTCGACCAGGGCAAGACATGGTCTGAGCCAGCGCTTGGGCATACGGACGGCTCTGATACTGAACACGGATTTGCCAGTTTCTATCGATCGGAACTCGGCTTAGGTTTCGTCTATCTCGACGGACGAAAGCAGGCGAACGAATATACAGAGGACCCAAACGAGACGGGTATGACGTTGCGTGCGGCAGTACTTACGTTAGAGGGCGAGCTGGTACAGGAGCAACTGGTCGACAACCTGATCTGCGATTGCTGTCAGACGGACGTTGCGGTAACCGATGAAGGACCCATCGCTGTTTATCGAAATCGCACCGTGAAAGAAATCCGCGACATCTATGTGACACGGCGGATAAATGATGAATGGACCACCGGTGTACCGGTAAGTGACGACAACTGGGAGATTTATGGCTGCCCGGTCAATGGTCCTGAGATCGCGGCCCAGGGAGCCAATGTAGCCGTTGCCTGGTTTACCGGGGCCAATGCAACGTCCACGGTCAAGTTCGTTCGATCAGCCGATTCTGGTAAGACATTCGCCGCACCGGTCGAAATTGCAAGTGGAGAAGTGCTGGGCCATGTCGGTTTAACGCTCGATACCCGGGGTAATGCCTGGGTGATTTGGCACGCGACTGCCGGCGAGGGTCAGGTTGAACTCAGGTTGCGGCGTGTCTATGGCCACAATGAACTCGGACCGGTACACACCATCGTTGAGAAAGGCGGCGTCGCTTCATTCAGTGTGCCGCAAATAATGAGCGACGATCACCAGCTTGTTGTCGCCTGGACGGCGGGTGAATACGGCGGTACCCGCATTCTCAGCGGAAAAATCGCTCTGCCAATCGAAGAGTAACTGTAGGCCAGTCCCGAATAAACGGTGCTTTATAGCTGGCCACGAATCGGCAGGACGCGCATAAAGCCGGCGACAAACCGTTGCCACCAGGAGGTTTGTGGTTCTTTGGTGTAAATCACTTCTTCGCCATCTTCCAGCCCGCGCCAACGAAGCCTCTTTTTCTCGTCCAGGAAGACTTCATAAGTCTGCTCGGCCAGTGCCCGGTCAATCGACTCCGCAATCTGGACGGCCAGCTCTGGTGACTGAATGATGACCCCCAACTCGGTATTGATGTTTGCGGAACGCGGATCAAAATTAAATGACCCGATAAAGACTTCTTCGCGATCTACAAGAAAAGCTTTCGTATGCAGGGTCGCTTTGGCTCCGCTTGCGGCAACAACTTCCGATCCGGGTACATCGGCATCCGCTCGTACCTCAAAGATTCGCACGCCATTTTTCAGCAGGGGTTTTCGAGAGGGTGCATAGCCACCATGCACCGATGATTGATTGTTGGCGGCAAGTGAGTTGGTGATGACGGTCACGTCGATACCACGATCGCTCAAACCGGACAACGCCTCAATGCCGACTTTTCGTGGTACGAAATACGGCGAAATGATGACGATTTCTGATTCGGCGGAAAGCAATGATTCCCTGAGTGGAGTGACAATGGAATCCGCGGCCGCTGCTTTTGACTTGATTGATTTGTCCGGCGAATCAACCGCCAGTTTGTAGGGCGCCCAGGTAAATACATCATTGTCCGATTCGACATACTCAAGCACCTGGTCCCGCACCGCATCCGCATATTTGGAGGTCTTTATGTCTTCCTGCCATTGCGCCAATTCGGAACGAATTCGCACAAGTTCCGCCGCAGAATCGTCAGGCATTTTTGCGAATGCGGCGATGGGTGCCGCACGCTCATGATTCCAGTAGGAGTCGAACATATCGGATACATCCTGGACGACCGGGCCAATCCCGACCACGTCGAGGTCACCAAACTTTGCATCTGCCCGTGCGCCGAAATACTCATCAGCAATGTTTCGACCGCCGATGATGGTCATCTGGTTGTCGACCGTGAATGACTTGTTGTGCATACGCCGATTGATGCGTCTGAAGCTGGTGATACCATCCATAAATCGCGCCGAACGTCGCGCAAATGGATTGAAGATTCGAATGGACAGGTTCGGATGTGACACCAGGCCGGCGAGCCCGGCGTCATAGCCCTTGGTAAAAATATCATCCACCAGGAGACGTACGCGCACCCCTCGGTCAGCCGCCTGCAGCAAAGCGTTGATAAAAGCCGTTCCGGTCAGATCACTCTTAATCAGATAATACTGTGCATCGATGCTGCGTTCGGCGCGTGCCGCCATCAACAACCGAGCGGACAAGGCATCGATGCCATCGGACAGAGGAAAGAAACCGGCCTCCCCCGGATGTCCCTCTTCACGACCTTCCAGCTGTTTGCCAAGATAAGTGTTCTCGGTGTCTGTAAGCGCGTGGGTCACCGACTTAGGATACTCGAAATCCACGCTTGCACAGCCGTGAATTCCTGCCAAAACACTCAAAAAAGTTATGCGCCACTTCATTGAAATCATCTTCTTACCCGCACGTTACGGTACATCCGGGACCTCGATATGCGCGATTCGACACGCTTGCAAGTTCGATCGCCGTGGCGTTTTCGTTGGAGATGCTAACTGCCTGAGAGAACAAGCACTATTCGAATAACGGTACGACCATGGCGAGCTCCGCATCGACATCGGCATTCATCTTGTTTTCAAGCTGGTAGAAACGAGCAACCTTCGACATGGGTAAAACGGTCTCGAACCGATGGATATAGTTCTTGCGTACTGCCAGGATCTTGCTCTTTATCTCAAAATGTCTAAGCAGCATGGTTTCTGCATATTCATCAGTCAGCACACCCGTTTGATACTGTTGCATGTAGTCCGAGACCATCGCAATGTAGCGGTCCTGGACTGGAATCAATTCGTCACGATATTCGTCATAAAGCGGCCAGAAAGCGGTCTCTTCATCCCTGGTCATATGCAGGTCTTCGCGAATTATGGTCCTGCGCCCTTCCTGAATCATGGCCCGTGCATCGGAAAACTCCTGACCATCCATCGCTTCGATATCACTCTCCTGGGCTATCGCAGCTGTCATCGAGAAGAAGGCCAGGAATAGCAAGCCACGTTGATACGAAAATTTGGTCATTGGGTCTTTGCTCCATATTCGGCTGGCATTGCCGCCTGCAGATTAGCGTTGATTCGAGATGCCACCCTGCGCAACACCTTTGCGGCACGCGGTCCCTGCAGCATTTTCGGATCCGTATCTCGTCAAGCGAGGGTACGATACACTACCCGACAATGCATCAGTAGCCCACCATCGTCGCAAGGCCAATCGACATGCCCGAATTAAAACCCATGCAACCCATCAACGTTCTGCTTATTACCTTCTGTGGCCTGCTATTGGGTGGTTGCGGGAGTGTTGAAACCCAGAGTTTTCGGAACAATCCTAATTCAAGCGTCGAAACCGGCTATGTCGCCGTCGACGCCGATTTCAGCCAGTACCAGAGACTACTCATTGACGACATGGGGATTTTCTTTCCCGAAAACGTGCACATGCCAGACGATGAGACAGCCCGAATTCGACAGCTTTTTCGGACTGCATTCACGAAAGAGCTAGAAGGGTATGACCTGACCCAGGAGGCGGGGCCAGGAATGTTGCAGGTTTCTGCTTCTTTGATTGATCTGAGAAAAGCTACCTACGCTGAATTACCTCAGTTGCGTCTGGACATGCGAAAACTCGCAAAACCGGGCGCGCTGCTCTTCCTGATGGAACTGAAAGACTCTGGAAGCGGCCGCACTCTGGCGCGAGCTGGCGACAGCACCGCCGCACCTCAATTTGCTACGGCGGAGAATCGCGATTCAGACTGGGTGGCCGTGGAAGCAGCCGCCCAGCGATGGGCGGCATTATTTCGCACTTTTCTCGACGAAAACCTGGGAAACTAACGCTTATTCGGCGGCAGCCTCAAGTGCCTCGCGCAGTGCACGAGCCCAACGCCTGATCATTCGCTTTACGTCCGACGTATTGCTTGCACGGCTTGATGGCATCATGCCAACCCCGCCTGAGATTTCTTCGGCAGCACGTCGGTCGATCACGCGAGCGAAAATTGCGTTCGTGATTGAATCGCGAATTTCGAGTACCAAAGTAGCATCTCCTACACTGCTGAGATAGACGTCGACTCGTGCCGTTGTATCATCCGAGGGTACATAGGAGACCACATCAAGCAGCGCCCCAGTGATTAACAAGACATCCGGACCGCTCTCTTCAACCAGCTCGAAGCGCTTACTTTTCGCAAGTTCATCCCGAAACGACTCCACAACCGCTTTCTGAAACCGCTCTTTTTGAGCTTCGGTCACTTCGAAGGGGCCGCTGCCAGAGCGAGCGTACATGGTACGGCCTTTCTCACCGCCAGGGCGATATTCAATCCCGGCACCCACCAGTTTGATCTTGGTATACCCGGACAGATCCATGCCCGGTAATGCCCAGGCGGCATCGGCCTTGGAATTCAGTATCTTGTGCAGACCATCAAAAGACACCTCAGCACCCTCGCTGGTGTCAATACTTGGCGGGGTCGTGGAGCAGGCAACACTCAGCACGGCCACCCAAGGCAGAATTGCGATTTTCAGAAACGTTGCATTGCTTTTGATAAACATGATATTTCCTGTACTTGAATTGAGTTCTGCCGATAGTCGGGCAACCATGATAGCCCAAAGTGCTCCGGACGGGAGAACGATAAAGGAAAACGGACGCGGAGATCAAGCCGAATCAGGGCGAAAGAGCTACTGTGAACATTAGCTCTGAGGGTTGGTATAGAATCGACCCAACTCCCAGGCAATATACCTCGCAAATTACATAGACGATTGAATGCAAGCACTCAGCTCAACCCTCATTCTGGCATTTCTCGTATTTCTGTCAGCCTGCACAAGGTCACCGACGGAATTGCGCTTCGTGATGCCGGTGGCTACCGTCGATCAGGGAATCGCGACGGACCTGGTTAAATTGCTGGATCGGGAGTCCACGGTTCGAATCAGTCTGACATCGACGCCAGTTTCCGGAGCGTCGGCCCTGGACGCACTACTGGCAGGCACCGCCGATATCGCCCTCGTCTCGAACAACCAGCCTTTCCGCCAGGGCATCACGACGGTCATGCCCTTGTATCCAACCGTACTGCATATCGCCTACCGGACGGACATTCGGGAAGCCGATGCCGAGCTTGAGATTCGGGGTTCCAAGGTTTTCGCCGGCGCGCCAGGGTCCGCATCGCGATTAATGTTCGATCGAATTACCGCTCGTATAGGACTTGGTGAAGACGACTTTTCGTATGTAGATCTCGACGTAGATAGCCCCGATATTGTGATTGTTTTTGCGCCGATCTCCCCTGCACGGCTCGCCAAATATCCGGGATTCAGGCTGTGGAGTTTCGGTAAACCCGAGGATATTGGAACGGGATCCCGAGTGGATGCCGCGGTGTTGTTAAACCCGACACTACGCCCGTTCGTGATTCCACTGGGAACCTATGGAGAAGCAACTCCCGAGCCCATTCTTACGGTCGCTGTCGACAAAATGCTGGTGGCCCGCGAGGGTCTGGAGCAGTCGGTGGTTTATGACCTTATTAACGAGTTGAAACGCTTGCAGCCGGCGTTGTCAGCGCAACGACCAGGGCTGTTCCAGGAGTTTTCCGACGATTTCGATACCGGTCGCTCCACCTTCGTTTTACACCCAGGGACGATTGCCTACCTGAACCGATCGGCGCCGAGCGTTTACGAGCGTTACTCGGGTATCGCAGAGGTAGCGGTGACGGTCCTGATCGCATTATTCAGCCTTGTTCTTGCAGGCTTGCGAATCTTTCGCATGCGGCGCAAGAACCGCATCGATACCTTCTACTCTGAAACCATTCGATTGCGGAATTCCGTTAACAGCGACAGCAGCCAGGAAGAACTTGCCCGGGCATGCGCAGAGGTGCGTGCCCTGCAAAACACCGCGTTCGACTTGTTGGTGGATGAAAAACTTGCCGCTGACGAGAGTTTCAGAATTTTTATTACGCTCTCGAATGACGTGCTAAGGCAGCTTGGGAATCAGTAACCGATGGAAAAGAAGGCCACCGGACCCTGATGGCGCACTTTAAGATGTCCATTGACGCTGCTTTTGTCAGAACTGAGTTTCATGCCGTAGTAATTGTAGCCAGCCCCGACGCTGAAATTGTTGCTTAATCGGTATTGGATATCCAGGGTCGCAAAATTCAGCGACCCCTCATAACGATCAAAATCGGTACGAAACGCCTGCACTTTGGCGCTTAGCAACGTTCTCTCGCCAAGTGACAATGACGCATTAAGTCCGATTACCGGCAGCGGTGTTTTGGCACTGGATTCGACCCGCTGATCTGTTGAATCGGCACGGATTTTCGCTTTGACATCGATCAGATGGAAGCCTGCCATGACGGCGATTTCAAGTTGTGCATTCCTGATCAGGGAGTAGGCGTAGCCCACACGGAGACTACTGAAATCGGTGTTGGTGTTCAGCTCAGTCCCGGCTGGAAATACCGAATCGCCAATCTCAAGATCCTCATCCAGAACAGTGGTCGAATTGCGCCCAAATTCAAAATAGCCAACCTCCAGGCGATGATAATTTCCGATCCGCAGGGTACCGTCGATCTGTAAAACAGTTTCGATGTCCGAGACACCCAGGAGGTCCTCGATATCGGTCTCGAATCCCGGGACACCGTCAGCCGTATCGCGTTTCACCGTCGTATTGACATTGTCACGAAAACCGCTGATGCGCAGATCGAACTTCGGTTCCCGTCGCGTCGGGCCTGCGTATTCGCGGGGCCGAAAGACATTGGCGTTGTAAGCGACGGCAATCCCGGCCGACCACAACTGGTCCTCATCAATGATCGGGCTGTTGGTGACCTCCGAGGCCAGGACCTCATAAGTAAGACTCCCTGTCATCAACCATTTCTCGCTCAACGCGTAACCCCAGCGTAGCTTTATTTCGGTGCTGGTGTTCGCGCCTGCCTGGTATGACGGTCGTTCAGGCGTCCCTTCCGCCGGGGTCACCGAATAATAATAATCGGCATACGCATCTGATTGATATTTGGCCGAAATCGAAGGGACGAAATAGCCGCGCGCCCATTCCTGCGGCCACAGCAGGGACATTTCGCTGGTCAGCCCGTCATGCCGATTGGTCGCTTCTCCATAGGTGGTCAAGTTCACCTGTACCGGCCAGCCTCGCCAGGTGATGGTCGGCCCTATTTCCAGAGCCCATTCCCGGTCGGAGATTCCCAACAATTCATCCGTCTTCAGAGTGCCGAGACCGCGGGTCTGAATCCGGCCGATAACACCCAGCTCCCAACGGTTTTCAGTGACCCAGCGCAGTCCAAGCCCGCCGTCGCGAATGAGGATCCAGTCATCTGTCATTGACGAATGGCGAAAGGAGGTCAGGTACGGATACGCGTACGCGCTGTTTTCAGCGCCTACGTAGGGATTGCCTGACTTGCCGAAGCCCACGCCCAGTGCGTAGTCATTCAGATCGTAGGAACGAATGAAGTCCATGAGCGGACCGGCGTGGGCCCACGACGAAATCAGCACCAATCCGCCAATTGCGGTCAAGCGCCTCACCTGGACTAATCGTTGCATAACGTTACCAATAAAAAAGCCCGCACAAGGGCCCGGGCTTTTGAATGGAATTTGGAGCGGGAAACCAGGTTCGAACTGGCGACCTCAACCTTGGCAAGGTTGCGCTCTACCAACTGAGCTATTCCCGCGATTGGTAAAATTTTCTGCCCGGCATCCATGCCGCTACGAAAGTGCCATCTCAAACACCGGCCCCGACATCCTGTCGTGGCTTTCGCTTCTGCGAAGCTCAACCAACTGAGCTATTCCCGCAGAGGGGGGAGATTTTAGGGCCCGATCGCCAAGAGTCAAGGTCTTATCACCAAAAATCGCATTTATCAGGCCTCATCGCTATCGACCACGTTCATTGACGGCCAGGCGGCTTGCAGGTAGATAAACATCGACCATAACGTCATTCCGACCGCTGCCAGCAACAGGACAAAGCCAAGATGATAAAGGTCGATGCCAAACATCTTGTCTTGATAGACCATGAACGCGATGCCGAACATCTGCAGCGTCGTCTTGACTTTTCCGGTCCAGGAAACGGCCACTTTACCCTGCGCACCTACCGTCGCCATCCATTCCCGGAGCGCCGATACCGTGATTTCCCGTCCGATGATGAGGATTGCCACCAAATCCACATACCAACCCGGGTCTGCCTGCACCAGCAAAACCAGCACAATAGACACCATCAGTTTATCCGCTACGGGATCCAGAAAAGCCCCGAAGCGGGACATTTGCCCGTAATTACGCGCAATATACCCGTCCAGCAAATCCGTCACCGCAGCAACGCCGAAAACGATTCCCGCGATCGGTCGAGCCTCTGGCGACGGCCAGTAAAAACAAACGACAATGACCGGGATCGCCGCGATCCTGATCAGAGTCAATATCGTGGCCAGATTCAGTTTCAAGCTAGTGTCCTGTTTCCATGAGACGCTGTATTACGCTTCGACATGCAGATCGTTGTATATTTTTTCCGCGAGCGAACGACTTATGCCATGCACTTTTACCAGATCATCGACTCCGGCGCCACGGACGCCTTGTAAGCCACCAAATTGTTTTAGCAACTCCTGGCGTCGTTTCGGGCCCAGACCATCAATTTCCTGCAAGCGTGATGTCGTTCTGGCTTTCGCGCGCCGTTGCCGATGTCCCGTAATCGCGAAGCGGTGCGCTTCATCTCTAATTTGTTGTATCAGCAGCAACGCCGGTGAATCTGCTGGCAATAGGGTAGGCGCGGATTGACCAGCCAGGAAAAGCTGCTCCATTCCAGGCTTTCTGGAACGGCCTTTGGCGACGCCAACCACTTTCAACCAATCGAGCCCCAGTTCTCCCAGCACTTCGAGTGCCGCGGACAACTGCCCTTTTCCGCCGTCGACAAACAGCACATCCGGCATCGGCACCTCGCCTTTCTTGATACGTGCGTACCGCCGCCGCAGCGCCTCCGACATCGCCGCATAATCATCGCCAGGAGCCAGCGGCTTCAGGTTGAACCTCCGGTAATCACTCTTTAACGGACCTGCCTGGTTGAATACCACGCAGGATCCGACGGTTGCCTCACCCGAAGTATGACTTACATCGAAACACTCCAGTCGCTCCGGCGTTGTATCAAGCTTCAGGACCTGCGCCAGGGCTTCAAACTGACGCCGAATTGTCGCGTTGCTTGCGAGTTGCAACTTCAATCCCTGAAGCGCGTTTGTTTCCGCCAGGTCCCGCCAACGCAACCGGTCCCCGCGTACCCGATTGCGGATATGCACTTGGTGCCCGGCACGCTGGCCTAATTCATTTTCAAGCAAGGCCCGGTACTCGAAATCCTTCGCGACGATGATCTCACCCGGCGCATCGCGGCCGAGGTAATACTGCGTAAGGAAACCCTCGAGAATAGTAGTCACCGACGCGCCGCCGCTAATCTTTGGAAAATGATTGTGACTGCCAAGAACAGAACCATGACGAATAAAAAACACCGTCACACAATGCATTCCGGTATCCGATGCGACACCGATAACATCCAGATCCTTTACGGAACTGCGTGAAATAAGCTGCTCGGATTCCACTTTTTTCAGCCGCGCGATCTGGTCCCGTAAGCGGGCCGCTTGTTCGTAGTCCTGCGCCTCAGAAGCACGATCCATTCGTTCGACAAAGGTATTGATGACACTGCGGTTTTTTCCCTCGAGAAACAATAATGCCGCATTGATGTCCTCGGCATACTGTTCTTTTTCGATATTCCCGACACACGGTGCCGTGCAGCGCCTGATCTGATATTGCAGACACGGACGGGTTCGATGTCGAAAGAACCCGTCCTGACATTGACGGATAAGGAACAGCTTTTGTAGCTCGTTGAGCGTCTTGCGTACCGCTGTGGTGCTTGGATAAGGGCCAAAATAACGCCCCTTCCCTTTTCGCGCACCGCGATGAAACTGCAAGCGGGGAAATGCGTGCTGCGTAGTTACATAAATATACGGATAACTCTTGTCGTCGCGGAGAACGACGTTGAAGCGCGGTTTGTTGCGCTTGATCAGGTTGTACTCAAGAATCAGCGCTTCTGCCTCCGTATTGGTGACCGTCACCTCGACACTGGCAAGCCGCTGCATCATGAGCGTCGTTTTCGCATCGCTATGGTTTTTTTGAAAGTAGCTGGAGACGCGCTTCTTGAGATCGAGCGCTTTGCCGACATAAATAACGCTCCCCTTCGCATTCAGCATGCGGTAGACGCCGGGACGATGCGTCAGGGTGCCGAGGAATGCTCTGACGTCAAACGGCGTTGGGGTGGCGTCATTCACGGATCCAGATGCTGCTTTATCGTCGCAAAAATATCACGAAACATGGGCGTCGTGAGGCGGCGCGTATTGGTGTTGTATCGACTGCAGTGATAGGAGTCCAGCAACTCGAAGCGCTCATCGAGGTCATGTCGCGCAGCGTGGCCGAAGACGAATCCGGCCTGCCGTAGCCCCAGCGCCTTGATGATCGCCCGATGTGCAATCCCGCCCAGTGCCAGCACGATTGACCCCTCTGCAAGCGTACGCAGTTCATTGACGAGAAACTCATTGCAGGTATTGATCTCCGCACCGACCGGCTTGTTATCCGGCGGCAAGCACTTCACAGCATTCGTGATCCGACAATTAATCAATTTTAGATCATCATCGGCCGACTCCGACGTAGGACCGGTGCTGAAGCCGTAATCGTGAAGGGTTTCGTACAAGAGAATACCCGCATGGTCACCGGTAAATGGACGACCTGTTTGATTTGCCCCGTGCATCCCTGGAGCGAGGCCGACAATCAGGAATCGTGCGTCAGGGTCACCAAAGGGTGGCACCGGGCCACAATAATAATCCGGGTGTTTTTCCTTCACTTGATCGAGAAACCCAGCCAGCCGCGGACACTGTCGGCAATCCCGGTCAAAAACCGATTTGCTGAATGACCTAGTCATCCATATGACGAATAATCGCCGCTCCGAAACCGCGCGTGCCCAACAGGGTAGCACCCGGTATCAACTCCTCGAGTTGCCCTTCCACTTCTGACTTGTCGTGCGGATTTTCCTTGCGAATGGGTGCACGAATTGCCGTGCGCAATCGCGCCAGATCGAACGTCAGTTCCTTGTTGGCGATCGTGTTGGCCACGCCCTTCATGATGCAATCTGCCGCCTCGGTCCAGCCCAGGTAGCGCAGCATCATCTCAGCGGACAGAATTAATGAACCCGGGTTGACGCGATCCTTGCCGGCGAAACCCGGAGCGGTACCGTGCGTCGCTTCAAATACGGCGACTCCCTCACCGATGTTGCCGCCCGGCGCAATACCAATGCCACCGACCTGAGCGGCTAACGCATCGGAAATATAGTCGCCGTTCAAATTCAGCGTCGCAATAACGTCATAATCTTCAGGCCGCATCAAAATTTGCTGCAAGAAGTTATCGGCGATGACATCCTTGACAATAATTTCACGACCGGTAACCGGATTGGTGAAGCTGTGCCAGGGGCCTCCATCAATCTCTGTGGCCCCGAATTCGTCCCGCGCCAACTGATAGCCCCAGTGGCAAAAAGCACCTTCCGTGTACTTCATGATATTGCCTTTGTGGACCAGCGCTACCGACCCCTGGTCGCGATCGATGCAGTACTGAATCGCCTTGCGCGTAAGCCGTTGCGAACCCTCTTTGGAGACGGGCTTGATGCCAATCCCGGAACTGGCCGGGAAACGAATTCCACTGGCACCCAATTCCGTTTGCAGAAAATGAATGAGCTTCTGCACTTCCTGTGATCCGGCCGGGTACTCGATGCCCGCATAGATATCCTCCGTGTTCTCGCGAAAGACCACCATGTCCACCAGATCCGAATCCTTCATGGGTGTAATTACGCCGGGGAAGTACCGTATCGGCCTTACGCAGGCGAACAGATCAAGCGCCTGTCGTATGGCAACATTCAAGGAGCGAATACCACCCCCGGTTGGCGTGGTCAACGGTCCCTTGATAGACACCACGAAGTTGCGCAGCGCGTGCAGCGTTTCTTCGGGAAGGTACTGATCGTCGCCATAGACTTCAGCACCTTTTTCACCGGCATAAACCTCCATCCAGTGGATCGTGCGGGCGCCACCATAAGCCCGCGCCACAGCCGCATTGGCGACCTCCAGCATGACCGGCGTGACGTCTACGCCGATGCCGTCGCCTTCGATGCAAGGGATGATCGGGTTGTCCGGGACAACGATCGAGTGATCCTGATTGACCGTAATGGCATCCCCGTTTACGGGGACGACAATCTTATCGTAGTGCATTGCAATCTCTCTCTGGAGCCAGAAGATGAAGTGTTTTACAGGGGGCGTTAATGTCAGTCGATATATTGATAGGCTTCAGATGTCAGGAACGGTACAAACTCGTTCTGTCGAGTAATGTCGTCCATCAGTTGAGCCGCTTCGCGAAATTGACCTGCCTCGAAATAATCGTCGCCCACCTGTTCTTTGATACGGCCCATTTCTTCGCGTAGCAACGCTTTGAAATAGGCGTAAGTAATATTGCGACCTTCATCCAGAATACCCGTTTCGTGATGCACCCACTGCCATACTTGGGCCCGGGAAATCTCGGCAGTGGCAGCGTCTTCCATAAGATTATTCAGTGGTACACACCCATTGCCACCAAGCCACGCTGCCAGATACTGGACACCGATATTGATGTTGTCGCGCAAACCAGTCTCCGTGATTTTTCCTTTGACAACCTGCAACAGATCATCGGCACTAACCTCGACATCTTCTCGCAAGCGATCCAGCTGATTTGGACCCGGCATATGCGCATTGAATATCTCCATGGCGAGCGGCACCAGGCCAGGATGCGCCACCCAGGTGCCATCGTGACCGTCACTGACCTCTCGCTCCTTATCGGCACGAACTTTGGCCATGGCACGTTCATTCGCGTCCGCATCGTTCTTGATGGGAATCTGTGCTGCCATGCCACCGATGGCATAGGCTCCTCGCCGATGGCAGGTCTTGATAACCAGTTGCGAATAGGAGCGGAGAAAATGACTCGCCATGGTGACTTCGCTTCGATCGGGCAAAACAAATTCCGGGTATTTTTTGAACGTCTTGATGAAGCTGAAAATGTAATCCCAACGCCCACAATTCTGTCCGACGATATGCTCTTTCAATTCGTACAGAATCTCATCCATTTCGAAAGCGGACAGAATCGTCTCGATCAGTACGGTGACCTTGATTTCGCCCTCGCCCACCACGCCCTCACTCTCCGCGAACTTGAACACGTCAGACCACAGTCGAGCCTCAAGATGCGACTGTAATTTTGGCAAATAGAAATACGGTCCCGTTTCTCGTTGCTTCAACTCAGTCGCGTTATGGAACAGATACAGGCCGAAATCGACCAGGGCGCCAGGCACCGGCGTCCCATCAAGCAGGATATGTTTTTCGGGCAAATGCCAACCGCGTGGCCGCACGATAAGTGTGGCCGTTTCATCGTTCAGTCGGTACTGCTTCCCTTTGGCCTCCAGTACGATACTGCGATTGACCGCATCACGAAGATTGATCTGGCCACGAATCACATTTTCCCAGGTGGGCGTCATCGAGTCTTCACAGTCCGCCATAAAAACCCGGGCACCCGAATTGAGCGCATTAATAATCATCTTGCGTTCAGTCGGCCCGGTAATTTCCACGCGACGGTCACTGAGATCGGCGGGTATCGAACAAACGCTCCATTCAGAGTCGCGAACGTCTTTCGTATCAGGCAAAAAGTTGGGTCTTTCACCGGCATCGATGTGCGCCTGTCGCTCGATGCGCAGGCGCAAAAGTTCGTCTACACGCGGTGAGAATTCCGTGGCCAGCGCCTCAATAAACGCCAACGCCTCCGCTGACAGGATCTCATCGAATCCGCTCTGCATTGATCCGAGTATTTTCAGAGCGTTTGTTCGTACTTCTTTCATTATTGTGTCTCTAAATTTAATTCTTTAATAAACAATCTATTAAACTGTTTATTTAATGTTGATTTGTCATTTCTTCATCGACTATCGACAAACCACCAATTACAGTGCCGGCACCATCAAATGTCGGATCCACGCTATATACTGGACTGATGCCCGTCGTTCTTCTTAACAAACCGTTCCAGGTATTAAGCCAGTTCTCCGGTGGAGATTGTACGCTAGCTGATCACGTTCGTGAGCCAAACGTGTACCCGGCGGGCCGCCTGGATCGGGACAGCGAAGGCCTGTTGCTGCTGACCGACGACGGCAAACTGCAGGCACGAATCACCCAGCCCGGTCAGAAGCTTGCCAAGCACTACTGGGTACAGGTGGAGGGCCGCCCTGATTCGGGGCAACTGGACCGATTGCGTGAAGGTGTTCGCCTGAAAGACGGTCCCGCAAATGCCTTGAGTGTCGAGATCATCGATGAACCCCGGAGGTTGTGGAAACGAAACCCACCGATTCGAGAACGGCTGAATATACCCACCTGCTGGCTGAATCTCGCCATTGACGAAGGTCGAAACCGCCAGGTCAGACGCATGACGGCCGCCGTCGGCTTACCCACTTTGCGGTTAATTCGACATCAGATTGGACCGTGGCAAATCGGTACGCTCCGCCCCGGCGAATCCTCGCAACTCTCCAACCAGAATGCGTGGGATATGCTGGCGAACTAGCCGACTTTTCAAGCAGTCGTCAGTTACCGTTTTGGCGCAGCCCCGCAATCCGCATGGCCACTTCCATAGCCTGATCGTAGTTCAGCCGCGGATCGACCGTCGACTTGTACGCTCGCGCAAGATCACCGTCACTTAGCCCGCGCGCGCCACCGGTACATTCCGTCACATCCTCTCCGGTTAACTCAAGGTGCACTCCCCCAAGGTAACTGCCCATTTCATCGTGAATCCTGAATGCGGCTTCCAATTCCGCGACAATGTTCTCGAAGCGCCGTGTCTTCGTTCCATCGCTGGTGCTTTCCGTGTTGCCGTGCATGGGGTCGCAAATCCACAGTACCGGTGACCCGGTCGCTCGCACCGCACGAATAACATCGGGTAGCAAATCGTCGATGGATTTGGCGCCGAAGCGGTGGATCAGGCTGATACGACCTGGTTCATTATTTGGGTTGAGCGCCTGCAGCAGGTTCTGCAGCCATTCGGCGGTCATGCCCGGCCCTATCTTGATTCCCATCGGGTTGGCGATACCGCGAAAATACTCTACATGCGCTCCGTCCACCTGGGCGGTTCGCATTCCAATCCAGGGATAATGCGTCGTCAGGTCATACCAGCGATTGCGCCTTTCGAGGAAGCGTGTTTGCGCTTGCTCATACATCAGGTGCAAACCTTCGTGCGCCGCATAAATGTCGGCGCGCTGCGTCTGGTGGAACTGACGACCGGAAACCGACTCAAGGAAGTCCAGCGATCCGGAAATCGATTTCACGATGTCGTGATACTGATCGGCCATTTTCGAATGACTGACCCAGCCGAGATCCCAGTTTTCAGGATGATGCAGATCGGCGAATCCACCATCGATCAGGGAGCGCACGAAATTCAGTGTCAACGCCGCTCGCTCGTAGCCACGTAATAACAACTGTGGGTCGGGAATACGATCACCCGGCGTAAAGGGAATGCGATTGACCAGGTCGCCACGAAAACTCGGCAGTGACTCCCCATCCCGTGTTTCCATATCGGCAGAACGCGGTTTCGCATACTGCCCCGCCATCCGACCGATGCGAACCACAGGCTTTTTAAGACCGTGGACCATCACGAGACTCATTTGCAAGAGAATTTTCAGCTTGGCCACGATGCTTTCAGAGGCACAATCGTAAAATGTTTCCGCGCAATCGCCACCCTGGAGCACAAAGGCATCTCCCTGCTGCGCCTTGGCGATCAGGTCTTTCAGCGCGTCAATCTCCCAGGAGGTCACGATCGGCGGCAAACGACTCAAATCAGCCACAGCGCGGTCGAGCTGCTCTTTGTCCGGATAATTGGGTTGCTGAGCGGCTTCGTGGTTTTGCCAGCTGGCTGGATGCCAGTCAGCGCGGGTTACATTTCTGGTCACTTTTGCTCCTTGGACGGTACTGTCTGGCGGTATCAGAGGCACCGCAGGCGGACTATGCCACGAGCCTGTTGTGCAGTGCAAAAGTTTCCCCTGTAATCAGTAGTTTACAGTCTACTTCGAAAAATTCATTCAGACCGTCCACGGCAATGTGGTCCGAGATATCCATACCACCTGTGGCGTCGCAAGCCTCCTCCTTGAAATCCTTCTGGAAAGCACCACCTAGGCTTGGCACAATGCGCAGCCTGCCGCTGCCGGCAATTCACGAACTATGGCAAGGGAGCCAACAATGAAGAATATTCTAGACGCCCTCGGACTGGAAAACACCAACGCGGGAAGCTGGTCGGGACTGGACGCAATGCAGTCGGATGCAGCTCCTCTGATCGAATCGATAAACCCGGCCAACGGCGAGGTTATTGCCAGTGTCCGTAGTTCTACGGCGGATGAATATGAAAAGATTGTAGTGGCCGCGCGTGAAGCATTTTTAGAGTGGAGAACCATTCCCGCTCCGATACGCGGGGATGCCGTCCGTCGTGTTGGCAATGCATTGCGCGATAATAAGGACGCGCTCGGCAGCCTGGTCAGCCTGGAAATGGGCAAGATCAAGGCCGAAGGTGACGGTGAAGTACAGGAGATGATCGATATTGCCGATTTTGCCGTTGGCCAGTCCCGCATGCTTTATGGCAATACCATGCACTCCGAAAGACCGCTGCATCGCATGTATGAACAATGGCATCCACTCGGTGTGGTTGGCACGATATCGGCCTTCAATTTCCCGGTGGCGGTCTGGTCATGGAACGCGTTGATTGCTGCGATCTGTGGCAACGTCAACATCTGGAAACCATCGCCCAAAGCACCGTTGTGCGGGCTTGCCGTTCACAAGATTTGCTCCGATGCCCTCAAGGATGCTGGCCTGCCGGATATTTTTCACCTGTTCAATGACAGCAACAATGAGCTCGCACAGCAGTTCGTCGATGACAAACGTATCGACCTGGTGTCGTTTACCGGTTCCTGTGCCGTGGGCAATAAGGTCGGTCAACGGGTTGCTGCCCGGTCCGGTAAATGGCTCCTCGAACTCGGCGGTAACAACGCCATCATCATCGATGAATCCGCGAATCTGGATATTGCTATTCCCGGGATTGTTTTTGGCTCGGTCGGTACGGCCGGTCAGCGCTGCACCACCACGCGCCGGGTTCTGGTCCTTGAGTCACGCATGGACGAACTCAAAGAGCGGCTCGTCAGAGCTTATGGGCAGGTCAGGATCGGTAATCCACTGGATGAAGCCACGTTGATGGGGCCGCTCATCGATGCAAGCGCGATGGAGCGGGTTGAGCAGGCCGCGCAGGCTGTCCGGGATGCCGGCGGTGAAATTCTGTGCGGCGGAAAACGGCTGGACGGCCCGGGCAATTACATTGAACCGGTTATCGCGGTGGCCGAAAACGAATGGGATGTGGTTCAGGAGGAAACTTTCGGTCCGATTCTCTACCTGATTCCCTGTAAGGACCTGGACGATGCTATCGCCAAACAAAACGGCGTCGTGCAAGGGCTGTCTTCCTCCATATTCACCGACAACTTACAGAATGCCGAAAAGTTTCTCTCCAGCGTCGGCTCGGATTGCGGCATCGCCAATGTCAATATCGGCACCTCGGGGGCCGAAATCGGTGGGGCGTTTGGCGGCGAGAAAGAGACCGGCGGCGGTCGTGAGGCCGGATCGGATTCATGGCGTGCTTACATGCGGCGGCAGACGAACACGATCAACTGGGGCAAAGACCTGCCGCTGGCACAAGGGATCAATTTCGATTTGTAATGTCGGCAGCGATGTTTAGTCGCTGAGTGTTTCGAAGCGATTTTCGGCCCTATTTTTGCGGACATTATCAGCCGCAAAAATCTGGCCGTTCATTGCGATATAGACACCGGGTTCAACAACCTGCACGGCCGCAACGGCGAGCCCCACATTGAACACGGCATCGGTACCTTTGAAACGGGCCGGACTCAACGAACCGGTCAGGACTATCGACTTACCGGAAAGTCCGGCCAACGCTGCGGCCGTTTCCACCATGGTGTCGGTTCCGTGGGTAATCACGATGAACGCCGCGTCATCGGCCTCGATAGTCGTTCTCAATTTTTGCCGATCCTCATCCGTTATTTCCAGTGAGTCTTTGCGCAAAAGTGCGATCACGCCATAGTCGAAAGCCGCCAGGCCTTCGCTCAGGATGTAGTCAAGTTGTGAATCGCCCACTTCAAACTGACTCAAAGCATCGAAATAGACCTTGTCAATAGTACCGCCGG
Source organism: uncultured Woeseiaceae bacterium (assembly GCA_964446495.1). GTDB lineage: Bacteria > Pseudomonadota > Gammaproteobacteria > Steroidobacterales > Woeseiaceae > JAADHU01. The sequence continues at coordinate 35,137 of CAYUOY010000008.1, read as the reverse complement.
TTGAAATGAATCGAATAAACATGGGCCCGCCTTTGAATGTGGCGACAAGGATGCCATTAATTCCGGCCAGACTCGACAAATCCTTGTTATTTATACGTAATTCATTGGCTGCCGAGCCCTGTTATCATCCGGGTATGGATAAATACCGGCAACGAGGCTTACGGGCGGTCTGGGCGCTGCTCGCGTTTCGCTTAATCGCGTTCGCAACACCGGCTGTGGCCGACGGGACCGCGGTGCAGCTTGAACTGAACGGGCCGTTGGGTGTGGCGACCGCGGATTACATTGTTGGCGGTATAGAAAAAGCCGCCGAACGCAACGCCAATATCATCATTATCCGTATGGACACGCCCGGCGGGTTGGTAGAACCTACCAGGAATATCATTCAGGCGATCCTGGCCTCGGATATTCCTGTCGTAACCTATGTCTCGCCGGACGGCGCACGTGCCGCGAGTGCCGGCACCTATATTGTTCTGGCAAGCCATATTGCGGCCATGGCACCGACCACACATCTGGGCGCGGCGACCCCTGTTTCCCTGACGGGTGACGACACGCCGCAGCCTCCACTGCCCCTCGACCGTCGCGCACCTGACGTTGCGGATGACGCAAGCGACGAAGAAGGCGACGAGAATACCTCCGAGAATGCCGCGCCCGGCAGCACCGCCATGGACCGCAAGGTCATGAACGATGCCATAGCCTATATTCGCAGTCTTGCTGAAACTCACGGCAGGAACGCCGACTGGGCTGAGGAAGCCGTTCGGGATGCGGCAACGCTCACCGCACAAGATGCGCTCGAGCAGAATGTTATCGACGTTATAGCCAGCAGTCGTTCCGAGTTACTCACTAAAATTCATGGCCGCGAAGTAAAGGTTGGAAATCGCAGCGTTGTGCTGGATACCGAGTCGCTCGCCATTGAATCACTGGAACCGAGTTGGCGAATCAAAGTGCTTAGCATGATCGCCAATCCTCAGGTTGCCCTGTTGCTGATGCTGGTGGGTATTTATGGCCTGGTTTTCGAAGGCTGGAATCCCGGCGCGATCGTTCCAGGGGTTGTCGGCGTGGTCTGCTTGCTTTTGGCAGCCTACGCGTTGCAAGTGCTACCGGTAAATTATGCGGGCCTTGCGCTGATGATCGTCGGCCTGGCGCTGATTGTCGCGGAAGCCTTCGTCCCCAGCTTCGGTGCGCTGGGGCTCGGTGGCATCACGGCCTTCATGTTTGGTGCGATCATGATGTTTGACAGTGGTATACCTGGTTTCGGTATCTCGGTTACGTTCGTGGCGATCTTAAGCATCACTATGGGGCTTGCGTTGCTCTGGCTGATCAGCTTTGTATTGAAACTGCAGCATCGCGGCGCAGTGAGCGGTAAAGGTTCAATTATTGGCGGCATCGGTCTGGCGACGGAAAATTTTACCGGCGCTGGAAAAGTCTGGCTTGAAGGGGAATCCTGGCAGGCGGAAAGTCATGTGGCCATCGAAAAAGATCAGCAAGTCCTTGTCACCGCACTTGACGGCCTGGTTCTGCACGTCGAACCTGCGCCGATCGAAACTTCTATTGAAGCCGAATTATCTCCCTGATACAGGGACTGAAAAGAGGAACAGCAATGGCAATCCCAACAGCAGCAATTATAGGCGTACTGGTCCTGATCATTTTGTGGAATACGATCAAGATTCTCAAGGAATACGAACGCGGTGTCGTCTTTCTGCTGGGACGTTTTTACAAGGTCAAAGGACCCGGAATTATCATTCTGGTGCCATTCGTCATGGTCATGACGAAGGTCGACCTGCGGGTCATTGTCATGGACGTACCGACACAGGATGTAATTTCTCGGGATAATGTTTCCGTCAAAGTGAATGCCGTCATCTATTTCCGCATCGTGGATCCTGAAAAGGCGGTCATTCGCGTTGCCAATGTCTTTGAGGCAACCAGTCAGCTATCACAAACAACCTTGCGCTCGGTTCTGGGGCAACATGAACTCGATGACATGCTCGCCGAGCGGGACAAACTGAACAGTGATATCCAGGGACTCCTGGACCAACGTACTGACAATTGGGGCATTAAAGTCGCCAACGTCGAGATCAAGCACGTCGATCTTGATGAGAGCATGATTCGCGCCATTGCCCAACAGGCTGAAGCCGAGCGCGCCCGGCGCGCCAAAATCATTAATGCGGAAGGTGAAATGCAGGCCGCCAGTATGCTGGCCGAAGCGGCCAGGACTCTGGCGAAGGAGGAACAGGCTCTGCAATTGCGTTACCTGCAAACGTTAAAAGAAATAGCCAACGAAAAAACCAATACCATTGTGTTCCCGTTGCCGTTGGATTTGATCAAGCCTTTTTTTAGTTCACAGACAGGAAGCGACAAGAACGTTTGACGGCTCCCCCATAACCGAAATCACTGCAACCTGATCGGCGAGTTTATCTTTTAGTCGCCGCGGCAAGTTTCTGGAGCGAAACCTGCCCCATGAATTTAGTTTCTTGCATCCGGTAATAAGCAGATCCGGGACGACCTGGCGTACTTCCTTCAGGATTTCCGTTAGAGGTTCCCCACGCGCCAGTCTGAATCTAGACTCCATTCCCGCGGCGAGACATAGCTCGTCATACTGTTTACGAACTTGCTCTGCCTCAAGTCGCAAGCATTCATCTACATACTCCAGATACTGCTTGCGGCCCTGTGAATAAAGTTCGTTGTAAAATTCCCTTAGCCATGGGTCGATCACATGCAGCGCGGTTACTTCTGCCGCCTGCGTAAGGCCCATTGAGATTGCCCGTCGCATGGCCGTGTTGCTGTGCCCCTCAGCATCAATGCAGACAAGAATTTTCACCGCTGTCTACCCATTAACTTCCGGTCACCCGCATCACTTCACTACCGATCAGCAACACCACGCCAAGCCCTAACACCATTTTCACCAACGCCGCGACCATGCCGATTGTGAATGCCGCACCGCCGGCCTTTTTCATGTCATCGATGGAAATCGACAGACCGATGCCAGCGAAGCCAACGGCAAAACACCATTTGTAGACCGCATTCATGGCCCAGAACGGTGACCCGGCAATCCCGGGCCCACCCAGCGACTCGAAATTCAGGCTGTTAAGGAGTACCAGCAGAAAAAAACCAAGTATGAAGACCGGAAACTTGTCCTTGACCAGCCGCCACTTGTTGATTTCAGCACCAGGCTCCTGCTTGCCGGTGCGCAGAATATAGAACCAGAGAGAGAACAATACGACCAGCGGCAACAACATAATTCGAGCGACATTGATCAACACGGCCGTGTCCCGGGCCTCATTGCCATACCATTCTGCTGCCGCGACCAGTTGCGCCGTATTGAGAATAGCGACCGCCGACCACGTGCCGAATTGTGACTCCGAGAGGTCGATGCTGTGGCCAATGTAGGGCATTGTGAACAGCATCAAGGTGCCGAAGAAAAGAATCGTGCCGATGGCATAGGCCATTTCGATCGGACTTGAGCGAACGACGGGTGACGTGGCTATGATTGCTGAGACGCCGCACACGCCGGTCCCGGCACCCATGATACCGCCCAGCCCATCCGATACACCCAGCCTCTTACACAACCACATCACCACAATTGCGGTGCCGAAAATGAATACAACCACCAGGCCCAGTCCCAGTCCGCCTACCTTGACGACATCGGCCCAGACATAGTGCACGCCCAGGATGATGATGCCTGGCTTGATGATGGGTCGGGCGATGCCAATACCCGGAATGAGTATCTTTGGCAATGGTAGGAGATTCCGAATCAATATCCCCCCTAACAACAGGATCGCAACGTATTTCAATTGCGCTTGCTCGTAAAGAAATGTGGCCCAGTCCCATCGCTCCCCAACCTGTCCGTCGACTTTTTTCAGGGCTGCCGTATGTTTCTTGAGGGCCTTGCGACTGTCCGCAAGCGACCCTGCATCAGCGGATACGTCAAAAACACGCAATTCTTGTTCGAGTGCGGGAATCGCCTGGGAAGCGACGTTGGCCTTGTGATAGCTGCCAATGAGTCGATCCGCATTCATGCCGACAAAGGCGAATAACAAACAGAACAAGAATCCAGGAATGTATTTGCCCCAGCCAGGGACAAATAGAGTTTTGAGTCGCTTCACTACAAGCGCACTCTGGTCATCAGTGACATTGCGGATACCTGTGCTGCATGTATCAGAATAAATAAAGCGTTTTGTTGAAGAAATTTTCGAGCTGTTCCGGAAATGTCACAGCAAGCACAAAAATGCCGACGGCGATAATGATGGCCCAGATATCCTCACGTTTTTCAGAAGAGAACGTCTCCCCCGCCGCCTTTTCAAGTCGGGTTTCCTGTGGCTGCTCTGCGGGGTCGGGTTTCGTCATGGTATTTTGGTAACAATCGTCGGCAAGGTCACAGGTAGTTTACTCATAAACGTTCAGAATTAGAAAGCAGCCCGGAAATTCTCCGTCATTCACGGGGAACTCGCCGGCAGCGTGACGCTGATGCGGGCACCCCCAAATGTTGAGGGCCTGATCGACACCTCGCCGCCATACGAGGCGGCAATTTCCTTCACCACCGCCAGGCCGATGCCATGACCGGGCGCGGACTCATCGAGCCGCATGCCACGCTCAAGCAGCAGCTCGGCGACTTCCTCCGGTATGCCCGGACCGTCGTCACTGACCGAAAATCGCATACCTCCGCCCGCGTATGGGAGCACCTCAATATCGACCCTTGACTCACACCATTTGCAGGCGTTGTCGAGCAAGTTGCCGCACAGTTCAAGGAAGTCACCGGTATCGCCACGAAACACCGCTTCCGGATCCACGGAAAAAGTTATCCTCGGACTCTTGTCTTTATAAACTTTTCCCAGCCCATCGATCAGCCGTTGCAGTTGCTCTTCGACGGCGACCTTCGCAATTCCCAGAGAATCCCCAACCAGTGACGCCGGCTTGCGCAGTTGATAGCGGACAATGTCGTTCATCCGCTCGATCTGCGGCTCAATTTTGTCCGTGAGATCATTGCCCTTCTGCTCCGACAGCACGGCACGCATGGCCGCAAGCGGTGTTTTCAGACTGTGTGCGAGATTGTCCAGCGTGTGCCGATAGCGTTCGGAGCGGCCGCGCTCGCTGCCAATCAGCAAATTCATATTTAGTGCGACCCGGTTGAGTTCCGTGGGCAGATTCTCCGTCAGCGCTGACCGCGAACCATTCTCGATTTCACCAATTTCCTCCTCAATCTGCCGCAGCGGACGCAAAATACCCCGCATGACCAGCGAAATGGCCAGCAACATGATCAGGGCAACGGCCGCGAACCAGCCAAACAACTGTCGCCGAAAAAGGCTGATTTGCGCATTAAACGAATCCAGACTTTCGGCAACGTTGAAGGTGTACGGTCGCAAGTCGCCATTAGCCAATTCCCATTCCACCGACAGGCTAAGCGCCATCAGGGGGGTGCCGTCCGTCATTTCTATTCGCGAAAACGAGCGTACCCCGGGTTCCGGTGTTGGTCGAAACGGTACGGTGAGACCCAGCGAAGAACGGGACTCCCAGACTGGCTCACCGCCGTTATCCAGTAACACGGCATAAAGGCCGGAGCCGATGGTGCCAAATCGCGGCTCCGGAAGATCGGGCGGCATGATTAGCTCGCCGGCATCGTTGGGTTCGGCGGCACCCAGCAACGCCATCAGTTGGCCATCAAGGATATGCTGTTGCGAATGTTCGCCGGCGTTCCGAAATGCGAGCTCAAGCACAACAATGGTGGCGCCAAAGAAGACCAGCAATAACAGGCTGACGGCGAGCAACAATCGAGCACTAAGCGAGGACACCTTGCGTGAGCCTATTCGCCCTGGCTGCGCTCAAGCGCGAATCGATAGCCACGGCCGCGCAGTGTTTCAATGGGTTTGAAGGAATTATCCGGATCCATCTTCTTGCGCAAGCGACCGATGAATACTTCAATGACGTTGCTGTCGCGTTCAAAATCCTGATCGTAGAGACGATCGGTCAATTCGGTTTTGGAAATGACCTCTCCGGCGCGCATCATCAAGTGCTCGATAATCCGGTATTCATAGCTGGTCAGATCGATCGCGGTGTCATGTACTTTCAGTTCCTGCCGAGCGGTGTCCAGCGATACCGGACCGGCATGGAACACAGAGGTCGCCCAACCGCCGCTGCGTCTCAACAAAGCATTGACGCGCGCCGACACCTCCTCAAAGTGGAATGGTTTGACGACATAGTCGTCAGCACCGGCGCTAAGCCCGTCCACCTTATCCTCCCAGCGATCTCGCGCCGTGAGAATCAAAACAGGATAGGTCTTGCCTTTGGCGCGCAATTCCTTGATGACGTCCAGACCCGATATTTCCGGCAGCCCCAGATCGATGATGGCCAGATCAATGGGATACTCGCAGGCAAAATAAAGTCCTTCCCGACCGTCGGCTGCCTGTTCCACGCCAAATCCGGCGGTGGTCAGTTGGGCGCAAAGCGATTCTCGCAGAGTCGAGTCGTCTTCAATAACCAGTAAACGCATGATTTATCCCTTGGGATCGAGACGACGACCCCGGACCTGGACGGTTTTAACCTTGCCACCCTCGGTGAGCACCTTGATGTGATGAACCTCGCGCTTGCCACTGCGCCTGGTTTCGGCACTGACGATTCGACCTTTGTACTGTCGACGCACCTGCTCGACCGCCTGGCTCAGCGAAACGCCGTCGCTTTGAGTGATTCGATATTCAGGGGCGGGATCATTGCGGTCACTCCACGATGACGCCTCAATGGTCGCTATCTGGCCTGATGGCAGTCCGCTGGCATATAGCGGCAGAGCAGCCAGCAGTCCGAATGAAACCATCAATATTTGCAGCCTTCGTTGCATCTGGAATTCCTGCCCTGTTCAAACCGTCGATATAAGAAATGTCTCGTGCTGCAAGTGTGGTATGCCGAAGGGCCGATTGCAACGTGACAGATCACAATCGGCCCGGCATCCTCTGTTCAGCCCAAGTCAGACGGCCGGTCGTACATCGACCCTGATGCGAATGCGTCGACCCGGATTCTGTGGCAGCCGGGTTGCGTACTTCTGGCCATTGTATTTGTAGACCACGCGATAACCGTCGATGCGTTCTTCCTCACGGGTTTGATAGCTTGTTTCACAGCGTTGGACCGGCTCAGAATACCGTGTACTGCCGTAGTAACCTCTCGAATAGGCTCGCTTGCGAGCCACGCTGTCCCCGACACTCGCGCCGATGACCGCACCGGCGGCGGTTGCGAGACGACGACCACTACCGCTGCCAAACTGGTGTCCGACGACACCGCCAACGACGGCTCCCAGCAATGTGCCGCCCAGCGTATTGGGCCGACGCTCCACGGTGTATTGGCGTGTCTCTTCCCAACACTCCTTGACTGGTGTCGTTACCGTGACGTAACGAATGACCGGTTCGGCACTCAGCACGCGCGCATAATCGTATCTGCCATTGGCCGCACGAGTATTACCTGAGCCGTATCCATTGTCAGCCTGCGCTGTCGTCGCCGTCAAAGACAGGACAATGGTGGCCAATCCCAAAACAGTGGTCATCCTGGCGTTCGTCTTCATGGTCTTTCTCCGTGTTTTCGCACTGATTCAAAGCGTTTCCCTGAACCTGATACGGATCTTAGACCTTGCCAATGAACCCTGGCTGAATGCGAAAAGATGTTTTTCTTATGAAACTGAACGGCTTATGAACGGCCCGCCTGTTGAACCCGGTTCTTTTGGGCCTGCCACAAGGCCTCCAGTGCATCGATATCCAGTGACTCCAGCGGAGTCTTTTGTGCCAGAGCTGCTTTCTCCACGCCACGAAAACGTCGCTCGAATTTGCGGCTGGCACTGCTCAAAGCCTGCTCCGGGTCGAGGTTCAGATGCCGGGCCAGATTGACGACCGCAAACAGCAGGTCTCCAAATTCTTCAAAGATCGCCTCAGGCTGCTGCTCGCGGCAGGCCTCCTCCAGTTCTTCATATTCCTCGTGAATCTTGGCATGAACACCCTTGATGTCGGGCCAGTCGAATCCGGCCCGCGACGCCCTCTGGCCCAGCTTTTCGGCACGTTTGAGGGACGGCAGGTTGGTGGCAACGCCATCCAGGGCACTGCTGCTACCGGCTTTTTTCTTTCCGGCACGTTCAGTCGCCTTGATATGCTCCCAACTACCCTCAACGGCACCACGGCTGCGCTGATCCTGATTGCCAAATACATGCGGGTGGCGCCGCACCATTTTGTCGCAGATGGCACCGACCACGGCGGAAAAATCAAAATCTCCGGCCTCCTCCGCCATTCGGGCATGAAAAACCACCTGGAAGAGCAAGTCACCAAGCTCATCGCGTAAGTCCTCCCGATCATCACGGGCAATGGCATCGGCTACCTCGTACGCCTCTTCAATGGTGTACGGAGCGATGCTGGCGAAGTTCTGTTCCAGATCCCAAGGACAGCCGGTTTCCGGCTCACGCAGCTGCGCCATTACTTCAAGCAATTTATTGATATCTGTCATAACAACTTGTTTACTCTATTAAATATTGTCGAAGAGCAATGACCATCGATGCCGTGGCACCCCAGATTCTCTCGCCCCCAAAATGGAATTCAGCGAGCGGTATTTTGACCCCTTCAAACTCACGCTCACTCATCTGCTGGTTCACCGGATTGAGTAGAAAACCCAGTGGCACCTCAAATGCCCGTTCGACCTCGGCCACATCAATCGTGACCGTGACATCGCTTTCGAGCAGACCGACGATGGGCGTTACGGCAAATCCGGTAATGGTCGGCATCGGCGGCAAATATCCCAGTACCTGCACCTTTTCGGGGTGAATGCCGACCTCTTCATGAGTTTCACGTAGCGCCGTATGCTGGATGTCACGATCAGTCGGTTCCATACGCCCACCCGGAAAGCTGACCTGCCCGGCATGGTGTTTCAGTTCTGCCGCGCGGCGAGTCAGCAGAACGGATAGTCCCTCAGGCCGGTCAATAATCGGTATCAGGACCCCTGCCGGTTTCAAACTGGCGGTTAAACGCTGTCGAAGTCCGGTTGGCCAGTCCCGCGCCAGCGTATCAAGGTGTACACCGCCCGGATCGTCCTCCATAGCCGTTGCGGCGAGGCGCTCACGAATCTCGGTGGCAACAAGCTCAAATACGGAGGTCGACACTTTCAGTGCTTGATTCCGCCTTCGGTTAAAGCGGTCGGATCGAGCAAGCGATCAAGCTCATCGTCATCGAGGTCTGTCAGTTCCCGCGCGACATCCTTAACGGCCCGACCTTCCGCATACGCCGTTTTTGCAATTTTTGCTCCTTTTTCATAACCAATGACGGGATTTAACGCCGTGACCAAAATCGGGTTCCGTTCCAGTGCACTGTCAAGGTTTTCCTGGTTGACCGTGAATCCCGCAATGGCGCTATCCGCAAGGGCGACGGCCGCATTCGACAGTATTTCAATGCTTTGCAACAGATTCAGTGCAACCACCGGCAGCATGACGTTTAACTGAAAATTTCCGGATTGACCGGCAACGGTAATAGTCGCGTCATTGCCAATAACCTGTGCCGCCACCATGGCGACGGCTTCCGGGATCACCGGATTTATCTTGCCGGGCATGATGCTCGACCCCGGCTGCAAAGCAGGCAACTCAATCTCGCCGATTCCCGCCAGTGGCCCGGAATTCATCCAGCGCAGATCGTTGGCAATCTTCATCAGGCTCACCGCCAGAACGCGCAACTGACCGGACGCCTCGACCGCCGTATCCTGCGTGCTCAGCGCTTCAAACAATGAATCCGCCTGCGAAAAATTCACCTGCGTGAATTCACGAATGAGAACCGCCACCTTCGGACCGAATTTCGGGTGCGCATTGATGCCAGTGCCGACTGCGGTACCGCCCTGTGCCAGTCCGGTCAGGCGCTTCATGGTGTCGTTGAGCCGCTGCATGGCATGCTCAATCTGCGATCGCCAGCCATCGAGTTCCTGCCCTATCGTAATCGGCATGGCATCCATAAGGTGAGTGCGACCGTTCTTCACCGTATTCCTGGTCTCCGCGGCTTTCTTTTCCAGAACCGCACTGAGGTGTGCCAGTGCGGGCAGAAGTTTCTCATGGATACCAAGTGCCGAACTCACGTGTACGCAGGTAGGGATTACATCATTGCTGCTCTGACTCATGTTGACGTCATCATTGGGGTGCACTTTCGCACCCAGCACCTGGGTCGCCAGTTTGGCGATGACTTCATTGGCATTCATATTCGAACTGGTGCCAGAGCCGGTCTGAAAAACATCGATCGGAAAATGCTCGTCGTACTCGCCTTGCATGACAGCGAGCGCCACCTTCTGAATGGCACCTGCCTTGTCCGGTTTCATCAGTCCCAACTCGGAATTTGCACCGGCGGCGGCCCATTTCACCAGACCCAGCGCCGCAACAAATTGTCGTGGCAGAGGGATGCCACTGATCGGGAAATTCTCAACCGCCCGTTGCGTCTGCGCGCCCCATAACGCATCCTCCGGCACCTTGAGTTCCCCCATGCTGTCGCTTTCCAAACGGTATGCCTTGTCATTCATTTTTACGCTTACTCCGAGCGAACTGATTCGCCTCGCCATCCCAGTGAATCCAAAATCAATGGTGTATGATTCGCCCTTTGCGAGACCAAGTCTAGCCCTATGCAACTGAACCGCCTCCGAGCACTATCCCCCGCTGACGGACGCTATGCCGAGAAGGTGAGCAGTCTTCGTGACATTTTCAGCGAATACGGACTCATTCGCTTTCGCGTACTGGTTGAGGTTCGCTGGCTGCAGCGACTGGCCGATGAACCCTGCATCCCTGAATTGAAACCGTTCAACTCGGTCATGAAATCCGAATTGAACAAAGTCGTCGATAACTTTTCGACAGACGCAGCGCAACGCATCAAGGATATCGAGGCGCGTACCAATCACGACGTGAAGGCGGTTGAGTATTATCTACGCGAACGAATCGGCTGCGGCAGCGATGCAGGAAATATAAGCGATTTTATCCATTTTGCCTGCACCTCCGAAGACATTAACAACCTCGCCTATGCATTGATGCTGCGGCAGGGCCGAGATGGCGTTTTACTGCCCATGATGCGGGACTTGCACGTAAAACTGCGCAGCATGGCCATCGACTATGCCGAGATCGCGATGCTCGGCCGCACCCACGGCCAGGCCGCCAGCCCCACGACCGTGGGCAAGGAGCTTGCGAATACCCTGGTACGCCTGACTACCGCGCGAGATCGCTTTTCCATCGTTCCACTGCGAGGCAAGTTCAATGGCGCGGTGGGTAACTTCAATGCCCACGTCGCCGCCTATCCGGACTGCGACTGGCCCGCCGTCAGTAGCAGCTTCATTGAGTCGCTGGGTCTGGAGCCAAACCTGCATACCACGCAGATAGAGCCGCACGACTGGATCGCAGACTATTCGCATGCGTTGATTCGCTATAACACGGTGATGCTCGATTTGTGCCGCGATATCTGGAGTTACATCTCGCTCGGGTTCTTCACCCAGCAGGTTGCCAGGGATGAGGTAGGCTCTTCCACGATGCCGCACAAGGTAAATCCCATCGACTTTGAAAACGCGGAGGGCAATTTGGGGATGGCCAATGCGCTTCTCGATCACTTCGCGCTCAAGCTGCCTGTATCGCGTTGGCAGCGTGACCTGACCGATTCGACGGTGCTGCGAAACTACGGCGTCGCCGTCGGCTACTCTGTCATCGCCATGCAATCGTTGTTGAGCGGTTTGAACAAGTTGCAGGTCAATAGCCAGGTCATCGCCCGCGACATCGATGACAGCTGGGAGGTGCTCGGTGAAGCGATTCAGACTGTGATGCGACGCTATGGGGTGCCCGAACCCTACGAGAAGCTGAAATCACTGACGCGCGGCCAGGCGATTACGCGCGAGCGCCTGCATGACTTTATCGAGACACTGGATATTCCGGATGACGCGCGTCAACGCCTGTTAGACCTCACACCCGCGACCTATACCGGGATTGCCGCCCAGCTCGCAAGGCGCGACATCTGATAACCCGGCCATGGCGTGAATTTTCTTGGATCGCTAAGCCCGTCGCAATTTCTCGAGCAACACTGGCAGAAATTTCCACTGTGCCTGTCAGGCACGAATTGCGGCGACTTACCCGCACTCACAGCCGATGAAATGGGCTGGCTCGCAATGCAGGAGGACGTGGAATCACGTCTCGTCTTTACGGAACGCGATGGAGACAAGCTTTCTTATCGCGTTGAACACGGCCCGTTTGCCAGCCTGGAACTGGAACAATTACCTCGCCAGGACTGGACCTTGCTGATCCAGGATGTCGAAAAGCATTTGCCTGATTTTCGTGCCTGGTTCGAACTCGTTAATTTCATACCGGACTGGCGCAGCGACGATCTGATGGTGAGTTTCGCCGCTCCCGGTGGCAGTGTCGGCCCTCACCTCGACAATTACGACGTGTTCTTGTGCCAGGGCGAGGGCCGGCGCACCTGGCGCTTGTCAGAACCGGGGTCGGTCCCGCCTGACCCGAGCCATAAGGCGCTCAAGCTGTTGCAGGAATTCAGCGACGATTGTCCAATTCTTGCAAACTACCGGGACGTTCTCTATTTGCCGCCCGGCGTCCCGCATTGGGGCATCGCCGAGATCAATTGTGTCACCTACTCCATCGGCATGCGGGCGCCGACGCGCGAGGACCTCCTTGCCCACCTCGAGGCGGCGGCATCGACATCACTATCGAGGGAGGCTTTCTATCAAGACCCTGATTTAAGCGTGGTGGAGGCGCAGCCCGGCATGATCGGGCCGCAAGCGGTTCAGAGAGCCCGGGCCACACTGGTCGACCAGGATCGCCACAGTGATGCACAGATCGCAAGCGCACTTGGGTTGAGCGTGACAGGCCTGAAGTCGTGGCTGACGCCGACCGGCATCGAGAGAGACACTGCCTCCCGATTACTGCAGGAGATGGCTGCTGGTGACGGCGTGGCGATTCACGGCATGGCGCGCCTGGCCTGGTACGAATCGACCACTGACCTGCTGGTGTTCAGCAACGGCTCTCGACTGAGTATTTCGGTTGCCGGTTTACCGCTGGTGCAGGAAGCCTGTAAAGACCGCGCTCTGTCGGCCGCAATGCTGCAATCTGCGATGGCGACGCCGGAAAATCACGAGCTACTGCTGTGGTTGTGCCAAAACGGTGCTTTCGACCTCTGAGAAACCGGGATGAGGCGCCGGCCGGCATAGCGCTGGACCGCAAAACCGTGACGCAGTTGGCAACCTCGGTACCTGACCAAAAGGTAACATTGGCGCAGCCGAAGCAATCAGCAAACGGTGTCGGTCATTGCTGGCATGAAAACGTGAACGGTAGAGAATGGAAGCAGCTCGAAAAAAAGGTCGGCGATGGGTCATTTCGACGCAAGAAGAAATGCGCCTTGCTGCTATCGATATGGCCAGCGCCGCGAGCCGCAGGCTCTCCATATTTACCCATGATCTTGAGTCTGGCATCTACGATGATCCGGATTTCCTGGAAATCGTCCAACACCTCGTGCTATCGCAATCATATGCACGAATCCGGGTCCTGATCGCGAATCCGTCTCGCGCCATTAAAACCGGCAACAACCTGGTCCATTTAGGTCGTCGGCTCAATACTTACATCGAATTTCGGCACGTACGGGAGGATCTTCGTACTCATCCCGAAGCGTTCTGCATTGCTGACGAGACCGCATTGGTATATCGGCTGGACGCCAGCCGCTGGGAAGGCATCGTCGATACCTACGAACCCGCGGTGGCCAAAATGTATGGCAAGATGTTTGACGAAATCTGGCTGGCCAGCGAAGTTGAGATCGAATTTCGCCAGCTTGGCATTTGATTCAACCGTCGTGTTCCCTACTGATCTGACAGTATCCGCCCTGGTTGAGCAGGATGGGCGCTTCCTGATTGTGGAAGAAACATCGACCGGCGTGGTGGTCATTACCCAACCCGGCGGACACATTGAAGCCGGAGAGTCACCGGAACAGGCGGTCGTTCGTGAAACGCTTGAAGAAACCGCTTGCGAAATTTCGATCCGTGCCCTGCTCGGAACCTATTTGTGGATTCATCCGCAAACCAGGCAGCAGTTTTTACGCATCATCTATACCGGCACGCTGGTACAGCAGCATCATACTCAGGCGCTGGATGACGGCATCCACGCCGTACACTGGTATAGCATTTCTGATTTGCGGCGTCGTGCACGAGACTGGCGCACGCCCGTCGTGATGCGGTGCATCGAGGACTACAAAGCGGGCCAAAGACAGTCGCCCGGTCTGCTGGCCCAGATGCTGCCCCTGCAAAAAAACGTGCAGGCGGTACTCGCCACCGCGGCCCTCGTCTAGCCTGTCGGAAATCCCCCGAACGACGGTTTGGATGGTAAAATCCGGCGTCTTATGACCCTCTCCCAGCATAGTCTGCATGGCCGCCGCGTCATTCTCGGCCTGTCCGGTGGCGTTGACTCGGCCGTTGCCGCGTTACTTCTCAAACAGCACGGCGCCGATGTGCAGGCATTGCACATGACCAACTGGGAAGATGATGACGGTTATTGCACCGCGGCCCGCGATCTGCAGGACGCCCGTGAGGTATGCGAGCAGCTACAGATACCGCTACACCATGTCAATTTTGCACAACAATACCGGGATCGCGTGTTCAAGTATTTTCTTGAGGAATACAGTGCCGGACGGACCCCCAATCCGGACGTATTGTGCAATCGTGAAATCAAGTTCGGCGTTTTCCGCGAATACGCCGGGCGACTCGGTGGCAGTTTGATTGCAACCGGACATTACGCCCGTGTCCGCACGGATGACGATGAGACGTATCTTCTGAAAGCGACGGACAAGAACAAGGATCAGAGCTATTTTCTGCATGCCGTGTCGTCGGCGGCTTTCAGTGAGACCGTTTTCCCATTGGGCGAATTACAGAAGCAGGAAGTACGTCGCATCGCTCGTGAGCACGGCCTTGCCACCCATGACAAGAAAGACAGCACGGGCATTTGCTTCATTGGCGAACGACCGTTCCGCGAGTTTCTGGCGACCTTTTTACCCGCCAACCCCGGGCCAATCAGGACGCTCGCCGGGCAAATCGTCGGCGAACACACGGGGCTGATGTATTACACGCTGGGGCAGCGACAGGGACTCGGCATCGGCGGCTTACGCAATGCCGGTGAGGAGCCATGGTATGTCGTCGACAAGAACCTTGAGAGCAACACGCTGATCGTTGTTCAGGGTGACCATCCGCGTATGTACAGTGACCGCATTGAAACTGGTCCGATTTCCTGGATCGGCGCGCCACCGGAAGGTCTGGACGCCGCCCAGGGCATTTCGTGCCAGGCAAAGATTCGCTACCGCCAAACAGATCAAAGCTGTTGCCTGCTGCGCATCGACGCCGACCGCTACGAGGTCATTTTTGAGGTGGACCAACGGTCGGTAGCACCCGGTCAGTACGCCGTGTTCTATACGGACGAACGCTGCCTGGGCGGGGGCGTAATCGAACAGGTAACGGGCCGGGAATCAAAGTTCAAAGACGTGGTCTGATTCATTCGCAGACGGCGCAAATAGTCCATTCGTCGTCGGCATCGGCTATAATGCCGGCCCCGCCAGAACAGCCCTGGCGAGTGATACTCATTGCACATTTCCGGAGAAAAAATATGAAGGACAGCTTCGGCGCTCATTCAACGCTAGAGCTTGGCGGCCAGAAAAACGAAATATATCGACTGGATGCCATCAAGGAAGGTCACGTTGCCCGACTGCCCTACTCGCTCAAGATCTTGCTCGAAAACCTGCTGCGGCATGAGGACGGCCGGGATGTGACACGTGAAGATATTCTCGCGCTCGCCAACTGGGATCCGAAAGCAGCCCCGAGCACTGAAATATCCTTCACGCCCGGACGTGTCATTTTGCAGGATTTCACCGGCGTACCGGCGGTGGTCGATCTTGCAGCGATGCGCGATGCGGTCATCAGTCTTGGCGGCTCCGCGGACAGCATCAATCCTTTGTCGCCTGCCGAACTTGTGATTGACCATTCCGTCCAGGTCGACCACTACGGCAGCGCAGATGCGTTGGACCTGAACACCAGAATTGAATTCCGCCGCAACAAGGAGCGCTACTCATTCCTGCGCTGGGGTCAGGATGCGTTCGAGAATTTTCGTGTCGTGCCACCGAACACCGGCATCGTTCACCAGGTAAACCTCGAATATCTTGGCCGGGTTGTGTTCGACACTGAAATCAATGGCCAGCACCACGCTTACCCGGACACGGTGGTAGGCACGGACTCCCATACGACGATGATTAATGCCTTGGGCATCCTCGGCTGGGGCGTCGGTGGAATCGAAGCAGAAGCGGCCATGCTTGGGCAGGCCATCACCATGCTGATACCCCAGGTGGTCGGATTCAAATTGACCGGTGAGCTCCGTGAAGGAACAACGGCGACCGATCTGGTTCTGACCGTCACCGAAATGCTTCGGGAACGCGGTGTGGTTGGCAAGTTTGTCGAATTCTTTGGCGACGGGCTGAACGGCATGCCGGTATCGGATCGGGCTACACTCAGTAATATGTCGCCGGAGTTCGGTAGCACCTGCGCCATATTCCCCATTGATGCCGAAACGATTCGCTATCTTGAATTGTCGGGCCGCGACGAGGATCACATCAAACTCATTGAGGCCTACGCAAAAGAGCAGGGTCTGTGGCGCAACGATGACGATGCTGACGCGGATTACAGCGACACGCTGGAACTGGACATGGGTACGGTAGAGCCGTGCATCTCGGGGCCAAAACGCCCGCAGGACCGCATTGGGCTCAAAGTCGCCGATAGCATATTTCGCGGTCACCTGGAGAAAGCCACCGCTGATCGTGAAGCGGGCGGTTCAGCGATCACCAGCATCGACAGTGAAGAGGTTGAAATCAAGGATGGCGCAGTGTTAATCGCCGCCATTACAAGTTGCACGAACACCTCGAATCCTGCCGTCATGATTGCCGCTGGTCTGGTGGCCCGAAATGCACGGAACAAGGGACTGATGTCCAAGCCGTGGGTTAAGACCAGTCTCGCGCCCGGCTCCAAAGTGGTGACGGACTATCTCGAAAAAGCCGAGCTGCTCGAAGATCTTGAGGCCGTCGGGTTTTATTCGGTCGGCTATGGCTGTACGACCTGCATCGGAAATTCCGGCCCGCTGAGAGAAGAAGTATCGGCCGCTGTGCTGGACAACGATATTGTTGGCTGCAGTGTCCTTTCTGGAAACAGGAACTTTGAAGGTCGCATTCACCCGCTGGTACAGATGAATTTCCTCGCTTCACCCCCGCTTGTGGTCGCCTATGCGTTAGCGGGCACGCTGGATTTCAATATGTATGACGACCCGCTTGGTAACGATGCGGACGGCAACCCAATTTTCTTGCGGGATCTGTGGCCCAGTCAGAAAGAAATCCATGAAATGATCGCCAATGATATTGATTCGAGCATGTTTCAGTCGAGCTATGCCGGTGTCTTTAGCGGCGATGAGAACTGGAATAGCCTGGAGGTCCCCGACGGCGAGAATTATGCCTGGGATCCTGCTTCGACCTACGTCAAACATCCACCCTACTTCGAGGGCATGACGCTGGCGACCGCAGCGGTCAGCGAAATTGAAGGTGCCCGCGTCCTGGCTTTGCTTGGTGATTCCGTTACCACAGACCACATTTCACCGGCAGGCAACATTGCCGCAGACGGTCCCGCGGCCGAATACCTGCGTGACCTGGGCGTCGATAAAAAGGATTTTAATTCCTATGGATCGAGACGAGGCAACCACGAAGTTATGATGCGTGGCACGTTCGCCAATATCCGCTTGCGCAATTTGCTGGCACCGGGAACCGAAGGCGGCTGGACCCGCTATCAACCCAGTGATGAGCAGATGTCAATTTATGCTGCTTCTGTCCAATACCGTGCAGCCGGCACACCACTCATCGTCATAGGTGGCAGCGAATACGGCACCGGATCGTCACGTGACTGGGCCGCGAAGGGAACTCTCCTGCTCGGCGTCAAAGCGGTTATTGTCAGCAGCTATGAACGTATTCATCGTTCCAATCTGATCGGCATGGGCGTCTTGCCACTGCAATTCATGGATGGCGAAAATGCGGAAACGCTGGGATTAACCGGCAAGGAAAGCTACGACATTCGCGGCCAGTCTGATCCACAAAACAAGTCGGTTGAAGTCACCGCAACAGCCGATGACGGCAGCACGAAGAATTTCACAGCACTGATCCGCATTGACACACCGAAAGAGCGCGATTATTTCGAGCACGGCGGTATTCTGCACTACGTACTCCGTCAACTTGCAGGAGCCGATCCCCATGTGGAATCCGCTTAAGAATATCAGCCTGCCGGAAAGACCCCGTTGGCTGACAGTCGGCAGCTATGCTGTAGGGACGGTGTTATTTTTCATGCTGTTCGTTGGCTGGTACTGGTCCCGCACGCCGGATCTTTTCTGGGTAAATCAATCGGCGCAGGGGCAGCGCAATGTCGTGGGCTATGCGACCATTGATACACTCATTCGGGTCACGGAGACCCTGCTGGACAAACCGGGCGGCTACCTGACGAATGACAAAATGCCACCGAGTGTTTTTCTCGACAATATACCCAACTGGGAATTTGGTGTCTTACAGCAAATCCGCGACCTTGCCAGGGTCATTCGTAACGATTACAGCCGCAGTCAATCGCAGTCGCGCGAAGACACCGATGTAGCCATCGCCGAACCGAAGTTCTTTTTCGACAGCGATTCCTGGATATTGCCGCCGACGGAATCTCGTTACCGGGAAGGTATTGAAGGTTTTGTTCGGTATAGAGATCGACTGGGCGGGTTAAGCAGCCCTGAAGCTCTGTTCTTCGCGCGCGCCGATAACCTCCGTGAATGGCTGGCACAGGTGGAGAAGCGACTGGGAAGTCTAACGCGCCGTCTGGGTGACAGTGTGGCGACCTCTGTGGTCAATACGGATCTTGCGGGCGAGGCAGCGGCCGAAGCAAACAGGACAATGCCAGATCGTGTTGGCGGAAAAACATCGTGGTTCGAGATCGATGACGTGTTTTTTGAAGCCCGTGGTACCGCCTGGGCACTGGTCCACTTTTTTCGTGCCGTCGAACTGGATTTCGCACAGGTCCTTGACGACAAGAATGCGCGTGCCAGTGTTCGCCAGATTATTCGCGAACTGGAAGCCGGCCTGGAACCACTGCATTCTCCGATTATTCTCAATGGCAGCGGCTTTGGGCTGTTTGCAAACCATTCATTGGTCATGTCGAACTACCTGGCTCGCGCGAATGCCGCGACCATAAATTTGCGCGAATTACTTGATCAGGGCTAGTAAATTCCGAACCACCCCGGGACACAACGCCAGGAATCTCCCAGCACTTTATCCAGCTGTCGATAGCCCGGCTCCAGTTTGGCAACCAGCGCCCAAAAAGAACGAGAATGATTCATGTGTCGGCCGTGGCTCAGTTCGTGAACCATCAGGTACCGCACGACCGGCGGTTTAACGAACAACAAGCATAGATTGATACTGATCGTCCCGGTGCTACTGCGACTGCCCCAACAGGTCCGTTGCGCACGAATCTGGGTTTTTTTATACGGCAAATTGTATTGCAATGACAACTGTCGAAGTTGCGGCACCAGTTCCCGGCGCGCCACCGCGGCCAGCCAGCGACGCAGCGCTTTGACGCATTGCGCCTCATCCTCCACCGGTCCATAGACGACCACGGTATCACCGCTCTCTCGATATCGAACCGATTTCAACTTCGGATCGGGCCGGTACGCCACCACCACGCTTCTGCCAATTCCCGGCAGAATTATTTTTGCTGGCAATGCGAATGTCTCCGGCTCATAGTCGAGCGCAAATGATGCCAGGGCCTTGTTGATCCAGGCCGTGTTGTCATTGACAAACTCTTCTACCGCCCGGGCACCGGCGTGCCGCGGCACGACGACCTCTACTCGACCGCGCGGAAATACTTTGATCGACAGGCGACGCGCCCGGTTGCTGCGGCGCACGGAAAAGCCCGGCAGATCACCGGGCTTTTTGGTCCCAACGGATTCATCGGGAAACAGGGGTAATTGAGGGGCTGCGCCATGCACAGCACCTATTTTACGGATGCGCGCCGCTAAAGCGAATAGCTTCTTCCATGCTGGCTTCGCCACTGACGCCACCGACCTCGGCTGAATCGCTGATAAAGAGCTCGATTTTCTGTTCCGCCTTAATGGTGCCAACGACGATTGACCCGGGCCCAATAACGATTCGTGGTTTTCGTCGCTCGCGGCCCCAATTCCATCCACTCGGCTTTTCGATGATCAAGTCGCCGTTCAGAACCGATTTTCCCGTCAGCAGCACATCGCCGCTAACGGTCGAAATATCCCCGCCTATGGCGGACCCTTCAACCTCAATTTCACCATTCACATTGCTGACGTCGCCGCCTACCGTACTGCCTGGGTCGATGTGAATCCTGCCGTTGACGACGGAAACCTCACCACTTATGTTGCCGCGCTCACCAATATAGATGGTGCCGTTAACGCTGTTGACTTCGGTCGCCGTTACATCGTTACCGAATCGAACCGCACCATTCACGGTTTCCGCATCTTGCAGGCGGACATTGTCGGCGACACGAATGGAACCGTTGACCGTACTGAGAGAGCCGTTAACGACGGCATTGGTACCCACTGAAACGCTGCCGTTGATCGAAGACGCACCGTCTGAGGTACTGTCCGCCGGCAGACTAACGCTCTGGTTGACGTTGAAACCATAGGCCGGCGCAAGCACCAACAACCCGGCCAGCGCATATGTCAGAGTTCGAAGAGCGGAAATGTCAGGCATGGAAGCTTCCTCAGGAGATATGTACTACTTTGATACCTGTCGGAAACAAATGGTTGCAATGCCGACAATCGAGCGTTTTTGACAGGGCTATCCCTGCCCCGCGGCATTGCGTAGTCTTACGCTTTCACAGTCCGCCACCTTATTTCCCAACCATTCGATGCAATTAGCGCTGGAAGCCCGACATCTGGTCAAACACTATCCTGACGTAGTCGCTGTGAACGATGTCAGCTTCGAGGTCCGTCAGGGCATTTGCTTCGGCTTGCTCGGACCCAACGGTGCAGGTAAAACGACCACCGTCGAAATTATGGAGGGTGTAACGCCCGCCAGCTCCGGCGAGGTCTGGTATTTTGGCGAACCCGCCGGAGCGAGGTTCCGTCAGGAAGCAGGCATCCAGTTTCAGAATACGGCGCTACAGGATTTCCTGACGGTACGCGAGACACTGGACATGTTTCAGACTTTGTACGACCGCAAAGCTGATCTCGATCACATTATCGAAGAATGCTCACTCGGCGAGCTGCTCAAGCGGGACAACCGCAAGCTTTCCGGCGGCCAAAGACAGCGCCTGCTGCTCGCCGTCGCTTTGGTAAACAGACCGCGACTCGTGTTTCTCGACGAGCCGACCACCGGTCTGGACCCGCAGGCCAGAAGAAATTTTTGGGATCTGGTGTTGCGAATTCGTGCCGAAGGAACAACCATTATCCTGACCACGCATTACATGGACGAAGCACAGATTTTATGTGATGAGATCGCCATCATGGAGAGCGGCAAAATCATTGCTCAGGGGAATCCCGACAAACTGTTGCGTGAACAGTATCGCCATGTGGTCATCGAACTGCCGCTGGACGACGTCAGCGGAGACCTCAGCAATCTGGAGCATCGTATTCTTGAGGCGCAGGGTATTATCGAAATTGAGACTGATGATGTTAACCAGACTCTGCAGGACCTGGCACCGCAGGTGCACGGACTCAACCGATTGATAATCAGACAACGTAACCTGGAAGATCTGTTTCTGGATCTCACCGGGCACTCGCTGCGCGCGTAGCGAATTCCTGAATGTTTAATCGAATATTCGCCATTTTCCGTGCCCGCAATATCGAGTTCGTCCGTGATCGCTCCTCTTTGGGCTGGAATATCATCATGCCGGTGGTACTGGTTTTCGGCCTGTCATTTATTTTTGGTGGTGGCGATCGACCCGAATACACTATTGGAATCCTGCAGCAAGCGGAGACGATTGACGAATCCTCGCACCCGTTTCTGCAAACTCGCTATATGGAGTTTGTCGTCATCAGCGACGAAGCAGCCGGCTTTCGCAAAGTGGGTCGACATCAGCTGGACCTGCTGGTGCAACTTGAGGATGCTCCGCAATACTGGGTTAATCCGGACTCGCCCAAGGGCTATTTTGCAGAACTGGCATTACTGGAGTCCTTTGGCGGAAAGATTCGCAAAGGGCAGATCAGTGGTGACGCGATTCGATATGTCGACTGGGTGCTCCCGGGCATACTGGGCATGAACATGATGTTCAGCTGCCTGTTTGGCGTCGGCTACGTCATCGTTCGCTATCGGAAGAATGGTTTCCTGAAGCGCCTTCGAGCCACGCCATTGCGTGCCATCGAATTCATCATCGCACAGGTCCTTTCAAGACTGATTCTGATCCTGTCGATTACCACATTTGTCTTTATTGGCACAAAATTCTTCCTCGATACTAAAGTAGAGGGCAGCTATCTCCTCTTACTTCTAGTCACCCTAATTGGTGCGATCGCACTGATATCGATGGGGCTGTTGATCGCGGCGCGCGTGACCAGTGAGGAATTGGCGGGCGGGCTGTTAAATCTTGTTACCTGGCCAATGATGATGCTTTCGGGCGTCTGGTTCTCCCTGGAAGGCGCCGATGAATGGGTCCGGCAGGTAGCCGCCGTATTTCCGCTCACGCACGTGCTGAATGCGGCCCGCGCGGTCATGATTGATGGTGCCGGACTGGCTCAGATCATGCCGCAGATCCTGGCTCTGCTGGCGATGAGTGTGGTCTTTCTGGGGCTGGGTGCCGCCCTCTTCCGCTGGCACCCTAAATAACATCGGGTCACCTGGAATGGAACCACTGATCGACATAGGTGCCAATCTGACGCACGACAGTTTCGACGACGACCGGGATGACGTTATCCAGCGCGCTGTCAAGGCAGGCATCGAACAGTTCGTCATAACGGGCAGCAGCGAGCAAGGCAGCCTGGACGCGCTAAAACTCGCGCAGGAATACCCAGGCATCATGTACGCAACAGCGGGCGTGCACCCGCATCACGCCAGTGAATACTCGCAGCGGGTGAATCAGGTCCTGGCAGACCTGCTCAAACGGGAACCGGTGGTTGCGGTCGGCGAGTGCGGACTCGACTACTTCCGCAACTTCTCACCGGTCGACGCACAAAAGCATGCCTTTGCGGCACAACTCGAGCTGGCTGCCGCGTCGAATATGCCGGTGTTTCTGCATCAGCGAGATGCCCACGATGATTTTATGGCAATCCTCTCCCCGGCAATGCAGACGATCACACACGGCGTCG
Source organism: uncultured Woeseiaceae bacterium (assembly GCA_964446495.1). Lineage (GTDB taxonomy): Bacteria > Pseudomonadota > Gammaproteobacteria > Steroidobacterales > Woeseiaceae > JAADHU01. The sequence goes on along the minus strand of CAYUOY010000008.1, from coordinate 11,811 downwards.
CGCACTGCTTTACCGGCACGGCGACCATGCTGCGGGAGTATCTGGAACTGGGATTGTATATCGGCATTACCGGCTGGATTTGCGACGAGCGCCGCGGGGCCGAATTGCAGGAAATCGTCAGCGAGATTCCGCTCAATAGACTGATGCTGGAAACGGATGCGCCGTATTTGTTACCGCGGAGCCTGAAACCTCGTCCAAAATCACGTCGCAATGAACCGCACTACCTCCAGGAAGTATTACGCGTCGTCGCTCAATGCATGGGGCACTCAGAGATTGACGTCGCCGTTGCCACCACTGAGAACGCTATTCAGTTTTTCAATCTCCCGTCGAAATCGGCGTAGCCCAGGCCACCCAATTTCAGACCGTCGGTGATCGTCGACCCTCGCTTTGCGGTGCGGCTGAGCCGGCCTTGGCAACGATCAGTTCCCAATGTGGCCGGAAGGCTTCGATTTTCACTTTTGCCGCCGCGTGGTCGCTGCTACCGAACTCGGCGAGTAGTTCGTCGAGATCACAAACCAGCCCCGGAACACCCTTGGTGAACTCAGCACCGTCCAGAAACAAAATACGGCCTGCAACAGGAACCTGCCGCACAATCTGCCGAACGGCGGCAATACGATCATAGAGAGCCGGTTGCGGATTGGCGAACGTATAGCGGTGACTGTCGCCGATGACAGTCCAGTCCTGCATCTTGTCACTGCCGAAAACCGCTCCGGTGACCTGTTTGAGATCGATAATCAGCAACCCTTCCGCCGTCAGAAACAGATGGTCAATCTGAATCTCGCCTTCATCGGCGTTGGGTATAATCAAATTGCTGATGCGCTCGAAGGCAATGGCTTCGGCCACACCATCAAACGACCGCGCATGCCCGCGCCGTCGGTAGAAAAACCAGAACAACAGCAACAACACCACCAGAATCAACGGCAAGACAACGATGCCGGAACCAGAACCTGAAAAAATCTCAGTCATAATGCAGGAAGTCCATATCCCCAATGACACCCCAAATACCGCCCCAATGCGCTATTTATCGCTCGTGCGCGGGCTGCCGTCAACAGAAAACTCAGCGTCCATCACTTTAGCCAGCGCGTCAAGATTTGCCTCAATGACACAGGAGCGATTCGGCCGTGCAAGAACCGACGCCAGTTCGTTCGGAACCGGAATCGACACTCCGATCAGCGGCTCGACAATACCGTCAAATTTGGCCGGGTGCGCCGTCGCAACAATGATCCAGTCATTTTCCATTCGGTCTGAATCCAGGTGTCGGTACGTATAGGTTGCCGTCGCCGTGTGTGGACAAGTGGCTAATCCCAATCGCCGCCAGTCGTCCTGCATCTGCTGCTCAATTTGCTCATCATTGACCGCAACCGCGCTCACCACGGATTTCAGTTGCTCCGCGTCCCCGTGAAAAATCCGCAGGCGTTCCATATTGCTCGGATTGCCGACATCCATCGCAGATGCCAGTGTCTGGATGCTATCGCGTGGCAACCACTCGGCACCGCCTAGATAGTCAGGAATGAGCCGATTGGCATTGCTGACCAGAATTATGTCACCGACCGGAAGCCCCATATCCCGGGCAAGAATACAGGCCAGCGAGTTACCCAGATTTCCAACCGGAATAATGTAGCCCGGCTTTCTACCGGTATCTCGAAAATGCTCCAGGCTCGAGTGGGCATAGTAAATACTCTGTGGCAACAGGCGCCCGATATTGATGCTGTTGGCTGAACTGAATCGATAACGCTCACGCAAAGCGGCATCCGCGAAGGCCGCTTTAACCATCGCCTGGCAATCGTCGAACGAACCCTTTACTGACAACGAAAGGACATTGTCGCCCCAGCACGTCAATTGCTTCTCCTGCCGTTCGGAGACTCGTCCTTCAGGGAATAACACCGCAACCCGGGTGTTTGGCCTTTCGTTGAATGCCGCCGCAACAGCGCCGCCCGTATCGCCGGACGTCGCCACCAGTATGGTGAGAGGCCTGTCGCCGGTATGCAGCCGGCTAAGACAGGCAGCGAGAAAACCGGCGCCTACGTCCTTAAATGCCGCTGTGGGCCCGTGGTACAACTCGAGCATCCAGGCGTTGTCGTCATCGGTTGCGAGCTTCGTCAGCGGTATCGGGAAATGAAAAGTTTCCGCGGCGATCTGCTCCAGACTATCAATCAATGATGAAGCTGCAAAGAAGGGTCGCAGTACGGTCGCCGCTGTATCGGCTAAGGATGCGCCTGCCTTGAAATCTTCCAGCTCAAACATTGGCAGCGTTTCCGGCACAAACAAACCGCCATCTTCGGCGATGCCGCGCAACAGGGCCTCATCCAGTGAATGCAGGCTGGTACCGCGCGTACTACGAAATTTCATGATGCCTCGATCCGCGCGCCAGGCGCCGATAATTTACTGACCCAGGACTGACATTCATAGCCACAGTTGCGACAGGCCTGCTCCATCGCTATCGCCACCTTGGCCGCGATCCCGTTTTCGCACAGTGCAAACAGACTGGGGCCACTTCCGGATAACGAGGAACCCAAAGCGCCCGCTTTCAGGGCTGCCTCCTTCACCGCATCGAAACACGGTACTGCCGAGCGGCGCTGCGGCTCGATGATAACGTCGTGCAGTGACGCCCTGATCAACTCTATGTCATTGTTCACCATTCCCGCCATGAAACCAGCCATATAGCCCTGCTGGGCCAACCACTGCTCCATGGTATAGCCGCGTGCCAGCTTCTTACGAGATTCTGCGGTGTCGATGAGTAATTCCGGATGCAACAAGACACTACTGAGGCCCTCGGGCGCTGGCAGTCGAACCATTCGTGGCAATAATGTCGGCGGGCACAGGACCAGGCCACCAATCAAACTCGGCGCGACGTTGTCCGTATGCAGGCCACCACTGGCCACTTTTTCTCCTTCGAGCGCGAACGGCAATAATTCATCGGTCGGTAACGGCTTTTCCAGTAATGCATTGGTGGCGACGACGGCGGCAACAGCGGACGCCGAAGAGCTGCCCATTCCTGATTGCAATGGCACTCCTTTGCGAATGATCATTTCAAGACCACCGTCTTCCCGGGCCGCTTCCCACAAGGCGGCGGCCGCGACGGAGGCGGTATTCTCTGCGGCATCTTTCGTCAGTAGCGGGTGAATTTCGCCGTCAAGCCCGCGCACCTCGGCGATGGTAACCCCGCCCGTGGCAACACGACGAACCGAAACCCGGTCACCAGCGCCGCTCACCGCAAGACCCAGCATATCGAATCCAACGGCAACGTTGCCGATGGATGCCGGGGCGAATGCCGTTATAAAATCGTTCCCTGCCATCTTAGTCAGTTCCCTCCAGGAAATTAGCCAGGTTGAGCACGTCGGCGAAGATGCCGCCAGCCGTGACCGCAGGACCTGCTCCAGGGCCCTGAATCACCAGCGGATTGTCGGCATATCGTTTTGTTGTGAATTGAATAATATTATCGGTCAGATTTATGTGCGCCATGGCATCGTTTGTGGCAATCATTTTCAGCGCGACCGACGCTTCGCCCTCGGCGCTCAATGTCGCGACATAGCGCAAGACCTTGCCAGCGGCACTTGATTCGCCAAATAGCGTCTCCATTTGAGCGTCGTATTCGGACAAAGAGGCCATGAACTCTGTTGCATCAACGTCCCGTAATGCTTCGGGAATCAGGTTCTCGACGGGGAAACTTCCGACCTCAATGTCATGCCCCAACTCCCGGGCAAGTATGGTCAGTTTGCGGGCGACATCCAATCCTGACAAGTCGTCGCGCAGGTCCGGTTCAGTATAGCCGTTGTCACGGGCCTCGCGGACAATTTCCGAGAATGGCGTGGTACCGTCATACACATTGAAGAGGTAGGCAAGTGTGCCGGAGAGAATGCCCTGAATCGAACGCACTTCATCACCGGTATCAATCAGGTTCCGTAACGTAGAGATTACCGGCAACGCCGCACCAACCGTGGTTTCATAAAGGTAGTGTGTGCTGCCTTGCTGGGCACTCGAGCGCAGGTTCTGATAGTCGACCTGCGGCCCGCTGAATGCCTTCTTGTTCGGCGTCACTACGTGAATACCCCGGGCAAGCCAGCCCGCATAGCGTGCCGCAACATCCTCACTCGAGGTGCAATCAATAATGACGGCGTGCGGCAGATGATCCGGCTGCACGTGATCGGCGAACGCCGCCAAATCCATGGGCACGGCATCGTCTTCAAACTGCTGACACCAGTCACCGAGTGCCACTCGGCGCTCGGCAAGGAGCATCGACTTCGAGCGACCGATGGCGCGAACCCGCAAATCGAGATTGCAATGCTCCAGCAACCAATCGCGACGGCTCTTTATCTGCTTAAGCAACTCGGCGCCAACGGTTCCTGGACCGATCAGTCCGAGCGACAATGTCTTGGCGGACAGATAAAATCCGGCATGAACCGCACGCAATGCTCGTGTGGATTCCGCGGATTTCACCACCACCGAAATATTTCGCTCCGACGATCCCTGCGCAATCGCACGGACATTGATTCCCGCTTTGGCGAGAGTGCCAAAAAACCGGGCAGCGACGCCCGGGTGGCCGGCCATGTTATCTCCAACAACGGCAATGATGCTCTGCGAACCGGTCACATCGACGCTTTGAATCTGCCCGTCTTCCAGTTCAACGGCAAACGCTGTTTCAATAACGGCCTGGGCACGACTCGCCAGGGACTCCGGCACGGCGATGCAGATGGAGTGCTCCGAACTGGCTTGTGATATCAGGGTGACCGAAACATCGGCACCTCGGAGTGCCGCGAACATTCGGTCGGCGGTGCCAGGCACGCCGATCATGCCCGCACCTTCCAGGTTGACCAGCGCCATGCCATCGACGGCCGTTACACCCTTGATGCTGCGGTTCGACTCACTGTCCCGGGAAATACGACTGCCTTGTCGTTCCGGATAAAACGTATTCCTGATCAAAACAGGAATGTCGTTGGCCACGGCCGGACCCATCGTCTGTGGATGGATGACACTCGCGCCAAAATAGGCCAGCTCCATGGCCTCGTTATACGTGAGCGCGTTGATAACTCGCGCTTCCGGGACGCGCCGCGGGTCACCACTCAATACGCCGTCAACATCGGTCCAGATGGTCAGGCTGTCCGCCTTCAGCAATGCCGCGAAAATAGCCGCCGAATGGTCACTTCCGTTACGGCCAAGCGTCAATTGCAAACCCTGTTCGTCGGTAGCGATGAAACCCGTGATCACCACGATTCCGGAGAACGATGTGGCGACACTACGTTCAATATTGCTCTGTGACGGCTCCCAGAGAACGATGGGGCCCAACTCACCTGGCCGTACTATCAGGACATCACGGGCATCGATCCATTGTCCCGCCTGCTTTGAATCCAGACACTCCTCCAGATACGCAGACAGCAGCCGGGCGGACCATATTTCCCCGTATCCGGAAATGACATCCCGCACCCGCTGCGGCGCCGACTTGACCCGGGCGATTCCGACCAGGATGTCCTGAATGACGGTCGAATCGCTACTCCAGGCGTCGAGAATGCTTATCAGCGCGGCATCGTGAACAAGACGTTTCGCCGTCTCAGCGTATCGCTCGCCGATGGTTTGCAATTCACTGATAAAACCCTTGTCGTCGCGCTCGGCCAGAACGACCAGATGCAAAAGACTGTCAGTCATGCCGCCCATTGCCGATACGATGACACCGAGACTGCCGCCACCGTCAGCTTCGCGCGTGCTAATCAATATCCGCGCGACACGCTTAAAGCAGTCTGCATCGGCAAGACTGCTGCCGCCAAATTTATGTATTTTCCAGGAGGTATTTGCCACGGTATTCGCGTTCAATCGTCCAATCAAAGCGGCTCATAATAGCCGCAGAAACCGGGAACGTCGCCTGTTTTATGTGCAACTATTTTCAATGAAATGGTGGGGCGTGTAGGGATCGAACCTACGACCGGTCGGTTAAAAGCCGAATGCTCTACCTCTGAGCTAACGCCCCTTGCGGGAATGCTTCGATGGTCTCTGACAGGCCATCGGGCAATGACAAATTTCCGGGCGGGATGATACCGAACCACGGGCAAATGACAAGTTCAGAATGGCGGCCCTGATCTCAATGTCCCTCTTCAGCCATTCGTTTCAGGCGCTGCTCCGCCAGGCGGGCCGCTGTCGTGTCCGGATACTCGCGCTGCACCCGCCCAAGCGCCTCTTTTGCATCGCCCCAGCGTTCCAGTTCATAAGTACAGTAACCCATCTTCAGCAATGCATCGGGTACCTTGCGCGAACGCGGATACTGGTTAATGACCACGCTGAACTGTTCCAGCGCATCAAGGAACTGGTCGGTCACATAGAAGGATTCGGCCAACCAGTATTGGGCGTTATCGGCCAGCTGACTGTCGGGGTAACTCACCAGGAACTGTGTGAAGGCTATTCCTGCCGATTCGTAACGCTGTTCTTTGAGCAACTCGAATGCCGCCTGGTAATTGTCGCGATCAGAACCTCCCGGCACCGGTAACTCACCCGGCGCAAGGTCCACACTCTCATTAGCTCTGACGGCGCTGAACGCTTTTTGCAGGCCGCTCTCGAGCGCCAGAATGCGTTCATCAACATCTCGATAAATATTTCGCTGGCGTTCCGCCGTTTCGCCTGACTGGTGCTCGAGGGTCTCTGCTCGACCCTGCAATATGGCACTCTCGCGCTGCAACTCATCCATTTGCAGCGTCAAATCGACCAGCGAGCCGTTCGCAAGAATTCGTTCGATAGCCTCAATGCGCTGATCCAGCTCGTCGAGCTTGATCAATACCGGGTCCTCACCCGGCGGCGTCACGGCACAACCAGCCACAATCAGCAATAATGTGCCTGCCAGCGCTGTTCTGTTTCTGTTCAACACGTTTCCGTCTCTGTTAGTTGGTGTAATTGATCTCTACACGCCGATTCTGCTCGTAGGACAGTTCGTCGCTACCGAATGCCGCCGGCCGTTCCTCACCAAAACTGACGGTTGAAATCTGACTGGTCGCCGCGCCCTGGATTAGCAACATCCGGCGAACTGCCTGCGACCGGCGTTCACCGAGACCGATATTGTATTCGCGCGAGCCGCGTTCGTCCGCATGCCCTTCCAGCCGCACGGAAGTCCGCGAGCTGTTCGACAAACGACTGGCATGTTGTGCCAACAAGTCCGCGTACTCGGGTCGCAGCTCCGACTGATCAAAGTCGAAATAAATGATCATCGTGAGCTCACCGCCCATGCCGTCAAACGGGACCTCTTCTCCGGGGCCAAGGTCGTCGTCACCGAAGCCCATCGAATCCGCGCCACTGCCACTGCCGCTGTCGCTGTCACTCATGCCACTATCCGCTGTGGGTTCCGGATCCGGGATGGTGGGGCTACTGCATGCCGCCAGACCAAGGGCCAGCAGGCCCGCAAAAATCAGCTTCTTCAAATTCATATCTATGTCCTTATCGATTGCCCAATCGAAGTCAATGTACCCTAAAATTACGATGATTTTTCAATATGTTACTGCGTATTCTTAATGTTTTTTCGAATTAACACTTACTACTAAAACCGTGCGAAAGGTGACCAGACAGGCTCACGTACATCGCCACGACCCGCCGCAAGTCGCTGCCGCACCAGACCATCGGCCGTCACCGTTTCCAGCACGCCGTTTCGACCTGCACGCGTAGCGTAAATAAGGGTATCACTGTTTGGCGCAAAACTCGGTGACTCATCCTGACGTCCTGTCGAAAGAATCAGCAAATCCTTGCGATCGAGATCCATCACGGCGATGCGGTAATTGCCGCGGTCCAGGTGCACCAGCGCCAGTTTGGTGCCATCCGGGGACAATCTCGGACGCGCGTTGTAGCTGCCATCAAAAGTCACACGCTCCGGCCTGCCGCCGCTGGAAGAAATTTTGTAAACCTGCGGTCCACCGCTGCGATCGGAGGTGAAGTAGATCGTGGAGCCATCCGGCGACCAGGTTCCCTCCGTGTCAATTGCTCTGTTGGTGGTCAGCCGCGTCATTTTCCGCGTCTTAAGATCAAGCACATTGATGTCCAGGTTGCCGTCGGTGCCACCCAGCGTCAAAACCAGTTTACGGCCATCGGGCGAGAAAGCGGGTGAGCCATTGATTCCGGGTTCATTCGAAACCTGCATTCGATTGCCGCTGCGCAAGGTCTGAACAAATATGGAAGAGACGCTGTTTTCAAACGATACATAGGCGAGCTGGCGACTGTCCGGCGACCAGGCAGGCGACATAATGGGGTCGGATGATTCCATGATCGTGTTTTCGTTTTCGCCGTCCGCATCTGACACCACCATCGAGTACAGGCGATCGTCACCCTCTCCCTTTGCAGTAACATAGGCGACCTGGGTCGCAAACACTCCCGAAATACCGGTTAGCTCCTCGTAAATCATGTCCGCCAGGCGATGTGCCACGCGCCGAATGGTGCCGCGACTGGCCGGCATTCGATAACCCACCAACTGCTCGCCACGAAACACATCAAATAACTGAAACTGCACGCTGTAGACGTTCTCGCCGGTTTGGGTGACCCGACCGATAACAACCGCTTCCATCTTGAGAATCGACCAGTCATCGAAATCGACATCCGCGCCGGTCGTCGGCTTTTGCAACATATCGCTCTCGTCTAGCGGCGCGAATCGGCCGCTGCGCTGCAGATCAGCCGCAATCACATTGGAAACATTCAGTGGGCTCTCCGCGCCCTGCCCCACGTAGGCGAAAGGCACGATGGCGACCGGCCGGCGTTTTCCAACGCCCTCGGTGATCACCATGGTAAGTTCGGCCAGGGCCGAGCCCGTCAGCATCGTTACCACAAAGATCCCCAGCAATGATTTCCTGAGCACGTTCAGCATTATTTCCATCCTGTATATTTTCCTGTAGCCCTATTCTGTAGGTTCGAATCTGAATCGCAAGTTTCGATCCAGTAATTTAAGGTCTTGCGGCAACGGCAGCGGGGAGGCTTTGTGCACCGCTGTCTCAATGGAACGTCTGACTGCTTCGTCACCATTACAGCTTTCGATCTCCACACTGAGCACCTCACCGCCTCCTGACTGCCGCACCCGTACCTCACAACTGATCCCTGGCACCGCGCTGGCCGGTCGCACCCAATTGAGCATTACCTTCTGACGCAGCGCAAATTGGTAGGCAGCAAGTGTCCTGGCATTGCTCGCATCCATCTGGTTCTGCTCCGCCTGCAAGTCCAGCTCAAGCTGCCGCTGCCGCTCAGCTTCGTCGGCCTGCTTTCGCAGGCGTTCATTCTCCAGCCGCTGGCGCTCAATGTCCGCGAGGCGCTTGCGTTCAGCTTCCTGTCGACGACGCTCGGTTTCCGCGTCCGCGCGCTGTTTCCGCTCCTGCTCCTCTCGCTTTTTCCGTTGCCGTTGCGCTTCATCTTCGCGGGCAATTCGTTCTCGCTCCACCCGCAGATCCTCGAGCCGCTTTTGCTCTTCCGCCTGGATACGCGATTGTTCCGGTTTTTCTGGCTCGGGCAATGGTTCCGGTTTGGGTTCGGGTTTTGATTCGACGACCTCCTCAACAACCGGTGGAACCTGCGTCAGGCTTTCCTCCGTAACCAATGTTCCCTTGATGGCCAGGGGCACCGCAGGCATCACCGGACGTGACCAGTCGAAGGCAAATATCATCCCGGCAAATATGAGCCCATGCAGCAGGCCTGCCAGCAACATGGGAATGATATTAAAGTTGTCGCGCATGCGCCTTGCTAGCTCGCCTATTCCGGAACCGGATAGGTATCCAGCGGGTCCGTCACAAAACCGACACTCTCGGCACCACCCTGCTGCAATAACACCATGGCTCCGACAACATTGCCGTAGGGCACGGCCTTGTCGGCCTTCACCAGCACGGCCGTGCCCGGCTGGTTCTTCAGAACTATCCGCGTTCTGTTCACGATGTCGCTGGCCTTGGCGGGCAGGTCTTCATCATCGCCCACATTGATGTACAGATTCCCGCTGGCATCGACGCTGACAATCAGCGGCGGCTGATCCGGCAGGTCCGTGATCGCCTCTGCACCTGCTTTGGGCAGCTCGACCTTGATTCCCTGGGTCAGCAACGGTGCCGTAACCATAAAGATAATCAGCAACACGAGCATCACATCGATATAGGGCACGACATTAATTTCGGCTATCAGCTTCCGTTTACGCAGCGATGATTCCATCTCAAGCCGCCTTCTTGCGTGCGTGACGCTGCAAGATGCTGGTGAATTCCTCCATGAAACCGTCGTAACGAATTTCGAGCCGCACCACTTTGTCGGCGTAGCTGTTATAGGCAACCACGGCCGGAATGGCCGCAAACAAGCCCATGGCCGTCGCGATCAGCGCCTCGGCAATGCCCGGGGCGACCACCCCGAGTGTCGCGGTTTGCATGCCCGCCAGCATGCGGAAGGAATTCATGATGCCGATCACCGTGCCAAACAAGCCGATATAGGGACTGGTGGATCCGATCGTGGCCAACGTGGCCAGGCTTTGCTCCAGCCGATCCACCTCGCGCATCAAAGAAACCCGCATGGCACGACGGCATTCTTCGACCACTTTGTCGGGCTGGGTGTCATTTTGCGCCGTTATCCGACTGAACTCCCGGAAGCCCGCCTCGAAAATGCTGGCCATGCCGAGCGTGCCACCTTTCACCCTGCCCGCACTGCGATACAGCGCATTGAGGTCTCCACCCGACCAGAAACTGGCCTCGAAATCGTCCGAGGCAGCCTTCGTGCGCAGGATCAAGCGGCGCTTGGTGAATATGATGCTCCACGAGACCAGCGATGCCGCCAGCAATACCAGCATGACGATCTTTACCACGAAGCTCGCATTCATAATCAGTGTCAAAAGCGACATATCAACGGTCATAATCAGGCGTCCTCGAAAAGTGATTCGGGTAGTCGTGCTGGTTTGAGAGTGTCGGCATTCAGATACGCCGCTCGTGTCTGCCCGCGGCATAGCAATTCACCGTCCAGGCTATTCCGATAGATATTTTGCTCAATGAGAAAACTCGCGCGTCCCTGGCTCAAAAGCCCGGCGGTCACCATCAGTTCATCGTTGAATTTCGCCGGTATCAGGAATTCTGCCTTGGTATCTACCACAACAAACAAGCGCCGCTGCTCGCGCATCAGAACATCCTGTTCTATACCAAGGGCTCTGATCCATTCCGTGCGGGCGCGTTCCATAAATCGAAAATAGTTCGCGTAGTAGACCAGTGCCTGCGCATCCGTGTCTTCGTAGTAGACACGAACCGGCCAGGCGAAAGGCTGTTGATTCACCGCCTCATTCATTGGGTCAGGCTCACGTCGAATCGAACAAAGGCAATTCGGCACTGCTCTCGCGTTCGGGAGGCGTCAATCCGAAATGCAAATAAGCATTTTTTGTCGCGACCCGACCTCGGGCCGTTCGCATCATGAATCCCTGTTGGATCAGGTAGGGCTCCAGAACGTCTTCAATGGTGCCGCGTTCCTCGCCAACGGCCGCCGACAAGCTCTCGACGCCAACCGGGCCGCCATCGAACTTTTCGATGATGGTTAACAGCAGCCGTCTGTCCATGGCGTCGAAACCGTTTGGGTCGACCTCCAGCATATCCATCGCGCTGATCGCGACCTCGCCCGTGATTACGCCGTCGCCCTTCACTTCCGCAAAATCACGCACCCGGCGCAGCAGGCGATTGACGATTCGCGGCGTTCCGCGCGCCCGGCGCGCAATCTGCCGGGCACCTTCAACTTCGATCGGCAAATTCAGAATATCGGCTGAACGAATAGTGATCGCTTCAAGATCAGCCGCTGAGTAAAATTCAAGCCGTTGCACAATGCCAAAACGATCACGCAACGGCGAGGTAAGAAGGCCCGCCC
>CAYUOY010000007.1:0-61967 GCA_964446495.1 uncultured Woeseiaceae bacterium | reverse complement strand
CGCACGTTTCTCAAATGTATGGATAAGAGCGACTTGCCTCAGCCGTTCCACGATCGAGTCAGCAATTTCAAGATTCGGGGTTCGTCCGGCAAACTGAACATCGCACTCGATGGTATGCCGACGTTTCCGTCCCTGCCGGAGGGCAGTTCGCTCTATCATAGTGACATGCATTTCATTGACTCGATGGAGCGCATGGAACGCGCCTACGACGACTGGAAAGATGGCACCTGGTCGAAAGACCCTTACATCGACATGCTGATTCCGACTTTGATCGACCCGACGATGGCGCCGCCTGGAAAACACATGATGAGTTGTTTCGTGCAGTACTGTCCGTTACAAATCGACGGCCGTCCCTGGACCGACGACGAGCGACAGGCATTCGGCCAGACGGTCATTGATCAGATCGCCAATTACAGTCCGGACTTCAAGGATCTGATTCTGCACGTAGAGATTCGTACGCCGCAGGATATAGAGAACGAGATCGGTATCACGGAGGGAAATATTTTTCACGGCGAGCTAACCATGGATCAACTGATGTTTAACCGTCCGGTCCCCGGATACGCTCAATACCGTTCACCCGTTCCCGGACTTTACATGTGCGGCTCAAGCACACACCCGGGCGGTGGTGTTATGGCGGCGCCGGGCGCGAACGCTGCTCGTGAGATTCTTTTCGACCTTAAACGCAAGAACACGGTGCCGGAGAATTTCGGCGATGACTGATCGTTACGATGCCATTGTTGTGGGAGCCGGTCACAACGGCTTGGTTTGCTCGGCGTTGCTCGCTAAAGCGGGCAAGCGAGTCTTGCTGCTGGAGGCGAACCAGCAGGTCGGCGGTGCCGCGATAACGCGAACCTTCGCTGACGGGTTTTCCGTTTCCGCCGGTGCCCATCTGCTGGTCCAGTTGCAGCCGCAAGTACAAAAGGACCTGCAGCTCAAGATCAAGCTGGCCGCTGAGGATATGGCCACGATCGTGTTGGCGCAGGACGGTGAGCACCTGCGCTACCAGGGTGGCAAGGTTACGGGAGCGCGTCAGCAGGATGCCGATAATTATGCGGCGTTCCACCAACGCATGACGCGCTACGCGGATTTGTTGCAGACGCATTTCAACCGACCGCCACCCCGGCTGGGCACGAGTGATAAAAAAGATTTGCTGATGTTGGCACGGCTTGGCTTCGATGTGCGTCGACTCGGCAAAGCTGAGATGCGGGAATTCCTGCGGCTGATTGGCATGAATATCCACGATGAGCTTACTGAGCGATTCGATAATCCTTTACTGCGCGGCGGTCTTTGTGTCGATGCCGTGCTGGGTACGCATCTGGGCCCTCGTTCGCCAAACACCATTCTGACGTATCTGTATCGCCTCGCCGGAAACCACGGCCGTATTTCGTCTCCGGTCGGCGGTATGGGAAGTGTTAGCGATGCCCTGGCCCATCGGGCGCGGGAATCTGGCGTGACCATTCGTACCGGCAAGCCGGTTAAACGCATCATTATTGAGAATGGTCGAACCGTGGGTGTGGAGACTGAAGATGGCGAGCAGTTTTCCAGCCTGACCGTGGTATCGAATGCTGATCCGAAACACACCATCCTGGAACTGGTCGGAGCACGCCACGTCGAAACACGCTTCACTCACAGGATCCAGAATATTCGTATGCGTGGCAATGCGGCTAAATTGCATCTCGCCCTGGATGGCCTGCCCACCATAGAGGGGCTCTCCAGGAGAGACTTCGGTGAGCGCCTGTTGATCGCGCCCGATGAGAACTATGTTGAACGCGCTTTCAATCCAGCGAAATACGGCGAAGTTTCAGCGGCTCCTGTTATCGAGCTGACATTTCCCAGTGTTCGCGATGAGTCACTGGCACCCACGGGCAAACAAGTCCTGTCCGCCATCGTTCAGTACGCACCCTATGATCTGAAGGGTGGCTGGACGAGTACGGCGCGCGATGATTTCAGGCAGGCATCGATTGCGACCATTGCACGCTATGCGCCGGATATCGAGCAGCGCATTCTTGCCAGCGAATTATTGACACCCGTTGATCTGGAACAGGAGTTTCATATGGGTGGCGGGCACTGGCATCACGGTGAACTGACGCTGGACCAGTTTATGTTCGTCCGACCCGTGGCGGGCGCCGCGCAGTATCAGATGCCGCTGGACGGCTTGTACTTGTGTGGTGCGGGAAGCCACCCCGGTGGAGGAATCAGTGGGGCCGCCGGCCGTAACGCGGCACGCGTCATTTTGAGCAAGGGAACAGCGGCATGAGCATTCAGGAAGTAGCGCAGGGCAGGCTTCGTACACCGTTCTATTCACGTCTGCAGACGCTGGATACGCTCAATACGTGGCATGACTGGAAGGGCTATTCGAGTGCCGACGCGCTTTATTGTGCGGAGACCGAGTACTTCGCCATCAGAAACGCTACCGCCGTGTTCGATCTGACACCCATGACGAAATATCGAATTAGCGGTCCTGATGCACTTGATTATCTCGATCGCCTGGTGACGCGGGACATGCGAAAAATCAAACCAGGAAGGGTCGCCTATGCTGTCTGGTGCGACGATCAGGGCCACGTCATTGATGATGGCACCTTGTTTCACCTGCGTGAAGGCGAATACCGACTGTGTTCTCAGGAACGTCACCTGGCCTGGCTGACCGCCGCCGCGATCGGTTTTGATGTATCCATCGTTGTAGAAACGGCGGACATAGCGGCACTTGCGGTACAGGGGCCGACGTCGTTCAGCACGCTTTCGGGCATGGGTCTTGAGGGTCTCGGTGATCTGAAGCCGTTCGGTTTGATGCACTTCGAGTTCGGGGGTGCCGAGTTGATGGTCTCGCGGACCGGTTACACCGGTGATCTTGGTTACGAGGTGTGGATTGATGCGCAGAAAGCGGAAGCGCTTTGGGATGCCCTGTTCGAAGCCGGCAAATTGCACGGCATTCGCCCTATTGGAACGACCGCACTCGATCTGGCACGGATAGAAGCAGGCTACCTGGCCGCATATGAAGATTTTCTACCCGCCGATACCACCGTCCGTAGCGGGCGCTCACGCTCCCCGTTCGAATTGGGACTCGGCTGGCTGGTCGATTTCAAGAAACCCAACTTCAACGGCCGGCGCGCACTCGCGGAGGAAAAGCGCAAGGGATCGAACTGGCGTCTCGTCAAGCTCGATATCGAGGGCAACAAACCGGCACACCACGCCTATATCTACGCGAAAGAGAAGCGCAACAAAGCCGAGATCGGTTTCGTAACCTCGGCGGCCTGGTCGCCGGTATGTAAACAGAACATCGCGCTTGGCACGGTTCGAATGCCGCATGGGAAAACGGGCGATTCCGTCTGGGTTGAAATCTTTTATCAACGCGAGATGCACTGGACCCGAATGATGGCAAAAGCTGAAATCGTCGATAAGCCATTCTGGGCACCTTCCCGTCGTGGCGCGACGCCCCCGGCGCCTTATTAGGCGGGGCTCGTCGATGAGGCGGCGGCCAGCATGAATACGACTTCTATTGCTTCAGTCACGGAGTGACCTGGTTCCTCAGTTTGTGAATCGTTCGCTGGCCGGAACTGGCGCTGAGCGATAGAATCAGTGCATGAAGCGATACGTCTGTGTGCTTGTTTCCCTGCTCGCCCTGTCGGTAACGATTGAGGCGGAAGACAGCGTTGCCAACCTGTCAGAGCATGCCGTGCGTCACCTGCCTGCCTATTTTCTTGAGGTGCCGGAATCACTTGCCGATATTCTGATTGCGGATACCGGGTCAGCCACCCTGTTGCGTTATACCCAAACCGGACAAGGGATCGTCGAAAGTGATCGGCGTTATATGTCGATTGGTCGCGCCGGCGCTGGTAAGAAGCGTGCCTGGGACCGAAAGACTCCGCTCGGTGTTTACTTCATAACCGAGGAACTGGATGCCAGCCGTCTCGCCGCAAAGTACGGAATCGCGGCTTTTCCGCTCGACTACCCGAATGCCTGGGATCGATACAACGAAAGAACGGGTTCCGGCATCTGGCTTCACGGAGTGGATGCAAATGCGCCAGACAGGCCGCCGCTGGACACCGACGGATGTCTGGCACTTCCCAATGAGGAACTGGCGTTGCTTGCCGGTAATCTTCTGCCGCAGGAAACGCCCATCATTGTGGTGCGCGAGATCAAGTGGTCAGAGCCAGCGCAGCTTGAGGCATTGCGCATTGAATTCCGTGGCGCCCTCGAGCAATGGCGGGCAAGCCTGGAGCAGGGCGATCTGATTACCTATCTCTCGTTATACGACGAGACGTTTCAGTCACGCGGCATGAACAAGATGGAATGGTCCGCGTATCGACTGGGCGCGTTTGCGGCGCGACCAGTCAGTGCGGTGGATCTGAACGACGTGATGCTATTGGCTGATCCGGAAGACCAGGAGCTGTTTTTCAGCCGCTTCAATCAAACGCTGCTGACTGAGCATGGGCCGGTCACAACGCGCAAGCGCCTCTATTGGCGACGCGATGGTCGCCAGTGGCATATCGTGACAGAGGACGCCGGTTAAAGTCGGGTCTAACGAACGGCCTCACGTGCGGTCAACTCGTCGATGACATCCAGCAGTTTCGGATAACTGCCAGCCAGGCCTGCACCGGTAAGATACTTGCCATTCACCACGACCGCCGGAACGCTGGCAACATTCCAGCGCCGCGCCAGGTCTTCGGCAACGCGCATCTTCTGCGCGACCTCAAACGATCCCCAGGTGGTATTGAAATCTTCCTCATTAACGCCGAAGCGCTGGAAAACAGCCTGAATCGCTTCCACCGACGCCAGGCGATTGCCCCGGCGGTGGTATTCAAGAAATACGGCGGTGCGGAAACCTGCCGGGTCTTCAATCTTGCCGTTCTTGACCAGTACTTCTTCGGTGAAAAACAACTGTCCATGTAGTTTGACGAGCGCGTTCCACATCGCAGGAATGCGGACGAAGCGTACGTTCGCCGGCAGGTTTTCTGCCCAGCGGTTGATGTAGGGCTCGAAATCAAAACAATGAGCGCAGCCGTACCAGAAAATTTCCGCGACCTCTATCTTGTCGGCACCACCAACGGTCGGCTGGGTTGGCACCAGGCGCGTGAAGTGTGTCCCTTCCTTATATTGCCAGTCCCCCGGCGTGGAGTCGCTGTCTGCCTGCGCCAGGATGAGAGGTTTGTCCTCAGCACTACTCTCTTCCTCGGCGGCGGCTGATTCCTCAACCATCTGTGGCTGCGCGTCGCTGCTGCTTGCGTCCGGCTCTACTGCAACCGGCGCGGTTTCGACCGGAATCGCCGCCTGAGGTTCAACGGCAACCGGAGACGGGGCGGGGTCCCGCATCAATAACCAGCCGCCTGTAAGCAGCACAAGAGCCGCGCCAATGATTGCTATTTGCTTCATGAAATACTCTCCGCAAGAACGTTTGTTCTGACCGGCAAAAACGTAATTTGTTTACAAAAATTCAGAATATCGGAACGTAGCGTCAATGCAGCCCTTGAACATACGATGCGACCGCCAGAATCTCTTCTTCGCTCATCTTGGCCGCGATATCGCGCATGATCCGGGTTGGCCTGTCGTTCTTTCGGGCGCCACTCGCGAAGTCCCGCAATCCCTTTGCGACATACTGTGCGTACTGCCCACTGATGTCCGGGTATCGGGCGGCTGGATTTCCGCCGCCGTCGGGACCGTGGCAGGCGATGCAGGCCGCAACCCCATTTTCCTTGTTGCCGCCGCGATACAGGGCCTGACCTTTGCTCAGTGTCTTGGAGTCGAGTACTGATTTGGCGGCGGCCTCCTGGGCGGCGTAGTAAACCGCCAGATTCCGCATGTCCTCGTCGGACAACGCCATGGCCTGGCCCGTCATCAATACATCGCTGCGGGCGCCGCTTTTGAATTCTCGCAGCTCCTGCGCGAGGTAACCCGCGTGCTGGCCTGCTATGCTCGGCCATGCCGGGTTGACACTGTTGCCAGCAGGACCGTGGCAGGCGCCACAAACGACCGCTTTCGCTTCACCGGCTTCATAGGCTCCTTCGATGAGGCTTTCGGCGTTCGCGGTCGTGGCGAAAAGCAATGACAAGGCGGCAACAACAGCAATCTTCATTTCATATCTTCCTGACGTTTTTCAGATCGACACCGCTGGTGTCGTTCGGCAATAGTTGTAGAAATCCCGAAGGTTTTTCGTCGCAGACACCCTATCCTTCCAGTAGTGGTCAGAGGCCGCAGGCCTTGCCGCTGGACCCCGAAGCCGTCACTATGGCCCAAGCGGTCTGCAATTTCATCGAACGCCGAATTATACACAAATCAAGCCCGTATCCCATGTCGCAATACCCAAACGCCCAATTCATCACCAGCGCCAACGAGGTGCAGCAATTCCTGCCGGATACCGGTACGGAGGTGGCATTTGCCGGCCGCTCCAACTCCGGGAAATCCAGCGCAATCAATGTGATCGTCAATCGGCGTCAGTTTGCCCGCACCAGCAAGACACCCGGAAGAACGCAATTGGTCAATTTCTTCGCTCTCCGTGAGCATGCCCGCCTGGTCGATTTGCCGGGCTACGGCTTTGCGCGGGTTTCCGATTCCGTGCGCGCACACTGGGGCCGGTTGCTAACAGCCTATATACAAGATCGACAGAGCCTGCGTGGATTGTTTCTCATTGTCGATATTCGTCGCGGCCTGTCCGATTTCGACCGACAGCTACTGGAATTGGCACAGTCAGCCAAGCTGCCGGTGCATGTACTTTTGACCAAAGCTGACAAGCTAAAGCGGGGTCAGGCCGCCACAGCGCGGCTAAAAGCGTCGAAAGAACTGGGCGAGCAGGCAACCGTGCAATTGTTCTCGGCCCTGAAGCGCCAGGGCCTGGAACAGGCGCAAGACTCGCTCGAACAATTTCTCACCGCCCACTAAAATAAAATGCCCCGGCGTGCCAATAGAAGCACCCGGGGCAAGAAACGCAAACGGTTTGGGGTAACCGGTTTGCCAGGCCGCTTAGGGAGGTAAGCGACGAGCGAATGGGTCGCTCATTTCATTAGAGCGATGCCGGGCACGGGAGTTCCATCCGCATAAAATAATGTTTTATAACGATAATCGCGAGGCCATCTGGCCTTCCTGAACAGGCCGGGCTAGTGCGCCTCATCCCAGTTCCGGCCAACACCGGCCTCAACCAGCAGTGGTACATCCAGGCTCGCGGCAGCGCTCATCAAGGCAATGATTTCGGCCTTGATGCCCTCAACCGAGCCCTCGGCGACTTCGAAGACCAGCTCGTCGTGAACCTGCATGATCATACGTGCGGCTACGTCATTTTCCTTAAGCCAGTGATGCACGGAGATCATCGCGCGTTTTATGATGTCGGCAGCGGTGCCCTGCATGGGGGCATTGATTGCACTGCGTTCGGCATATTGGCGTCGTTGGGCATTGCGATCGTTGATTTCCGGCAAGTACAGTCGCCGACCGAAAAGGGTCTCAACGAAACCGGTTGCCCGTGCCGTCTCGCGAATGTTGTCCATATAGGTTTTGACGCCCGGGTAGCGGGAGAAGTACTGATCGATGTATTCCTGAGCCTCGCCGCGACCGACGCTGAGTTGTTTGGCCAGGCCGAACGCCGACATGCCGTACATCAAGCCAAAGTTGATGGCTTTGGCAGAACGTCGATGGTCCTTGGTGACCTCATCAAGCGACACGTCGAATACTTCCGCTGCCGTTGCCTGGTGGATGTCCCGGCCCTCGGCGAAAGCGGTCAACAAGCCCTCGTCGCCTGAGAGATGCGCCATGATGCGCAATTCGATCTGAGAATAATCCGCCGCCAGCAGCAGATCGCCCTCCGGTGCGATGAACGCCTGGCGAATCCGTCGCCCTTCCGGCGTGCGAATCGGAATATTTTGCAGGTTCGGGTCTGTCGACGACAAGCGGCCAGTTGCCGCCACCGCCTGATGATAAGAGGTGTGAATTCGGCCGGTGCCCTCGCAAATTTGCAGCGGCAACTTATCCGTATAAGTGCTCTTGAGTTTGCTCAGGCTACGATAGCTCAGGATGACGCGCGGCAACTCGTAGTCGTCCGCCAGTTCCTGCAACACATCCTCAGCGGTCGAGGGTTGACCTTTCGGGGTCTTGCGAATCACCGGCAGTTCGAGCTGCTCGAAGAGGATTTGCTGTAGCTGCTTCGGTGATCCCAGGTTAAAGGGACCCCCGGCGAGGCCATGGGCTTCCTCCTGGATCTTGAGTATGGTGGTCGCGAGTTCGGCGCTTTGATTCTTCAACATCGCCCGATCTACCAGCACCCCGATCTCTTCCATCTCAAACAGTACTGGTACCAATGGTTGCTCAACGGATTCATACAGATTCCTGAGCGCTTCAATTTCGCTAAGGTCGCCCCAGATCTTCTCGTGCAGGCGCAACGTAACGTCCGCATCTTCCGCAGCATAGGGTGCGGCCAGCTCCAGATCGACCTGATTGAAGGTGAGCTGCTTCACGCCTTTACCGGCGACGTCTTCGAAATGAATGGTTTCGGCATTGAGGTAAAAACGCGCCACGGAATTCATATCATGGCGAGTCGCAACGCTATTGAGCACGTAAGACTCAAGCATCGAGTCAAACGCCATGCCGTCCAGGCGAATATCATAACGCGCGAAAATATGTGCATCGTACTTGAGGTGGTGCCCGACCTTTCTGTGCCCCGCACTCTCAAGATAGGACTTCATCGCACTCAGCACGTACTCACGCCCAAGCTGCTCGGGCGCACCGGGATAGTCATGCGCCAACGGAATATACGCGGCCTCGCCCGCCTTCGTGGAGAGCGATATCCCGACGAGCTCTGCTTCCATATAGTTAATGCTCGTGGTCTCAGTATCGATAGCCACCAGCTCCGCAGAGGATATTCGGTCCAGCCACGTCCTGAACGCCTGTTCGGTGAGAACCGTTTCATAATTCCCTTTTTCGGCCTCCACAGCCGCCGATTCATCGGCATCCGATTGCGGCCCGGTCGATGCCTCGCGCAGCTGCCGCAGCATCGTGTTCATCTCGAATTGGGTAAAGAACGCCGTCAACGCCTGTTCATCAACGGCATCGCGCGTAAGCTCCCCGGGCTTCACGGGTAAGTCGACATCCTGAACAATAGTCGCCAGGTTCTGCGATAACAGCAGCTGCTCAATGTGCTCGCGCAGACTCTCCCCCACCTTGCCTTTGATGTCCCCGGCGTGCTCAATAATTCCGTCAATCGAGCCATATTCATTCAGCCATTTGGAGGCTGTCTTGGGGCCCACTTTCGGCACCCCGGGTATATTGTCCGAGCTGTCCCCAACCAGCCCCAGGTAATCAACGATCTGTTCCGGATAGACATCGAACTTGTTCTTCACACCGTCACGATCAAGCAATGTATCGGTCATCGTATTGACCAGCGTCACCTGGTCGCAAACCAACTGCGCCATATCCTTGTCGCCGGTCGATACCAACACCTCCATTCCGGCCTCGACGGCTTGCCGACACAAGGTGCCAATGACGTCGTCGGCCTCAACACCTTTGATACGCAAAAGCGGCAGACCCATTCCCTTGACGGCATCCAGTATCGGCTCAACCTGCTCTCGCAAATCGTCCGGCATCGGTGGCCTGTTGGCCTTGTACTCGGCATACAGGTCATCGCGAAAGGTTTTTCCCGGCGCATCAAACACGACCGCGAAATGGGCATCTTTCTGCTCGCGAACCAGTTTGTTGAGCATGTTAAGAACACCATGAATCGCGCCCGTCGGCTCCCCGCGCGATGTCGTCAGTGGCGGCAGAGCATGATAGGCACGATACAAATAGGACGAACCATCAACCAGGACGAGTTTTTTCCCAGGCATTATTCTGCTGACTCGTCAGTCAGGCTGATTCGAATTGGATTCTTCGTCTTCCTCTTCTTTCGGCGGCTCCTGGCGCGGCACCTCTGATTGAACTTCGCTGGGGTTACCCGGCAAATAGAGAGGACCCTTCTGACCGCAGGCCGTGAGGGCCATAAATCCAATGAGTGCGACGATGCAGGCGATCAGTTGTTTCTTCATGACGGTCATATCCGGATAGAGTGGTGCCGCAATGGTATACCAGTGCCGGTTCTTGCGGACAGCTTCCGGAGCCAAATTTCACCCACCACCGAGATAGCTGTCTGTATGGGGTCAATCCTTGTCGCGAGTAAAAGGCCCTCCGAGTGACAAGGATTGACCCCATACAGACAGCGGCCACACCCGCACCCGAATTTCCATCCCGAGGGAGCGTTCGGCTGTCGTTCTTTCGTGAGGTTGGTGAGGTCGGGTTTCGCTCGTTGTTGGGAAAGTCGCCTGTGCACGGTCCACTCTTGTCACTCGGAGGGCCTTTTACTCGCGACAAGTGTGGACCGTGCGCAGGCGACTTTTGTGCCGGGGTCCGGGTTGCTACTTCGAATAGGTTTTCGAAACTTTTTGGTATGCTTCGCGGAAAGGGATGCCTTCTTCGGTTACCAGGGCGTAGGCACGTTCGGCGGAGTACATGCCGTCATCCATGTGAATGTTTGCTGCGCGGAATGAGAGGCCGTCGAGAACGAATGCCATGATGTCTATGCCTTCCATGGCGAGATCGATGGAGCGGAACAATGGCGCTTTAATGCGTTGGGCATCACGCTGGAAACCCGACGGGAGTTTTGCGGTGAGCATCAGGCACTCATCGAGGCAGGCCAGGGCGGTGGCACTGGCGGCTCGTACGAGTTCCAGTACGTCGGGATTGCGCTTTTGCGGCATGATCGAGGAGCCGGTGGTGACGTCGGCCGCCAGTTCGACATAGGCGAATTCCTGGGTGTAGAACAGCAGCAGGTCGGCGGCGAGGCGGCCCAGATCCTGTTGCAACAGGGTGAGTTCGAATAACAAACCGGCCTCTGCTTTGCCGCGCGAGAGTTGTGCTGCTGTGACGGGTTGCTGGGTTTCGGCGAAGCCCAGTTTCCGGGTGGTCAGGTCACGGTCCAGGTCAAGCCCGGGTGTGCCGTAACCGGCCGCGCTGCCCAGGGGGTTCTTGTTCATGCGACGGCGGGACGATTTCAGACCGTCGATGGCGTCTTCGAAGGCTTCGCGAAAACCGCCGCACCAGAGCGCGACGGAGGATGGCATGGCCTGTTGCATATGCGTATAGCCGGGGATGGCAATCTCGCCCTGGCGCTCCTGCAGACGGGTCAGAGATACGGTTAATCCGGCAACGTGGCTCCCAAGTTGTTCGCTGGCATCGAGCAGGTAGAGGCGCAGTGCGGTCAGTACCTGGTCGTTACGCGAGCGACCGAGGTGTACGCGGCCACCGGCCGGGCCGATCAGGTCGGTGAGCCGGTTTTCGATCGCGGTGTGGGCGTCTTCGTCCTCCAGCCGGATTTGCCAGTCGCCGCTGGCGTGACCGTCGCCAACTTTCCGCAGACCGCCGCAAATCGCATCGCAATCTTCCTGACTCAGGAGTTTCTGTGCACACAACATTTCCGCATGGGCGATTGAGCCGCGGATATCGTATTCCACCAGCCGCGCATCAAGGGCGTGGTCTTCGCCGGCGGTGTAGCGTAGCACTCGTTCGTCGAGC
The DNA here is from genome assembly GCA_964446495.1 of uncultured Woeseiaceae bacterium. Classification (GTDB taxonomy): domain Bacteria; phylum Pseudomonadota; class Gammaproteobacteria; order Steroidobacterales; family Woeseiaceae; genus JAADHU01. Next base: position 50,447 of record CAYUOY010000007.1, on the reverse strand, counting down.
GGCAATCCTTTTTCCCAGAGTCGGCTCATGGCGTCATCCTGTGCTGGTTTTTTCGGCAGCTGTTAGCGCTTCGATGTCGTCTACGACGAGCGTTCCCGTCCCCTCGTTGGTAAAAACTTCGAGCAGCAGGCTGTCGGGTAGTTTGTAGGAAATAATGTGTACGCGGTCGACGCCGTTGGCAATGGCAGTTTCGATCGCGGCCGCTTTCGGTAACATGCCATCAGCGAGTTTTCCTGCCTTTCGCAGTGCACCGAGTCCAGGCAAATCAAGGTATGAAATCAGTGATTGCGGATCGTCTTTGTCTTCCAGAATACCGGGTGCGCCGGTCGCCAGGATCAGTTTCTCGGCACCAAGTTCCGCGGCAATCGCCGCCGCGACGGTGTCCGCATTGATGTTGAGAACCGTTCCCTTCGAGTCGCAGGACAATGGGCTTACAACCGGCATCAGGCCATTGTCGAGTTGTTTTTCAAGGACGCTCGTGTCCACCGAGTCGATATCGCCGACGAAGCCATAATCGACGGTACCGCCGTCATCGAGATCTACCGGTGGCCGTCTGAGGGCGTGAATCAGACCCGCATCGACACCGCTTATTCCCACTGCCGGAATGTCGAATTCACGACAAACTGCGAGGATGTTGGTATTGATCTGGCCATTAAGAACCATGGTGCTGACATCCAGGGCTCTGGCATCGGTCACGCGTCGACCATCGACAAATTTTGTTTCAAGCCCCAGCGCCGTTGCCAGCCTGGTGGATTGCGGTCCGCCTCCGTGAACCAGCACGACGCGGATTCCGACCTGGTAGAGAATTCCGATTTGCTCCATCAGTGCACGGGTCAGGGCCGCATCCGCGAACACCTCACCGCCGGCCTTTAATACAAATACTTTTCGCTTGAACAGCCGAATATACGGTGCCGCATGTTTCAGGGCAGAGACGACGACGGCCCGGTCTCGCGTTGTATTCACGATGAGGCTCCCAGCATCTGATGCAGCACGGCCATCTGCGCGAGCATGCGATTGCGCGCGCCGTGAATTACGACACTGCGTGGCCCATCCAGCACCGCATCGCTAACGACCACACCGCGCCGCACTGGCAAGCAATGCATGAAGTGGCAGTCTTGTTGGGTCGATTCAAACCAGTCGTCGTCCACGCACCAGCTATCCAGTGTTGAGCGCTGCTTTTGATCGGCCATTCGGTCGCCATAGTGTTCGGTGGATGACCAGGATTTGGCATAAATGATATGCGCGCCCTCCAGCGCATCGTGGCGATCATCGGTTTCGCGGACGGACCCGCCCGACAGCGCCGCCGCCGCCCGGGCCTTGTCCATGATCGTTGCCGGCAACGCAAAGCCTTCCGGGCGCAATACGGTGACGTCCATACCTCTCATCGCCGCCATGTGTACCGTCGCAGACGGTACCGCCAGAGGTAGTGCTTTCGGGTGATACGCCCAGGACAGCACAAATTTTCCACCGCCTTGTGGCACCTTCAGGTCGTCGAGTGTCTTCCAGTCCGCCAGGCTCTGGCAGGGGTGGTTCATAGCCGATTCCATGTTAATGCAGGGGCTGTCGATCAGTTCGGTCAGTGAATTGAATTCAGTTTCTTGCAGATCATTCTCGAGATTTTTTCGTTCCGCAAAAGCGCGAATTCCAATGGCATCCCCGTACGACGCGATAACCGGAATTGCCTCCCGAATATGCTCGGCAGCCGCGCCGTCCATAACAATCCCTGGGCGTGTCTCGATTCCGTGAATGGACATCTCGGGGGAAATCACGAAAGAGCCGCCGCCCAGGCGCGTCATTGCCGCCTGAAAAGAGGCCAACGTACGCAGCGATGGACTGAGAAACAGCAACGCCAGAACCTTGCCTCGCAAAGCCTCCGGTTCCGGTTCTGAGTCCAGTTTTGCTGCCAGTACATGCAGCGCGGTGATTTCCTCTATCGAAAAATCAGCAAGATCGTTAAATAATTTCATTGAATACAAAGCCTCAGGTATGGGGGGCAATTTGACTGAGTGTTGCTGCGAGCCGGGCGACGTGTTCGGGTTCCAGAACGAGTGGTGGCAGCAGCCGCAGGATGTCCGGGTCAGCGCTGGTGCCGGTTAGAATATCATGCTCGAGTAGCGCGCTCTGAACCTCGGAAGCAGGACGATCGCAAACCAGGCCGAGCAGCAGACCCATGCCGCGAATCGCGGTCACAGGCCCCGTGGCGCAGAGTTCACGAATTTGTGCCTCACGTTGGCGGACGTTGTCCAGCAGCATTTCATCTTCGATGGTTTCGATGACGGCGAGTATGGCGGCGGCGGCGATCGGACCACCGCCGAACGTCGATCCGAGTTGGCCCTTTTTGATGCCGGCCGAAACTTCCTCGTTGCAAAGCACTACGCCACAGGGGATGCCGCCGCCGAGCGACTTGGCATTGGTCAGAATGTCGGGTTGAATCTGGTAGGTGTCCACCGCAAAAAACTGTCCGGAGCGCCCCATGCCGGACTGGACCTCGTCGGCGATCAACAACGCGTCGACGGCTCGAGTACTTTGCCGCAATGTCTCGACGAATTCGAAGGACAGGTCGTATGCTCCCGCGATTCCCTGAACCGGCTCGAAAATGACGGCGGCGACATCACTGTCGATCATGGTTTGTGCGGCGTCGATGTCGTCGCGCGGAATAAAATCAACCTCGAATGGAAGTGATGGAAAGCCATACCAACTCTCAGCGGCATTCCACGTTACCGCTGCCGCGGCTGCTGTGCGCCCGTGGAAGCCATGCGTCAATGCCAGTATCTTGCGCCGGCCGGTTTTCATGCAGGCGATTCGCAATGCGTTTTCATTGGCCTCGGCACCGCTGTTAACGAAGAATGCCCGCGACATGTCCTTTGGCGCGACGGCGAGCAGTTTTTCGGCTGCCCGAGCCCGAATGTCCAGCACGACGGCATTGCTCTGAAAGAGCAGCCTTTGACTTTGTTCACAAATGGCTTTGGTCAGGCGGGGGTGAGCGTAGCCAAGCGCGGCGACCGCATGGCCCCCGTAAAAGTCGAGGATGTGACGGCCGTCGGTCGTGACAATGTCACAGCCGGCTGCACGCTGTGGCGTGAACGGCATGTGGCCGTACACTTGCAGTAGTGAGTTATTCTCGCGCGCGAGCACGTCATCGACGGAAACTGGCACCATCCGATTACTGCCTCAGGTCCAGGCTGGCGCGGCGGCTGTCAGGCCGCTGGTTTCGGGCAGTGACCATAGTCGATTCATCCATTGCATGGCCCCGCCAGCCGCTCCCTTGACCAGGTTGTCGATGGCGCACGTGACGACGATCCGGCGACCTTCAGAGGCAACACCGATGTGGCCATAGTTACTGGCCACGACATCCTTGAGGCGTGGCATGCCATCAACAACGCTGATGAACGGGCTGTCGTCATAGCAGTCCCGGAAAACCTGGCGGACGTCGGCCGCGCTCATATCATTTCTCAATTTCGCCTGCAGCGTGATGTAGATCCCGCGCGCAAACGGTCCTGAGTGTGGCACGAAATTGACCGCGACTGTCTCCTGACTCGCATTCTTAATCAGCGTCACGATTTCCGGTGTGTGCCGATGCGCCAGTGGTTTGTAGGCATAAAGATTGCTGTGCCGCTCCGGGTGGTGGGTTCCTGTTCCCGGTTGGCGCCCTGAACCGGTGCTGCCGGTGATACCACTGATAAAGATCTCGGGATCGGCAAGGTTTGCGGTAAATAATGGTACGGCCGCAAGCAGCGAGGCCGTCGCGAAACAGCCCGGGTGTCCGATATGTGCGGTGGTCGCTGACGATGTGTGTTCTGGCAGGGCGCAACTGAAATGATCAAGCAGTTCGGGTGCCAGGTGGTCGATGCCGTAAACGGCTTTGAAATCGGCCGCCCGCGCATAGCGAAAATCCGCTGATGAATCGACGATGTGAACATCGAGAGATTTCGTGGCTGCCACTTTCAATATCGCGGCAATGACGCCGGCCGAAGCGCCGTGCGGTGCCGCAGAAAATACGGCGAGTTTCTGCTGACTTCCCAGAGCGCCCAGCATCGATTCGACTGAAATGAAATATTGTTCAGGATAACAATGAGCGAGTGCCGGGAAGTGTTTTCCAATGGCCGTGTTCGCCAGCGAATCGGACACAGCGGTCGATAATTTAAAACTGTCGTGTGCGGCGAGTAGCCGCAATAGCTCGCCGCCGACATAACCGCTCGCGCCGACTACGACGGCATGAATTCTTTCGCTCACCCGGGATTCCCCGGGTTTGGCAACAGTTCCGCAATCATGTCGCCCAGTGCCACTCCCTCCGTCAATGCGTTGATTCCACGCAGATTCATACGTTCCGCTATCTGGGTAATGCCAACCGCGTTGTCGGTGGCAGGACCGGTCACGACGCTGGGTTCAATGTCGAATTGTTCGCGCAGCAGGCGGCTACCGCCCCAGGCGGCAACGGGGTCATTGGCGCAAAGCACTACCCCGGTCAATGCGGCGCGAATCGACTCGTCGGATAGTATCGCCTCCACGCCGTAGGCGCCAAGCAAACCATCGCCCAATTCGATGATGATTACGTCGGGTTTTCTGGCAGCGAGTGAGGTTAATAGTGAGCGCGTTAGCGCGGGCCCGTTCTCAGCCGTGGTTGTCACGATACCCAGGTCTGAAAAAATCATCGTGTTCGCAGCGCCTGCATCTTCCATCGCCAGAATGTCACGTCGTAATGAGACACCGGTCGCCTTGCAGGCGGCGACATCAAGCCCCCGGTGGCGGAGTCGGCTGATGATGGCGCACGCGGCCGCTGTTTTTCCGGAGTCCATGCAAGTTCCCGCAAGAGCGATCATGGCGACCCCATTTGCATCCAGTACCGCTTCACTATCCAGCTTCGCCGCACCGACACGTGCGGGCACGCCGATTCGCTCAGCCAGATAGGGAAAGTGCAGTACGGTTCCGAGTACCTCACAATCGAACGGTGCGCCCACATCGGGATTGGCCGAATCACAAATGCCCAGCACGCCACCAATGTTCAGAATTTGCACGATGTCGCCAACGGCGAGTTCTCCGGGCAAGTAGCCAGAGTATCCCAGCAAAGCCTTGCGATGACCCAGGGCACCAACGATGATGTCGCCCTGGGTGACCGTCGACATCCTGCCGCTGGTCAGCTCAAGCTGGTTGTATCGAGTCTTGTTATTGAGGACTTTGACCGCCAGTAACACGCCTTCGTCACAAGGAATTTCTTTCGACAAACGTAGCTCGTGGCTCAGTTCATTGTGCTGTGCGACGGAGGCCACCTTGTCGACAAATACGCTGCGCATGACTCAGGCTCCTCCCTGACCGGCTCGGGATTGCAGTTCGCCGGTTAGCGACAAGATGCGCGCGTAGCCCAGAGCATCGGCGGCGGACCATTCGCCGGCGGCTTCGCCATAGACGCCCCTGGTAGCGTCGAGCAGGGAATAAGGTGAGCGGGTTCCGATGACAAACAAATTGCCCGGGCGTAGCTGAAAATCAACGCGGCCTGTGACCCGTTGTTGCGAGGAGTCGAGCAGTGCCTCGATATCGCGACAGGCCAGGTCAAGCTGTTTGCCCTCATGTATCAGGTCGCCGTAGACGGCGGCAACGGTTTCCTTGATGCGGGATTGTTGTGCGCTCAGAACCAGTTTCTCCAACTCCCGATGCGCGCTGATCAGCGTCACCGCGGCCGGTGCCTCGAAAGCCACACGACCTTTCGTTCCAAGCACGGTATCGCCAAGGTGAATGCCACGGCCAATGCCGTAACGACCTGCCAGTTTTTCCAGCGACTCGATAAGCTCAACAGGATCCAGCGATACGCCGTCGAGTGCGACCGGTATGCCGGCGGCGAATTCCAGCGAGTGCTCGCTGGCACCTGCCGGGTCGCTGAAAGCGTCAGGAGAAAGTACCCAGGCTTCCTCGGGCAGACTTTGTGTTGACGTTAGAGTTTCCTTTCCCCCGATGGTGATGCCCCACAAACCCCGGTTGATCGAGTATGCGGATCCCTGTGCCGGCAGCGGCAAATCGTGCTCCTGGAGATAGCGCAGCTGATCTTCCCGAATCCAGTGATTGTCACGTACCGGGGCCAGAATCTTGAGAGCGGGGTTGAGCGTTCGCAGCGCGACCTCGAATCGAACCTGGTCGTTGCCCGCCGCTGTACAGCCATGAGCCACCGTGTCGGCACCGCGTTCGGCCGCAATCTCGGCGAGTGTCTGCGCTTGCAGGCCTCGTTCGGCACCGACGCACAACGGGTAAAATTGGCCGCGCCGTACGTTGCCGGCAATCAGGTGGCGGATTACGGTCGAGAAAAATGCCTGCTTGCGGTCGAGGGTGACATGCTCGATCGCACCCAGGGCCTGAGCGCGTTCCTGCAACTGCTTTTCCTGGTCAGCATCGATTCCGCCGGTGTCGACGGTCACGGTAATGACCTCGCGGCCATAGGTTTCTTTTAACCACGGCACGCAGAAAGAAGTGTCGAGTCCGCCCGAGAAGGCGAGGATGATGGGTGTGGTATTCGTCATTTCATTTCGTCATGTTGATGGAGTTGGAGAATGGCGGGAAATGCCGCTCAATCGAGGCGCAAACGGTTGATGCGGGCGATGATCTTTTGCTGAGCAGCACCTGTCGCTGTCGCTACCAGGATAGTGTCATCGCCCCCGACATTGCCGATGATCCCCGGCCAGTCGCTGCGATCCAGAGCGAGAGCAACACGCTGTGCCGCGCCGATGGCCGTCTTGATGACCAACAGGTTTGGACCCGCTGGCTTGAGGTCGCACAACAGGTCGACGACTTTACTGATTTCGGCGTCACCGTTTAAATCCGGGACCGGCAGCTCGTAACCATGCGCTGTTTTGATCGCGCCAAGTCCCTTGAGATCACGGCTGACACTGGACTGGGTTGCCTCGAAGCCACGCTCAGTCAGGGCGTTAACCAGCGCCTGCTGGGTCGCGGCGGGTTTGCCCAGCAACAGCTCGCGAATTGTATCGCGACGGTCGGCCTGCAATTGAGCATTGTTGGGCATGATCATTCCTGCATAATTATGCGCATAAAATTACCAGTACGCGCATAATTCGTCAAGGACTTTGTGCTGCTACACTGCGCAGCCTTGTCTTCAGGACGACCAAAGAAAGGATCTCACTGTTGAATTTGCCCGAAGCTGTTGAAATTGAATCTGCTGTACCTCTCCTGGGCAGCGTTATCTGGCTGCACGGTCTGGGCGCGGACGGCCACGATTTCGAACCCATCGTTGCCGAATTGCGTTTGCCCGAAAACCTGGGGCTGCGATTCGTATTTCCACATGCGCCGATGCGCCCGGTGACCTTGAACGGGGGTGTGACCATGCGCGCCTGGTATGACATTCTGAGTCTCGATCGCAATGGGCCGCAGGACGAAGAAGGGATTCGCGCGAGCGCGGCAATACTTGAGGCGCTGGTCGAGCGTGAGCACGACCGCGGTATTCCCTATGACAAAATCGTCGTGGCCGGATTTTCACAGGGCGGAGCTATCGCGCTGCATTTCGCGTTACGTTTTGCGCAGCGGTTGGGTGGATTGATGGCCTTGTCGACCTGGCTGCCACTGGCCGCATCGCTGCAGACAGAAGTGATTGAAAATCAGCAGGCGCAATCGCGAGATTTACCGCTTTTTCTGGCTCACGGAAAATTTGATCCGATGTTACCTATCAGCCTGGGCGAGGAATCGCGAACCGGGCTAAATAACATGGGTTACTCGGTAGAATGGCACGATTACCCGATGGAGCATTCGGTTTGTACTGATGAGATCGCGGACATACGTGCGTGGTTACTCGGGGTCTATGCGCCGTCCTGATCCATTGGCCCGTATCCAGTCGTCGACCAGCCGCCTGGCGATGGAGACCCGGTAGGGCAGTTTCGGAAATCCCGAGGTCATCTCTTTGTGACTGAACCAGCGGGCATCCTCGAGTTCGCCATCGTTGAGCTGGATGTCATCACTTTCTGCCTCGGCCGTGAAGCCGAGCATCAGTGCGGACGGAAATGGCCACGGCTGTGAACTGTGGTAGCGAATGTGGCCGACTTTCACATTCGTCTCTTCCATGACTTCTCGCCGTACGGCGTCTTCCAGACTTTCGCCGGGTTCGACAAAACCGGCAATGGTTGAGTATCGCCCGTCAGGCCAACCATCCTGCCGGCCGAGAAGGCAACGATCACCGCTGGAAACCAGCACAATAATGGCCGGTTCGACACGGGGAAATATCGTCTTGCTGCATTCCTCATTACAGCATTTTCGAGTATTTCCACCCGATTCTGCATGGGTCAATGCGCCGCAATTGCCACAATATTTCTGCAATCTGTGCCACACGACCAGCGCACGTGCCTGGGCGGCGAGGTTCGCGTCGTCGGCGGACAGCACACTGCCAAGGTAGCGCAAATCATGAAATTGCCCGGCCGCCGAAAAAGGCTGCGGGACACTTTTATCGATGCTAACGGCGAATGCCGCCTGTTCGCGGTACATGCCCAGAAAGATAATTTCTTCTTCGTCAACGAAGGATTCAACTTGCTCACGGCGCAACAGGACCAATTGGGGTGCGTCTTCCGTGGCCAGGCAATGTGTGCCCCAAATGGGAACAAACCAGCTGCGGTCACTTCGCACTGCATCCTGCAACCAGTCCGGATTGGCGCGCATATGGCCGTGTCGATCGACATAAGCCCCCGCAAAGATATTTTCCCCGTTCACGTCTGCTCCGATAAGCAAAAAACCGGCGCTGTTCAACCGCTGCCTCGAAGATCGTCCGCAGCAACGGGAAGAGTCGCGCAGGCGGCAGTGTACCGGAAACAGAAATCGCTGTTACCCGCCGGAGAAGGTCGAAAGATCGAATCTCAAGTCAGTCGAAGCGGCTTCTGCCGCGCCGCTATTTCACAGCTTGGGCAGGTTTTTTCGTCGAGTACATAGGCATCCTGAACATAGGCGGTCTCACAATGGCGGCACTTCGCGAGGTAGAGTTCGTCATTCTTGCTGATACTCTGCAGCAGATTCCACGCCCACTCGAAGCTCAGTTTCGCCGCCGGGTGCAACAACAGATAGGTTTCAAAGGCACGACAGATACGGTGCCCGTACTCCACGTCCGGACGTGGCCAGCAAGCGTGCAATCTGTTATCGGCATCCCGGCGCAGCAGCAGACTCGCGCAGAACAACGCGACCAGGGTGGTCGATTGCAACTGATGGGCGGCGTCCTTGACGAAACGGGTCACCTGTTGCGGTGATTTGCCCCGACGCCGTTTCACCGGAGTGGCGCCTGTATCTTTGAAATAGGTGCCGTAGATCTTGCGTATCCGATCGTCGTTCAGGCCGCTGCATTCGCGGATAGTACGCGTGCGTGCTTCGTGGCCAATCATTCGCATTGCAAGCTCGAATTGCTCGCGCTCCATAGCATATCGATTATCCGTCAGTCGCATAACTCCCCCTTTTGCGAAATTTATCCCATATAACGTAAATGCACAAGGTATAGTATCCACAATTGGGAAAAAAATAAAAAACAGTGTATCTGGGGTTTCGACCTCGAAATACACCTCAATCGGGGAGATTACGATGCAATATGAGGGACCGCAAGACACGGATCTGGAAAATGTCAGAGCGCTTAACGAGGCATTCCTCACACTTCTGCGGCACTCATCCAGTGCACGTGAGCACCTTACCGGGCTGCGCGAAGACCTCGCCAAAAGACTGATGTCACTATCACCCCGACAAGCGGCAAGACTTGCGGAAGCGCCCTTCTTGCTGTTCTCTTTCCGTGAGCGCGACGACAGGTTGTGGCGCGCAGCATTCCAGCCCGACCCAAATCAGGATCTTTTTACTACATCACGCCCGGTTTCCGGCGACATGACCCAACTCGTCACCGCCGGGCTTGGTTTCGTCTGGCAATTGGCACGAAAGAACCCCTATGCGCTCCGACTCCTGTGCGGTGCCACCGTGCACTGGTGTGAGCAGTTGGGGGACCATACGCTGATTCAGATTCTGAATTTCGCTACTGCAAACCAGGAGCTGCTGGTACTGCGTATGGAATTCAGGGCTGAAATCTGGACCAAGTTGCTATACAGCGGCGTACACCAGCACCTGGAAGTACGTCGTGCGGCGCAACTTAGCGTCATGCAGACGTTACTAACCCAGGTGGACAGGACCAGCGCCGTCAGCTGGGCATCCGCCGCCTGCCGCATGACGGTCCCCACCCTGAAAGTGGCCGACGAAAAGGACGACTGATTCACGATTCGCAAAGTGCACACGGCCGCGACAGTCTGTATACAATACGCGTCGCGATGCATGCACTCTCGATAAAAAATCTGACCAAAACTTACCCGAACGGGGTTGCCGCACTGCAAGGTATTGACCTGGCAGTTGAGCCAGGTGATTTTTACGCCTTGCTGGGGCCCAACGGTGCGGGCAAGACGACGGCGATTGGCATCATTTGCTCGTTGGTGAACAAGACTGTTGGTTCCGTCGAAATTTTCGGTCACAACATTGATACCGATCTGGCGGCGGCAAAAGCCTGCCTGGGACTGGTGCCTCAGGAAATCAATCTCAACCTGTTCGACTCGGTCCTGAACATTGTGGTTAACCAGGCCGGTTACTACGGCATCAATCGCAAACTTGCATTGCAGCGTGCCGAGAAATACCTGACCGAGTTGCGCTTGTGGGACAAGCGGTTCGCCATTGCCCGCACCTTATCGGGTGGCATGAAACGCCGACTGATGATCGCGCGTGCGCTCATCCATGAACCTCGTTTGCTGATCCTCGATGAACCCACGGCTGGTGTCGACATCGAAATCCGTCGCTCAATGTGGACCTACCTGCGCCGGATAAATGAGGAAGGCACGACCATTATCCTGACAACCCATTACCTCGAAGAAGCCGAAACACTCTGTCGACACGTCGCCATTATCGATGGCGGCCTGATTATCGAAAACGCCCGCATGAGCACGATATTGCGGAAACTGCAGCGAGAGGTTTTCGTCCTGACTTTACGCGATATGCTGGCGAACAAACCTACGCTGGACGGGTTCGAAACCCGCCTCCTCGCCGAGGGCGAACTGGAGGTCACTGTGAACGCCGGGCAGGACCTCAATCAGTTGTTCGCATTGCTGGATCAGCAGAATATTAGTGTCCTCAGTCTAAGAAACAAGGCGAACCGACTTGAGGAACTTTTTCTTGACATGGTCGAGCACAAAAAGATCAGCGCTGGCGGATCACAGATATGAATATCGCGCTCAATATTACGGCCGTCACCACCATCATGCGGAAGGAAGTCCTCCGCGTCATCCGAATCTGGATACAGACCATCGTACCGCCGGCAATAACAATGACGCTCTACTTCATCATTTTCGGCAACCTGATTGGCCGACGCATTGGCAGCATGGAAGGCTATGACTACATGCAGTACATCGCACCGGGTCTGATCATGATGTCGGTCATTACCAATTCATACGGCAACGTCGTGTCCTCCTTCTTCGGTGCCAAATTTGGCCGGCACATCGAAGAGATGCTGGTCTCGCCGATGTCGAATGCGGCGATCATTGTGGGTCACGTCGCCGGTGGCGTAATACGCGGCATCTTCGTCGGAATCCTGGTTACTGCCATCGCATTGGGATTTACCCGTCTTGAGGTGCAACACCCGTGGATCATGATATCGATGGTGCTGTTGTCTTCCATCGTCTTCGCCCTGGCCGGATTCATCAATGCGGTCTTCGCCAGAAAATTTGACGACATTTCCATCGTCCCGACCTTCGTACTCACACCGCTCACGTACCTCGGCGGTGTTTTCTATTCGATTTCCCTGCTGCCTGAATTCTGGCAAAACGTAAGCCGGGCCAACCCCATCCTCTATATGGTGAATGCGTTCAGGTATGGAATCCTGGGAACCTCCGACATCAGCATCGGCCACGCCTATTTGATCGTTGTTGTATTTGTTGTCGTTCTTTTTACCGCAAGCATGATGCTGCTCAATCGCGGCATCGGAATTCGCGAATAAGGTGTGCGGTCGATTCGCATTTTTTTCCCCCGCTGAGGCAACCGCCGCCCTGTTTGGGGCCGACACCTCCTTTGAACTCGAACCTCGCCACAATATCTCTCCAACGCAACAGATAGCAGCAGTCAGAAACTCCGTGACGACCGGTTCGGAGTTGACCATGTTGCGCTGGGGCCTTGTTCCGTTTTGGGCCAAAGAGGCATCGATTGGAAATCGTATGATCAATGCACGCGCAGAAACAATAGCCGAGAAGCCCTCATTCCGAGCCGCCTATCGAAAACGGCGCTGCCTGATTCTCGTCGATGGTTTTTATGAATGGCAGCGATCCGGTGATGCCAAAGTGCCCTGGTATATTTCTCCGGCCGACCAGCAGGTGTGTGCCTTCGCCGGCCTCTGGGAGGACTGGACCGACAAGTCGGGCGGTGAGACGCTGCAGACGACGGCCATCGTAACCACCGCCGCCAACGATTTCATGTCGCGGCTGCACTCAAGGATGCCGGTGCTGCTAACGCCAGAAACCGCGCAACGCTGGCTGGGCGGCGATATGCAGCTGCTGGATGACGTGGACGCTATCTATCCACAAATGCAGGCATGGCCCGTGGATCGCGCTGTCAACAATGCCAGGAATCAGGGGCCGGACCTGATCAAGAGTGTCGGCGATACCATCGCGTCGAACTGATCGGCTCGCTTAATCCCGTGGCAGGAGAAACACTGCGCCAGCATACTCAAGGATAGCGCCCTCAGGCGTAATTTCCCGCAATACCGGGCCTTCCGCCAGCGTGGCATTCTCCCGGTACTGATTCATGTTGATGAAGATGAAGCGGTCGGCGGGTTGTTCACTGTAAACATGAATATCGACATTGAGGTCCGGCAGGCTTAGATTGCCGCTCGCTCGCAAGTCGTTAAACGTCGTCTGCGCTTCCGTTCCGGCCTGCGCCGGTGCTCGTACGACCGTTTGGTGCTGATCGACCGGAGGTCTGGTTTCCGTCGTCCTGGGCGGAGCCTCCTGCGGTTCGATCTGCGGTGGAATATCTTTACGGACGGTGGACGGTGCAACCTTTGGTAATGGGTCTGCCTCCGGGATTGCCGCTCGCGCGGCCGCTGGCTTACTGGCGATAGCGGTTGGCACCGGACTCGTTGCTGGCTTGATCAGGACCACAGTGAGCACCAGTAGATTCACTACCAGCAAAATAATCAACGCCCATAACCAGCGCGGCACCGTAGCCTTGACGGTTCCGGCAGGCACAGCCGAAATACCTGGCGCATTTTGCTGCTGCCGGTCTGATTCGGACTTTTTTAGTGCATCGAGAATAAAAGACATGCAAAGGGTCCCAATTGGACGGTCAGATCCCCGCCGACAGTCGAGGCTGCCCTTCCGGCTGCAGCATCGAGTTAATAAGAATCTGTGTTTGTTGTCCTGCGAGACCGTCTACCTGTAGCCGGTTCCGCCGTTGAAAGTCCCGTAGTTGTGCCTCAAGTCCGGCATCAAAAAACTCCGGATCCACGCCACCGCTTTCGTCATCGCTGCGGGTCGCGCCGCCCAATCTCGCCAGGCTTTCCCGCAACCACAGCACATTTACATTTCGCATGCCTGGTGTGATGGCCCCTGCAGAACCATTGGGTGGCTGCCAGACCAACAGGTATTGGCCGAACCAGAGACCGGCAACCTCGTCACGGGCAAACCACTGCCTGGCGCCGTTGAAAACAAGTTCAACGCTGGTCTGGTCCATCGCGGTCAGCAGCGGTTGATGGGATGAGCCATTGCCGTCGACGAGCGTAAGGATGGCCGGACGGTCAAGTTGTCGCAGGAGGTTCCACGAGCCGCGTTGCTGCAGGCAACTCAAACCGAGTGCAGTAATCTGCGCGCAGTCGTAGCCGGTGTTCGAGTCCAGACCCCACAATGACAACAATTGTGTCATGGACTGCGGTCTGGCCGCTTCGAGATCGCCGCTGACCAGCAGCGGCTCCAGGTCGGGCGGTGGATTCTCGGGCGCCGCCTCTGGTGTTTCCGCTACAGTGCCGGGAACGACGGCTGGCACTGCCACGATCGCCTCCGATTGCTCCGCGATCATTTCAAGCGGCACGCCCTCTGATTCCTCTTCCAGTGGCAGCAGCCCCATGCCAATTATTGCCAGAGCGGCGCCGGCAAGAATCGCCGCCGCCCACTTCAGCATGGTCGGTGACGATGACTGTCCCGATACTTCTATCGCTGCGCGCTTCACGAGTTTGCTATTGACCTTGCGGGACTCCTGGCCGTAAGCGCCAAGCAAGGCGCGATCGCAAATTACGTTCATCACACGCGGAATTCCGCGGGCCAGCCGGTGCACATCGCGCTTCGCACGATCATCAAAAATCTCGCCCACACCGCCAGCAACTTTCAGGCGATGATCGATGTAGTGAACGGCTTCCTTTCGCGACAACGGTTCAAGGTGATAGCGCCCTGTCACGCGTTGCGCGAGCTGTCGCAGATTGTTCTGTGCGAGAACTTCCCGCAGCTCCGGTTGGCCGATCAGGATGATCTGCAATAATTTCTGCTTCGAGGTTTCCAGGTTTGTCAGCAAGCGCAGCTGTTCCAATACTTCATCGGACAGGTTCTGTGCTTCATCGACCATCAGGATCGTGCGTCTGCCGCGGGAGTGCGCGTCCAGCAGATAGCGATTCAGCGCCTCGACCAGCGCCATCGTGCTGTCTTTATCTTCCGGCAGTGTTACCGCCAGCTCCTGGCAGATCAGCTGCAGGAATTCGAGTACGGTCAACTGCGGATTGAGTATCAACGCGATATCAACTTCGTCGGGCAACTTGCCGAGAAGAGTGCGAACCAGGGTGGTCTTGCCAGTGCCGACCTCGCCGGTGAGTTGAATGAAGCCGCCGCTTTCGGTAACGCCATAGACGAGGTGCGCCAGTCCTTCTCCGTGCCGTTCGCTCATGAACAGATAGCGAGGGTCCGGTGTAATCGAGAAGGGCTTTTCGTTCAGGCCAAAAAACTTTGTATACATGGTGGCATTACGCTGGTTGTTAGAGTTCTATTCTACCCGATTTGATCGCGGTCCAGAGATCGGGCGCGTCCCACCGAGGTGGCACCAAACCTGTCACGAATCTGATCCACCAGTTCGTCCAGCTGCTGACCGTCCGCCTGCGGGCTGGCGCTGAACAAATCGGGCTGCGCGGACCCCGTCAGTTTGCTGCCACCGACGCCGAGCAAACGAACACCGGTGTCAGGGTGCTCATCCAGCCAGGTATCCAGCAAGTCGCGTGCCGCGTGATAAATGGTGTCGGTCCCGCTGCAGGGCGGATTCAAAGTGCGCTGGCGGGTGACGGTGGTGAAGTCGGCCTGTCTGATTTTTACCTGCACGGTGCCGGCGGCCAGCGATTTCGCCCGCAAACGACTGCTGGTTCGCTCCACCAGTTGCAGCAGCTTCGCGCGCAATGCATCTCGTGCCAGCAGGTCGGTATCGAAGGTTTCTTCTGCGCTGATCGACTTTTCCGCGCTTTCTGATATCACGGGTCGGGCGTCGATGCCGCCGGCCCGCTCCCGGGTTCGCTGTGCGAAGCGACCGAATATCGATTCGAGTACGGCGTCGGATGCCACCCGCAGATCACCCATGGTTTTGATGTTTACCCGGTGCAATCGTTGCAGGGTGACTTTGCCGATACCCGGTATCACCTGCACGAGGAGCGGGTCCAGAGTCTCCCGGAGCTTCTCCTGAGACACGACCACCAGACCGTCCGGCTTGTCCAGATCCGATGCGATCTTGGCCACCAACTTGTTTCCGGCGACGCCTACGGACGCCGTCAGATGAGTCACCACCCGGATTCTCTTCTTGATGGCAAAAGCCATGTCCGTTGCCGACCCGAACAGGTTCAGACTCGCAGAAACGTCGAGAAATGCTTCGTCGAGCGACAAGCCCTCGACCACCGGCGTGAATTCCCGGAAGACGCGAAAAATCTCTGTCGAGACGGCTTTGTAGTGCGCCATCCGCGGCACAACCACGACCAGATCGGCACAACGCTTGCGAGCCTCACGCATCGGCATGGCAGAGCGCACACCGAATTCCCGCGCTTTGTAGCTGGCGGCTGCGACCACGCCACGATTACCGCCACCGCCAACGACAACCGGTTTGCCCACCAGGTCGGGATTGTCGCGTTGTTCGACGGAGGCGTAAAAGGCATCCATATCGACATGCAGGATATGACGTGCCGGCGTGACCATCAGCTGCTGCGACTGACGATATAGTTAGCCAGCCAGCGCAACGGCTCTGCATTCGCGCCGAAAATATCGAGACCCCGCAATCCTTCTTCGAGCAATTCATCGCAGCGCTGTCGAGACGCTTCAAGGCCGAACAATGCTGGCCAGGTTGCCTTTTCCAGCCGCTCGTCCGAACCCGCGTTTTTGCCGATAACGTCAGTCTCACCTTCCACGTCCAGAATGTCGTCACGAATCTGGAAGGCCGGTCCAATCGTGCGGCCGAAAATATCCATGGCGTTTTTCTGTTCCGGTGCCAGTGCGTCGCTCAAATCGCAGGCGGACATCACTGCGGCATGAATCAGGGCCCCGGTCTTCATGCGGTACATCGTCTCCAGCTCAGACTTTGTCAGCCGCTTTCCTTCCGCTGCAAGGTCGATGGACTGTCCGCCGGTCATGCCGAGCGAGCCGCATGCTGCGGCGATTCGTTGTACCAGCAAGGGTTTCTTGTCGATCGGGATCGACTCTGACCCGGCCAGTACCTGAAAGGCAACCGGTTGCAATGCGTCGGCCGCCAGGATCGCGGTCGCCTCATCAAACTTCTTGTGTACTGTCGGCAGGCCGCGCCGCAGGTCATCGTTGTCCATCGCCGGCAGATCATCATGAACCAGTGAAAATGCATGGATGAGTTCGATGGCCGTTGCTGCCGCGTCAAGTTGATCGGGTGGTGCACCGAGGCACTCGCCACTGGCGTATACGAGCAGGGGCCGAATTCGTTTTCCGCCATTTAATACGGAGTAGCGCATCGCCTGGTGCAACCGTCCGGGTTCGATGTCAGGGCCGGGCAGAGCGCGATCGAGACACTGAGCCGTGCGCTCTCTGTAGGCGGATATTCTTGCGGCGAACGATTCTGACAAAGGGTGCTCCGGTGACGGGCCATCGGGCCGGTTAGCCTACACGGAAACTACAGGCATCGTATAATCGCGCACCGATCACAGGGAAGGCACCGTGGCCACCGCACAAGCTCAGCCGAACATCGCACTTATCAAATACTGGGGCAAGCGTGACATCCGCCGCAACCTGCCGGCTGTCGGATCGCTGTCGCTGACGCTGGATGCGCTGTGGACGAGAATGGAGGTAAAATTTTCGGCTGATATGGGTGAGGATCACTTGCGAATCGATGGTGAATCGGCAGGTGACATGTTGCCGAGAATTTCTCGTTGTCTGGATAAGGTCGTGGGAAGTGAGCGGCCTCGCGCGGCAGTTGAGAGCAATTGTAATTTTCCTATCGCGGCGGGTCTGGCGTCGTCGGCAGCGGCATTTTCGGCGCTGGTGGTGGCGGCGAATCGGGCTTGTATTGACGCGCCCGAATTATTCGAGGCAAGTGTTATCGACGCGGTCACCTCCCGAAACACTATTGATTCGGCACGACTGGCTGGCGCTGCCTCGGGCTCTGCTGCGCGATCGCTCTACGCCGGAATCGTGGGGCTTTCCGTAGGCGAGAACGAGATTGATGTCGCCACATTGTTGCCGCCGGAGGACTGGCGGCTACGCGTGGTCGTTGCCGTCACTGAACGCGGGCAAAAGCCGATGGCATCCGGGGACGCCATGATTCTGAGCGAGAAAACATCGCCTTTCTATTCGAGCTGGGTTGTCAATCAGGAGCAGGATCTGGACGTAGCGCGATGTGCTGTCAGCGCGCGCGATTTCGAAAAACTGGCGGCGGTCGCCGAGCACAACTGTTTGAAAATGCACTCGGTCATGTGGACCTCAAGGCCGCCGGTCGTGTACTGGAATAAGGGTACCCTGGCTTGCATGCAGGCGATCAGGGAATTGCAGGCCGACGGAGAACCGGTGTTCTTCACCATGGATGCCGGCCCCCAGGTCAAGGCGATCTGCCTGCCGGATAACGAGGCGCGAGTTACCCGGATCCTGCGGGATATTGAGGCGGTAGAGACGGTCATGCAGTCCGGTCTGGGGTCCGGCGCGAAAATATTGGACGACGCATGACCGATCGTACAGCGAGTGCGCCGGGCAAGGCCGTTATTGCCGGTGAGTATGCTGTTCTCGATGGTGCGCCTGCGCTGTCGATGGCCTTAAATCGCCGCGCGCAGGTGCGAATTGATGATGTCGACGATTCGGTGTCCCGAGTAACCGCGCCCGGTTATATAGACGGGTGTTTTCGGTTTCGAACCAATGCGGATGCTGACATTGTCTGGCTGGACGAGTTGCCGGCCGCCGATGCCCTGCGGCTTTTTGAAATAGTGTGGAAGCGGGCGGGAATCAGCCAGGCAGACAATTGGTCCATTATCCTGGACACCACCGAGTTTTTCGATGCGGCTGGCGGATGCAAACTCGGTCTTGGCTCCAGTGCAGCGCTGGCAACCGCGCTGGCCGCGGCGCTGCGTGATCTGACCGCTCATCCCGCCGACAATGACTCCCTGGCAACCGCTGCGCATCGTGATTTTCAACAGGGAGCCGGTAGTGGCGTCGACATTGCGACGGCCACAGCGGGCGGGCTCATTCGCTACCAGATTGGTGTGCCGCCCCAGCCGTTGCGATGGCCGGCAGGGCTGTTCTATCGCCTGTTGTGGAGTGGTGTAGCGGTCAGTACTACGGGCAAACTGCAACAGCTCGACAGACAGTTATCGGGGGAAAGCCGGGAGCGGCTAGGCGCGGTGTCCGGAGAGGTCGCAAATGTCTGGGCGGAAGGCCGACCTGGTACCTTGTTGCCGATACTGCGCCGTTACGTCAGCACTCTACAGGATTTCAGTATTGACCACGGCCTCGGCATATTCGAAGCTGGGCATCAGGAACTTGTAGCCAGGGCTAAATCTCATCCAAATGTCGTATACAAACCTTGTGGAGCCGGTGGCGGCGATATTGGTATCGTGCTCGCCGAGTCGAAAACGGATATCGAACGATTTACCGCAGAGGCTTCCCGCGCCGGTTTCGTTCCCCTGGAGGTGGAGCTTGACCCCCACGGTGTCCGGATTGAGGACAGATTGTCATGCTGACTGACTCCAGCCTCTCCGGGTTTTACCGACTAAGTATCTCTGAAAGAATTGATGCGCTTGCCGAGCTCGGCGTGCTCTCGGCTGAAGATGTCAGCGCCCTCCAGGATGGGAGTCAGCTTCTGCCCCCCGAAACCGCGGGGCAGATGGTAGAGAACGCGATCGGCACATTCGGTCTGCCTTTTTCCGTCGCCCCCAATTTCCTGATCAACGGGCGGGAACGGGTGGTTCCGATGGTGGTTGAGGAACCGTCCATTGTGGCGGGTGTTAGCAGCGCGGCGAAAACAGCAAGGGCAGGTGGCGGCTTTCGGGTCAACATGAAAGAGTCTTTGCTGGCGGGGCAAATACAGTTGCTCGAGATTACCGACCCCGACGCCGTCATCCGGACGCTGGTCGCCAACAAAGAATCCTTACTGAAGCAGGCTAACGCGTTGCAGCCGCGGCTGCTCGCCCGCGGCGGCGGTGCGCGCGATATTGAGTTTTTCAAATATCGCCTCACGGATGGCCAATGGACCGTGGTCCTGCACCTTCTGGTGGACACTTGCGACGCCATGGGAGCCAATCTCGTCAACACCTTGTGTGAATCGATGACCCCGGGGATCGAGTCATTGTCGGGCGGCAAGACCGTGCTGCGCATACTCTCCAATCTCGCCGACCGATCGTTGGCGAGGGCAACGGTGATGATACCGTTGGCGAGCCTGGCAACACAGAAATTTAGTGGCGAAGAGGTTCGGGATCGAATCATTGCCGCCACACAGCTGGCCGAAGTCGATCCCTATCGTGCGGCGACCCATAACAAGGGCATCATGAACGGGGTGGATGCCGTTGCCATTGCCACCGGTAACGACTGGCGAGCGATCGAAGCGGCGGCGCATGCCTATGCGGCTAAAGAGGGTCGCTATCGGTCCCTCAGCGGTTGGCGTATCGCGCCGGACGGCAGTCTCCTGGGTGCGCTGCAGATGCCACTGAAAGTCGGCATCGTCGGTGGTTCGCTGAAAGCCAACCCGGGCGTTGCACTTGGCTTGCGGATCGCGGCGGTCGATAGTGCCCTCGAGCTGGCGGGCATGATGGTTGCCGTCGGACTGGCGCAGAATTTTGCGGCGCTCAGGGCATTGGCGACGGATGGCATTCAAAAAGGACACATGAGTTTGCACGCCCGCAGCGTCGCCGCGAGTGCTGGCGTTCCGGAGCCTCATTTCGACGCTGTCGTAAAAGCGATGCTCGAGACTGGCGAGGTGAAAATGTGGAAAGCGAAGGAACTTGTCGCGGTGCTTGGTTCCGCCCCGGATAATGACGAAGATAACGCGGACGATCGGTGGGCCGATTGTGGTGTCGGCACCGCCAGCGGAAAAGTCATCCTGCTTGGCGAGCACGCGGTCGTTTACGACAAGCATGCACTGGCATTGCCATTGTCCGACGCAGTAACCGCACGGGTTATCGAACAGGATAAGGGTAGCCGTCTGAAGCTGCGGGTGGCGGGCAAGATGACGGAAGTGGACCTGAGTCAGGGCGACGAGAGCGGCATAGCCGCGTCATTGTCACTCATCATGCGGCGCCTGAAGATCGATGGACGAAGCATTGCCATTGATCTGCGATCGGACATACCGGCGGCGATGGGTCTGGGTTCCTCCGCGGCTTTCGCGGTTGCCATTATTCGCAGCCTGGATGATTTGTTCGAACTCGGCATGGATGATCGTGCGGTGGATCGACTTGCATTCGACTGTGAGAAACTGGCTCATGGGTCGCCCTCTGGCATCGACAATAATCTGGCGACTTACGGGCAGCCGGTGCTGTTCAGCAAGAGCAGCGCGACGCGAACAAAACCGCTGATGCTGGCAGAAACGCCACCGATCGTAATTGCTGCCAGCGGCATTCGTGGCAGTACGCTGGAACAGGTGGCCGGTGTTCGTGAGCGCCACACACGAAATCCCGCTGTGTACGACATGATTTTCAATGAAATGAACGAGATGAGCATTGCGGGCGCGGCGGCTCTGCACAGTCGTGATTACGCGACACTCGGCGCACTAATGAACGTCTGTCACGGGCTGCTAAATGCCATCGAAGTGTCGACACCAGAGTTGGAAAAAATGATTCAGATCGCAAGACAGCATGGCGCAATTGGCGCGAAACTCACTGGCGCCGGTGGGGGAGGCTCGATTATTGCGTTGTGTCCGGGTAACGAGGAAGATGTCGCCGCTGCGTTGCGGGATGGCGGCTACCAGATCGTTCGCTGCAACAAGCAAAGGGAATCCATTGTCAGCAAGCGTTAACAAGATCGTGTCATCTGAGAACGAGAATCTTATTCTCGTCGACACGAATGATGTTGAAATCGGAGCGATGAGCAAAGCACGTTGCCACGACGGTGAGGGTGTATTGCATCGGGCATTTTCCGCGTTCATATTCAACTCGAACGGCGAATTGCTCCTGCAGCAACGCAGCGAGAACAAGCGTTTGTGGCCACTATTTTGGTCGAACAGCTGTTGCAGCCACCCGCGAGCCGGGGAAACTATGTGCGAAGCGATTGACCGGCGACTCGATGAGGAACTCGGCATTGCCTCAGAGCTGGAATTTATTTACAAATTTTCCTACCAGGCGAGTTTCGGTGATCTGGGCTCGGAAAGAGAGTTGTGTTCAGTGTTTCTGGGCCGCACCGATCAGACCATTCTGGCCAATCAAAATGAGATCGCGGCATGCCGCTTCGTTTCCGAGGACGAGTTGATTGCAGAATTCGCGCAAGCCGGGGATCAATTCACACCGTGGTTTCGGCAGGAGTGGGAGCAACTGGCCAGAGAGTTTTCGGCGCGGCTCGAAAAATTTACATCTGTCGCTTAGTTCTGTCCGCCTGCCAGGAACATCCCTGGTGGTTTCAATACCGCCCATCAGGAAACCGGGTTTTTCAACAAGCGGCTAGCCGACGTAGCGGTAGTACTCGATTCCCAGGTCGGTGAAATGTCGTTGATCGCTCGCGCCCACTCGGTCGATGATGAATTCACTGCGTGGCAGGTAATTGAGACCCTTGGGTTGACGGCCATCGTGCAAGTCGGCGTATTGCTGCTGCGTCAGATCCACGGTAAATTCCATGGCTTTCGCGAAGCCAATGGCTTTGGTGGCTTCCCGCCAGTCGTCGCTGACAATAAACGGTATGACTTCGGCCGCATCGCCGCTGCCATATCCCAGCGTGAGCAGTTCTTCGCCGGCCATTTCGCGACCTTCGTCCAGAGCCTGTTCAAATCCGGCGGCAATCCAGGCCGGCAAGGCGGCGGTATAAACGTTGCCAAGGTCGAGCATGGTGTCACTGCCAAGTGCCAGCTTGTCGAGAATTTCACGGCTGTATCGTCGCGACGCGCGGAATATTCGGAATACCGCCATCGTGAGCGGGTATACCTCAATATTAAGTCGTTCCGGATCCGCCAGCGCTGCCACCTCCGGCTTGCTGATCATTTCATTAAGCAACGCATCGGGTTCGATACCGGCTTCGTAGCAATATGAGGCAAGTTCGGCATGATCCTCGGAGTTGCCGCTGCCGAGCGCAAACAGGTAGGCAACAGCCCAGCCGGTCTCCGGCATGCGTCGATACGGTCGGTGCATGAACACGGTGCGCAGCGAACGCAGGTAATCGCTCGCGCATAGATTACGTTTCTGGTACATGTCGTTCAATGCATGCAGCGTTTCGTCAATGTAGCAGGTGGTCGAGTACTTGCCATTGAAAACCGGAAAGTCCTGCACCTGCTGACTGCCACTTCGGTCCTGGCCGCAAAAACGAACCATTGGCTTGCGGAAATCCATGATGCGGTAATCCGACGCAGAGCCGGAACGAATGAGATCGACCTCAGCGAGCTTCGGATTTTCTTCGAGCAACATCGCGATGGCGCCAGCACCCTGGGTTGGCTCTCCGCTACTGCCTCGTGCATATTCGGCGATATCGGCGCAGACAACGATGGCCTGACTGCCGGCTCCGTCCAGTGCCAGATGCCGCAGCGCACTTTTCATGCCGTAGACACCGCCAAGGCAGGCGTGTTTGAACTCCGGAACTTCGCAACTGCGAGCGATCGGCGCGATTCCGCGCCGCTCCAACTCCCGGTCGACCATACCTTTGACGATAATGGCGCCGGCCGAATTGTCAGTACTCGATTCGGTACCCAGTCCCAGGAACTTCACTCGTGACGGGTCGATATCATATTGCTCAATCAGCCGCAAAACGGCTGTCGCGGCCATGGTATAGATGCTTTGATTAGGCCCCCGCATGCGAAAGCTGCGGCCAACGACCTCACGAATCTTCGGCCACTGGTTGTCGGTCCACTCGCACCAATCGTCGAGCCACACGCGAAAAGGCGGCACGTAGGCCGCTAATCCGCTAATTCCTATAGGTTTTCTAGTCATGGCTTAATTGCGATTGTTATCGTGGCAAAAGGGCTGGTGTGCCCAGCCCTCCAATTCTAGAGGTCAAAGACGCATCGCTCAAGCGGCTTACTCCACAACGATGGTAATCGTCTCCGATTTAATGGCCGGCTCGTGCGGGATATGTAAAAAATCGGCGAAAAGAAGCTGTAACGTATGCTCCCCAGGTTCCAGGTCGAGCTCCGTTGAGGCGCTACCGTCGCCGAAGTGTACGTAATGCTCGCTCTTGGGAACCGGCAGGCTAAGGTCAGGCAGGGGAGCGTCGATGATCAGGTGGTGATGGCCCGAATGAGGCGCGTCCTGACCAGCGGGAACGACGGCCATTCCGGCGATACCGAACTCGATTGAGACCGGGCTGGATACGGTGTCGCCGTCTGCGGGCGTGATGAAATAAACGCTGGCGCTGGTTGCGGTAATTTCCTGTGCGGCCGGTTGTGCATCGCTGGCAGACGCGGATTGTTCTGTCACGGACTCGTTCGCGGGCGACCCACAGCCCACGAGCAGCGCAAGTGCCGCGGTAGACAGTAAACATAATTTTCCCGTTGATCCGAACATTCCTTTCCCCTGTTCAAGCGATGCAATCGGCAATCATAGAACGCCTATATCGAAAATGCTGCAATAACGGCGGTAACCACCATGATCAGCGTCAGACCGATGGCGTACGTAGCCAGCAGAAGTATGAATTTTAGCAGGGTCGGGAAGCGGCCTTGCTCATAAACCCGGCGCAGGCCGACGTAAAGATAGGCGAAAGAGTAGATCAACAACGGCACAGCGAAGATATCGGCCACAAACTCTGGCAAACGGATCAGCGGCGCAAATCGCGACCACAGTACCTGGAAAGTGAGTGTCAGAAAGATGAAGGCATGATAGTGAATGACGAACAGCAGGTGCTCGACGTAGTAGCGCCTGGACAAGGGATAGAGAAGGTTCAGGATCAGAGCCATGAAGGGCAGCAATACGAATAAT
Source organism: uncultured Woeseiaceae bacterium (assembly GCA_964446495.1). GTDB lineage: Bacteria > Pseudomonadota > Gammaproteobacteria > Steroidobacterales > Woeseiaceae > JAADHU01. Next base: position 25,909 of record CAYUOY010000007.1, on the reverse strand, counting down.
CCGGCGGGCAGATTCTCAAACAGTTTGTCGCGAATCCTTTTCAGGCCACTACCATCTTCTGCCGCGAGACGAGTACACATTGCCTCCAGTCGATCTTGCGTCAGGCGGCGCGAAAGCCAGGCGGGCATGTCTTCAGCGCTAAAATTCTCGAAACTGCAGCTGGCGGAGCCATCGTCGTTGCTGAGGTCTATTGAAAGCTGTGATGAGTCCGATTCTGTCGTATCCTCTGTGCCGCGCCGGGCCCCCGGAACGAATATGCCCTCATCAGCCAATTCACGCAGCAGCTCTTCACGATCCAGCCGATCGGCTTCCGCTTGTTCCGGGCTTGCTGCTGGTTCCGGTTCGAACAGGATCTCCAGCGCTTCCCGCGGATTAAAAAACGCGATCAGGAAGAACAGCAGGCTCAATACCAGGTAGGTCCGAAAGGGCGGCATAAACCGGGCCCGTCGCCCTTGCAAGTAGTCTCGGGTCAGCTGGCCAGGTCGTAACGCCAGCGTCAGCAAAGTCCGCCAAATCTTGGAGTCGAGTTCCAGCAGGTCGCCGAAGGCATCCCGCAACAACTCCCAAATGCTGATCAGGCGACTTTGGGCGCGTTGCCCGCAATGGCCGCAATACTGACCTGTCAATACCGTGTCACAATTGAGGCAGTGTTCATCTGGTTTGATGCTATCGCTATCTTCGTCAGCCTCGTACAAGACGCGCCGGGTGGTGTCGAAACAGTCGGAGAATTTTTCAACGGTCGCCTGGCGCATATGAGCGGCGGGACCGGCGAGATATTGTTCGAGTGCAGAATCACTATCGAGATAGTAGTGAGTTACTCTCCGGACGCGCTCGTGTTCATCATCCAGCGCAAACACCTTCGCTCCGGTGAAGCCCGGCAACTCGAGCATTTCCGCTACATGTTCTGCCAACCAGGCATCGACGTCAGCAGCGACACCCTGGTCAATGCTGAGTGTTACTTCGTAGATTGGCCCGGTACGCACGGTCATGTCTTAATCCGTTAGCGCGCTGTCTTTTTACTGCTCGCTGTTTTCTTGCTGGTTTTCTTCGCATTGGCGATCTTTTTTTCGGACTTCTTTTTTGTAACGGTCTTGCGTGACTTTGCCGCCGCTACCGGCGCGGAATGGTGGCCACGATCGAATGCGCCTGCTGGAAAATCATCGACCGCCATAAGAGCCATCACTTTCTCATGGTAGTCGCGAAGCGTCTGCGCCTCTTGCTTGCTGATGACGGATCCTTTTTCCGCCTCGTCGATCTGATGACCGAGGTATTCGGTGTGAATGAGGCCGTCTTTCTTCGCCTGCCGAAGTTTCGATTCGAGTGGCGCGACCTGCTCAGACAGCAGCAGTGCTTCCTGCAGCATTCCGATCGGATTGCCCGGCTCTATAGTCGTATAGGCCTGTGCGCTCAACCGCTCGCGAGCCTCTCCCGTACGGGTAATAACATCAACCACCTTGCGACCGAGTTCATCAGATGGTGCCGAGTAGGTTCGGCCGCGCGGAAAAATAAAGCAGCGCAGAAAAAAGGCAATGGGTCGGTTGGGGAAGTTTCTCAGGAAGCTGTGCAATTGCTCCTGCGCGTTGTACATCAATGTGCGCACCGACCATTCGACCAGTGGCAGATCGCTGGCGCGGCGGCCCTGGTCTTCAAAATGCTTCAGTACCGTTGATGCAAGATACATCGAGCTCAATACATCTCCGAGTCTCGCCGACAGCAATTCCTTCTGTTTCAACTTGCCGCCCAGCGTCAGCATCGCGAAATCAGAGGCGAGCGCGAAGGCGGCGCTGTAACGATTGATGTTCTGGTAGTAACGTCGCGTGGGTGTATTCAATGGCACGTCACTGAATTTGGCATGCGTCAACGCCAGAAAAAACGATCGCGCCATGTTGCTGACGGCGTAGCCAATGTGACCAAACAATGCGTTGTCAAACTCGATCAGACCGCGATTCTCATCGGCGTCATTGGCGGCATTCAACTCCCTGAGGACAAAAGGATGACAGCGCATGGCACCCTGGCCGAAAATGATCAGGCTGCGGGTCAGGATGTTGGCGCCCTCGACCGTAATCGCGATTGGCGTCGCCATGTAACCGCGTCCCAGGTAGTTGCCAGGCCCCATCATGACGCCTTTTCCACCGTGCACGTCCATCGAATCATTGGCAACTTTGCGGCCCATCTCGGTGCAGTGATATTTGAGGATCGCGGAAGGAACCGCTGGTTTCTCTCCCTGTACGATGGCCCCTGAGGTAATCGAGATGGCCGCATTCATAATATAAGTGTGGCCGGCAATTCGCGCCAACGCTTCGCCTACGCCGTCGAATTTTTCGATGGGCAGGCCAAATTGTTTGCGCAAACTGGCATAGGCACCCGATGCGTAGGCGGCGGCCTGACTACCACCTGCTGCGCTGGAGGGCAGCGTAATGGCCCGACCGACCGACAACAGCTCGACCAGCATCTTCCAGCCTTTGCCAGCCATGTCCGGCCCACCGATGATGTGATCAAGCGGCACGAAAACATCTTTTCCGGTGGTGGGTCCATTCTGGAACGGAATGCTGAGTGGATAATGACGTCGACCGACGCTGACTCCATCGGTGTTGGTCGGGATCAGGGCCGCGGTGATGCCGTACTCGTCCTTGTCTCCCATCAGGTGGTCGGGGTCATAGAGCTTGAAGGCGAGACCGAGAACGGTAGCAACGGGAGCAAGCGTGATGTAACGCTTGTCCCAGTTGAGTCGAATACCAACAATCTGCTTGCCGTTCCATTTTCCCTTGCAGACCACACCGGAATCGATTAGCGCGGCGGCATCGGACCCTGCCTGCGGCGAGGTCAATGCGAAACAGGGGATTTCATCGCCGCTGGCAAGCTTCGGCAGGTAATGCTGTTTTTGTTTTTCGGTACCGTAATGCAGCAATAACTCTGCCGGGCCGAGTGAGTTGGGCACACCGACCGTGGAGGAGGCCGTCGCACTGCGACTCGCGAGTTTCGTAATGACCATTGCATTGGCGTAGGCAGAAAACTCCAGACCGCCGTATTGCTTCGGAATGATCATGGCAAAGAACCGGTGTTTCTTGATGAATGCCCAGACTTCAGCGGGCATGTCGCCGCGCTCAAACGCAATATCCCAATCGTCGAGCATCTTGCACAACTCTTCACACGGTCCGTCGAAAAAGGCTTGCTCTTCATCGGAGAGTTTAGGGGCCGGATACGACAACAGTCGTTCCCAGTCCGGCATTCCGGAAAACAATTCTCCATCCCACCACACGCTGCCTGCCGCGAGCGCCTCTCTTTCGGTGTCCGACATCGACGGCAGCATCGTTCGGTAAATATTCAGTGCGGGTCGGGTAATTTTTTCGCGGCGGAACTCAACCAGGTTGGGCACAACCATAATAGCGAACGCCAGCCACAACAGGATCAGCCACAGGAAGGCCGCATCGCCAAGAAGCGTATAGGCCAGTAAGGCGCTGCCGGTGGCGACCGTTGAGCGGAGCAGATCAATTCTGCTGTAGGCGAGATAAATACCGCCGCCGACGAACAGCAGCAGCCAAAATGAACCGATCAAGAAACTGGACACGTGTGCTTCCCTGGAAATCGCGCTAACAAGGCTTCGGGTCAGGTCAGGACGGAAATCCCGATCGGCTGGCGATCGAAGCATTGACGAACGCTAACAGCAAGAACCCTACCACCGCGAAACACGCGGTGCCAGTAACGGCGTCCCGTCATTGGCCGCATGTCCGTGAGGTCATACTGCTTATAATAAGCTCTCAACTGCGGCGCGTTCTTCACGCAGCTCAGCTTCGGTGGCCTGCATTCTCGCCTGACTGAATTCATTGATTGCCAGACCCTGGACGATCTCGTAACGACCGTCACTAATTCGCACCGGGTAGGAATAGACGATCCCCGGCTCGATGCCATAACTGCCGTCTGCGGGTATCGCCATGCTGACCCAATCGTCCTGCGGCGTCCCCATGGTCCAATCATGCATATGGTCGATGGCCGCCGAAGCCGCAGAGGCGGCCGAAGATGCTCCCCGTGCTTTGATAATAGCGGCACCGCGTTGCTGTACGTCTGGAATAAAGCTATCGCTGAACCAGTCCTGGCCGACCATTTCAAGAGCCGGCTGGCCCGCAACCGAGGCGTGATGAATATCCGGATACTGCGTGGCGGAATGGTTTCCCCAAATAATCATTTGCCGGACATCGTTAACGTGCCTGCCGGTTTTCTGTGCCAGTTGCGATGCGGCGCGATTGTGATCGAGCCGGGTCATCGCGGTGAAATTGGCTTTATCGATATCCGGCGCATTGGCGCTGGCGATCAAGGCATTGGTATTGGCTGGATTTCCAACCACAAGGACCCGGATGCCACGACTGGCGTGGTCGTTTATCGCCTTACCCTGGACCGAAAATATCTGCGCATTGGCCTCCAGCAGGTCTTTCCGCTCCATTCCGGGGCCGCGCGGGCGTGCGCCGACGAGCAGCGCGTAATCACTGTCCTTGAAGGCAAGGTTGGCGTCATCAGTTGCTACCACCCCAGCCAGGGTAGAAAAAGCGCAATCGTCAAGTTCCATAGCGACGCCTTCGAGCGCCGGCAGAGCCGGTGCAATTTCCAGCAGCTTGAGAAGCACTGGTTGATCGGCGCCGAGCATCTGCCCTGAGGCGATTCGGAACGCGAGTTGATAGCCGATTTGACCGGCCGCGCCGGTGATGGTTACGCAAACTGGGTTTTTCATGGAAGGGTCCTGTCCTGGGTAGCTCTGCTGGAATTCGGGTTCGGTTTCGGGCGTGCGCCGCTGGTTGCCGATCGGCGCCGCTCTTGCCGCCGCAGACTTTAACATCGTGGCGGCGATCCGGCACCTGCTTGTTGCCTATTGAGCCAGAGAAAAATCCGGAAAGGTGAGTTGCAGCTTCTGGAGTTCTGCATCAGCATCCGCCCCAAATCCGCCTGCACGAAGCTGAGCGATGCATTCAAGCCAGGAAGTCGGCGTTGCCATTTGCTCCATATTGCAAGCCGGGTCTGCTCCTACAGAGCGGCGGCTAGCGGAATCTTCACCGAGCGACAGGTGGGCGGCGGTGGTCTTGCCGATCTCACGCATCTGCAGGGAGCCTTGTTCGGCCTCCGCTTCGAATTCTCGTTCGACATCGGGCATCGCAAACGGATTGGGCTCGAAAACACTGACCTCACTCACCTCCAATACAATAGCGAGGCTCAGGCTCACCATTGCAGCGAACGCGATACGTCTGCGCCAGGGCAGTATCCAGGAGCGGTTGTTGTTTCGCACTTCACGCTTTGCCGCACGCATGACCATTGTATCGAGTCGATGCGGGACCTGTTCCCGGTGGCCGGAGTTATACAGGCTGCGAAGTTCTTCCTCGATTGCGGCTCTATCCACATCATTCGTCATGCGCTGTTACCTTCCTTCGGGGCGGAGCGATTTCGGTCGTCGTATCGACAAGGGCGGATTTTAATTTGGCTGTTGCGTAGCGCAGCCGACTCTTGGCTGTTTCGCGATTGACGCCCGTTACCCGCGCAATGTTCTCGAGATTCATACCGGCCTCCAGAAACAACAGCACCACGTCGCGCTGTTCGCTGGGCAGTTTCGCCAGCGCGAAATCCAGCCTCTTGCGAGCCAGCAACTGGTCGGTGGCGTGCTCCGGCGACTCCGTGGCCGATGCGCTTTCGTCCGGGTCAATAGCTATCTCGTTCATGTGGCGCTTGTTGCGGCGGATATGATCGATGAAGCAGTTATGGGCGACCCGGTATAAAAAGGTGCTGAATTTGGCCGTGGGCCGATACTGCTGGCGCGATTTGATGATCTTGCTCCATACCTCCTGGTATAAGTCTTCGGCGGTATCCGGGTGTTTGCAGAGTCGTAAAAGGTACCGATACAGCGAATTATTGTGGCGCTGGTACAGGGCCTGAAAAGCCCCGACGTCGCCATCCCGGTAGCGAAGCATCAGCGCGGAATCTTCAAGTACGTCTGTCATGCCACGAGAATAAGCCACACGGCCTGAACGCGATAGTGATTCGCGCGAGCCGAAAAAAGCTGCTTGTGCAGTCAAAACCACTCACCTCGCGCCTGGAAATTGTATCTCGTTGATAGACAAGCGAAAAAATGCTCCGCACCTGTATCTATTAACGCCTGCCCGGACCCCATTGGGTTAATTTGGATGCGATTGCTTGCTTTTCGAAGGGTTGGTGTTATAGTCAACTACAACACCAAGTCACTAAACGGACGGAACGATCATGTACAGCAATGAGCAACCCCAGAGACGCGGATATATCGGCCTGATGGTCCTGGCTCTGTTCGCGGTCGCCATTATTGCGGGGCAGGCCCACGGTGATCTGAGTCGATCCTATTTGATCGACACCTCGTTGCCCACAGCAATCGAGTTGGGCGTCTTGCTGGAAGGCGATGTGGTCGGTGGCGCAAATTTTCGTCACGAAGCGATCCGAAAATTTCGCGTTTCGCCGATCGTCGTGGATTTCGGCGTAGACATACTAGCGCTTTCTGAGCGAGCATTGAGCGACCGGACCTCGATTCGGAACGGCGAAAACTCAACTCTTTAACAGCAGCGACTGGATATTCAATGAATCCGAAATGGAGTGAAGATCTTCCGATCTACCGGCAACTACGCGACCGGGTAGTGGAGATGATCCTTGAAGATGTGCTTGGAGACGGCGACGCACTGCCTTCAGTCCGTAATGTTGCGGCTGAATACAGACTAAACCCATTGACGGTTCTTAAGGGCTACCAGGAGCTGGTGGATGAGGAACTCGTGGAAAAGAAGCGCGGTCGAGGCATGTTTGTCACCCAGGGGGCGAAGAAAAAACTGTTGAAAGACGAGCGCCAGAGGTTTCTCAACAAAGAGTGGCCCAAGGTCGTCGCGACCATTGAACGATTGAAGCTCGATGTTGCAAGCTTGCTCGCAGATACCGTGGTGCCGCCTTTAGATGACGCAGGGGATAAGAATGACTAGTGTGGTCAGTGCACGAAACGTCACGAAGAAATTCGGCGAGCTTCATGCCGTCGATAATGTCAGTTTTGATATTGAGGCAGGAAAAATTACCGGTTTGATCGGCCCTAATGGAGCTGGCAAAACCACCCTTCTCAAAGCGATGCTCGGGCTGACCGACTGTCAGGGCAGTCTTTCGGTGCTGGGACTGGACCCGTTCAAACAAAGAAAAGAATTGATGCAGAACATTTGTTTCATTGCGGATGTCAGCGTCTTGCCACGATGGATACGGGTCACACAGTTACTCGGGTTCATCGAATCTGTGCATCCCAAGTTTTCCAGGAGTCGCGCCGAGGAATTATTGGCGGAAACCAAAATCCCTGCAACGGCCAAGGTCCGGGAACTCTCAAAGGGCATGGTGACGCAGCTGCATTTGTCGATTATCACCGCGGTAGAGGCGAAGTTACTGGTCCTGGATGAACCGACGCTTGGGCTGGATATTATTTTCCGCAAAGAATTCTATGCAAACCTGCTAAATGATTATTTCGATGAGGGACGGACCATCCTGATTACCACACACCAGGTCGAAGAGATCGAAAACCTGCTGACTGACGTGATGTTCATCAACGACGGTAAGTTGCTTTTGGATACGACGATGGAATCTCTGCCTGATACCTACGTTGAACTGCTGGCGTCGGGTGAAGACGCAGAACGCGCCAGGGCACTCAACCCGATTTACGAGCGCGATAACTTCGGCAAGAAATCGTTTACGTTTGAAGGCGTCAGTCGGGACCAGTTGCAAGGCCTCGGCGAGATGCGAACACCCGGTGTCGCGGATCTGTTCGTGGCCAAAATCAAGGGGGCTGCAGCGTGATCCAGACTCAAATGGCACTGCTGAAAAGGGAGCTGTGGGAGCATCGCGCCATCTACGTGGCTCCAGTCGTCATCGGCTTGTTGATGTCGTTGATGTTGATTACCGGGCAAGTCGCCGTATCGACGCTGGATCAGGTAATAGACGTCGCTCTCCTGAGCGCCACCAACCTGGGAGAAAATGAACGGGCGGCGGCCGTGACCGTAATGATGACGGCAACGTCACCGATGTTCCTCCTGACAATGTGGATTCTGACCATATTTTATGCGCTGGACTCGCTCTACGCTGAGCGCAAGGATCGCAGTATTCTGTTCTGGCGTTCGCTGCCGGTAACCGACGCCGAGACGGTAATTTCCAAGTTAGTGACGACTCTTATTGTCATTCCGCTGATCACCTTCGCAGTAATGATGCTGACGCACCTGGTGATCCTGACCATCTCATCCATATGGATAGGAATTCGCGGTGCCGATGCATGGCATTTGATCTGGCGGGTGGCTCCTTTGTTCGACAACTGGACCGCGACACTGATCTTCGTCTTGGCACTACCGTTATGGTTGTCACCGTACATCGGCTGGTTTCTGTTCATATCCGCATTCACCAAGCGATCGCCGTTTCTGACCGCATTCCTGCCTCTCCTGGTGTTACCAATGCTGGAGAAGATCGTTCTGAAAACCAACCTGATTGCCGAGGTGCTTTTTGAGCGCAGTATCAAGTTGCCCTTGTTCAAGGGTATGGATACTTTCGATATTTTTACCGATTCCGGGATTGATCACGAGGTTTTGGCCGAATCAGGCTTGAGTTTGTTATCCCTGATCGATCTCGGTCGTTACTTCAGTAGTCCGGGACTGTGGGCAGGCTTCGTGGTTTGCGGCCTGTTTACCGCTGCCGCGGTCTACGTGCGTCGCTTCCGCGACGAAACCTGAACGACGTCGATCATAGAGATCGCCTGACACCACGGGCTGCTGGACCGGACTAGTGACGGTCGAGCCCGTGCTTGCGAATTTTGCCGCGCAACTGATCGTAACTCAGGGACAAAAGGTTGGCGGCCAGGCGCTGATTAAAGCGCGCCTTTTTCAGTGCCGCCACCAGCAATTCTCTTTCCGTCTCCCGCATTCTGGCGGCCAGATTCGTCGGCAAGATGAGCTTGCCTTGCTGCTGCGGTTCGCCGGGCTGTGAAGAGACCTCGTTGGCCGGGCGGAGTTTGTACGGTGAATCGAACGGGTCAAAAGCGATTTTGTCGATTCTCTGGCCGTTTCCGCCTGAGCGATAAACCGAACGCTCAATGGCGTTCTTTAATTCGCGCACGTTGCCTGGCCAGTCGTGTTTCAACAGCGATGACGATATCAGGGACGTAAACCCGGCAAAGTACTCCTGCTTCATTTCACTGACCATATTGATTGCAAAAGCGTTTGCCAGTGGCAGGATGTCATCCGGTCTTTCGCGCAACGGCGGTATCGTAATGACATCGAAGGCCAGTCGATCCAGGAGGTCTTCTCTGAACGCTCCTTCCGTTGCCAATGCCTGCAGATTGGCGTTGCTTGCGCCGACAATGCGGACGTCGACCAGGCACGTATCGTTACCGCCAACGCGTTGCAATTCGCCGTATTCAATTACGCGTAAAATTTTCTCCTGCATCCGCAGCGATATGCTTGCTAGTTCATCCAGCACCAGCGTGCCGCCATCGGCCCTTTCAAAGTGCCCGATATGATGCTTGATGGCACCGGTAAAGGCGCCGGCTTCGTGACCGAAAAGCTCCGACTCCAGAATGGTTTCCGTCAATGCGGCGCAATTGACTTTGACCAGCGGTTTGTCCCAGCGAGCGGACAGGAAGTGCAGGCGGGACGCGATCAACTCTTTGCCGGTGCCCCGTTCACCGACCACCAGCACCGGTTTGCTCAAGGGAGCAGCGCGTGAAACATGCTCGAGCATTTCGAGGAATGCGGGCGATTCCCCAATGATGGGTTGAACTCGTTTGCTTTCGGCCATAGACCATTTTCCCAATAAACGGCGAATAATACCAGTAATTAGGGCTTTTAACCGTATCCGGTTCGTGATAGTGGCGGTCCGTTTCTTTATATATTGAGGATAATCAACGTATTACCGGATTTCCTCCAGTTTGGCACGGATGCTGCAGTATCTACCCTGTACTTAACGAAATCTGAGGAAAACATCATGGGCATTTTCACGAGATTCAGTGACATCGTGAACTCCAATATCAACGCGATTCTGGACAAGGCCGAAGATCCGGAAAAAATTGTGCGCCTGATGATTCAGGAGATGGAAGACACCCTGGTCGAGGTTCGATCGGCAGCAGCCCGCTCCATCGCGGACAAAAAGGACCTGAATCGCAAGCTCGGCAGTCTTGAGCATGACCAAAAGGAATGGGACAGCAAAGCCGAACTTGCGCTGCGAAAAGGGCGCGAGGATCTGGCGAAGGCGGCTCTGGTCGAAAAATCGAGAGCATCCAGTGCTATCGAGATGATCCGTGCCGACTACGAGTCGATCGATCACGGTCTGGCCAAACTCAATGAAGACATCTCACGCCTTGAGGCCAAGCTCCAGGACGCCAAGGCGCGCCAAAAATCACTACTGGCTCGTCATAAGACGGCGAACAGCAGGCTGGCCGCTCGCAAGAAAATTCACGATTACCAGATAGACGATGCAATGATCCGTTTTGAGCAATACACGCGCCGAATCGATGAGGTTGAGGGTCGCGTTGAGGCCTATGACCTGGGGTTGCCGAAGGATTTGAACCACGAATTCGCCAGCCTTGAAGCTGAAGAAGAAGTGGCACGAGACCTGGACGAGCTGAAGCGACGCGTTTCGGCGGCCAGCACTACGCCCGTCGATGCAGCGACCACAGAGTAGGAGGAGACGATCTTGGGTGATCTGGCAGGTGTAGCGCTGATCCTGTTTTTTGCCGTTCCGGCCCCGCTGTTTATTGTTTTGCATTTTATTACCAAGTGGAAACAATCACGCGAACTTACCGGCGGTGACGAAAAAATAATTGAGGATCTATGGCAGTTATCATTGCGACTCGAGGATCGACTCGAGGCACTGGAAACCATCCTGGACAATGAAGTATCGGAGTGGAGGAAGAAATTATGAGCAGAGCAACCTGGAACTTGCAGGACGGCCGGCTACGGGGTCTTTACCGAGACCGTGAAAATGGCTGGTTGTTCGGTGTCTGTGCGGGTGTTGCGGAGTATTTCAATTTCCGTACCGGTACCGTCAGGGTTATCGCAGCAGTGTGCCTGTTTGTCTTTACCTTACCCACAGGTCTTATTTATATAGCAGCCACTTTATTGATTCGCGAAAAGCCGCTGATTTATCGTGGCGAACGCGACGAGTTTGAATTTTGGCGCAGGAGAGGCTGTCGGGACCGCTGGAGTCATTAATGAGCCCCTACGACCCAGATCGCCGCAGACGATTCTATCGAAGCACTGATCACGCCGTCATCGGCGGCGTATGTGCCGGGCTCGCCGATTATTTCGGATTCAAGTTGAAGGTCATTCGGATCCTGGCTGTCTGTGCATTGCTGGTCGCGATGCCAGCGACACTAATTGCCTATTTCGGCGCCGTATTTCTAGTGCCTTCAAGGGCATCAAAGAATCTGGCGGCTGAATACGACCCGGGCTTTCGGCAGGCACTGCGCTCCGATCCGGTGCAAACTCTCAGTGACGTACGCCGAAAGTATCAGGGGCTCGATAGTCGACTGGCAAGGCTCGAACGCTTTGTCACGTCACCTCGTTACAATCTCGAGCAGGAGTTCAAACGACTCTAAGCGTCGGTCCGGCATTCGAACCAAAGGGAAGTCATAGAATGAGCAATGTATACGTATTCGTTTTGTCCATCATCGGCATCGTCATGACGGCCGGTGTCGTGCAGACTTATATCAAGGAGGGCAGGAAGCGCTCAGAGACAAACGAGGATGCTGCTGAAATGATTGTAACAATTGAGCGCCTGGAAGACCGAATCAAGGTCCTGGAGAGGATCGTCACCGAGAAGCACATTGATTTGAAAACTGAAATAGAGAGTCTCTAGCAAGGAGTTGACGATACCGCGGATGGTTTGTTCGACAGCCTATAAGACGAGCAACTCATGACTCAATGAACTCGCCTGTGCACAAACTCTCAATCGTCGCGGCTGCGAAAATCCTGCACGGCCACATTAAACGCTGCCGCAATTCGTTCCATATCGTCAACTGCCGCGTTGTATTTTTTATTCAGCATTTCTTCACGCAATTGCTCGTCCTCTGACTCGAGTGAGTCCATGTCCATGCGCGCTTGTTTCTCATCGACAACGATGCATTCCAGATAGGCCTCCATGTCGGCTACGAACGCTTTTACTTCTTTTTGACCGACAAGCATATCCTCTTTGGTTGCCATGGCACCGTCGGGTACCTTGACTCTGGAGGGATAATCGCAGGCGAACCCGCTTGGCGCGATGGTGAGAAGTGAAACAGCACACACAATTTTGATCATGGAATTCATAAAGTAATCAGCTCGTTCGAGGGCAGAAACGACACGTTCACCACCCACTAATCAGAGGTTCCGAAGATGCGAATAAGTTATTTAATCACGTTGTTCTTCGCTAGTGAAGTACAGCGACGCATTCTTTTGTGACCTGCCACGTTCAAGGACCCGGAAATTTATTGGCGAATTGAAGGCGATGCGGGTGCCAGGCTAGCCAAATAACGCCCGGTATTTATCGGTGCCCTCGACCTGTGCCAGCATGAGTTCCAGATAATTGTCCGAGCTCATGGGCTGGCCGAAAAGCATGCCCTGAACATAGGTGCAATTCATGTTCTGCAGCCGACTGAGCTGCTCCTCCGTCTCAACGCCCTCGGCAACAACGTCCATCTTCAGGCTGTTGCCCATCTGGATGATTGTGCCCACGATGGTTTCATCGTCAGGGTTGGTGGCTATATCGCGAACAAATGACTGGTCAATTTTCAATGTGCTGATGGGGAATTGCTGCAACGCACTGAGCGAAGAATAGCCGGTGCCAAAATCGTCGATCGCAAGATGCAGGCCCAAAGAATAAAGTTCATCGAGAAGCTTGATCGTTCGTTCTGGATTCTCCATCAACGTCGTCTCAGTAATCTCCAGTTCGAGCGAAGTCGGGCTCACTTCGTAGCTACGCAAAATGCCACTTATACGTTGAATAAAATTCACCTGCCGCAATTGTTTCAGTGACAGATTAACCGACACCCGGCCAGGTGAGGAGACCGATCTCTGCCAATACCGAAAGTCTTCACAAACCCGATCGAGCACCCACTCACCAATTTCAACAATAAGATTGGTTTCCTCGGCGATCGGTATGAAATCGGCCGGCAATACAATGCCGCGATCCGGCAACTCCCAGCGAACCAGTGCTTCCGCGCCGATAACATCGCCGGTCTCAATATTATATTTAGGTTGATAATGAACGAGCAGTTCGTCGCGTTCGAAAGCGCGCTTGAGTTTGCTCTTGGTCATGAGTCGCTCGACAGCAGCCTCATTCATCTCCGGTTTGTAGTTCGCGATCACGTTGCCGCCAGATTTTTTCGCGTGATACAAAGCGCCATCGGCGTTTCGCAAAAGATCTATCACGTTGTCCGCATCCTGCGGGCAACAGGCGATTCCCAAACTGGCCGTCATGAAGACTTCATGACCCTGTACGTAAAACGGGTCGGCGAGCCGGTCCAGAATGGTTCGGGCAAGCTCCTCGACCATGCGCAATGTATCGGGATTGGGGTTGAGCCTGTCGACGATCACAGCAAATTCGTCACCGGCAAGACGACCGACAATGCACTTCTCAGGCAAGCAGTCGCGTAGCCTTTGGGCCACCGTTTCGAGCGTCGTATCGCCGGCGAGATGCCCAAAGGTGTCATTCAATTCCTTGAAATGGTCGACATCAATGTAAAACAATGCCAGCGATTGGCCCGAGCGAGCCGATCTCGCTATCGAACGCTGCAGCAAATGCTGAAACTGCATCCGATTGGGAATTTTGGTCAGCGCATCAATACGGGCGAGGTAGCGAATACGTTTTTCGGCTTTGCGGCGTTCTGTGTTGTTTTGCGCCGCGTAGACACAAGCGGCTGAAATATGATCGTCGCTCTCGATAATCGACCCGGTATAGGAAACCGGAATGCGCGCCCCTGATTTGTCGATGAACAAAGTCTCGCCGGGGATTCCCGTTGTGAAGTCTGTGTGCAACTTGTCGCCCTGCCTCGCATCGACGATATCATCGATGGGCTCGCCGATGAGCTCGCCGTCAGCGTAGCCAAGCATGCGGTTGGTCGCGTCATTGACGCGGATGATCACGCCATCTGTACTGGTTACAATAATGGCCTCATTCATTCCAGACAGCATCTTGTCAACGTAGTCGCGCGAAATCGTGGTCTTCTGCAGTTTTTCCCGCATGGAATTGAACACTTGTGCGAGTTCGCCGATTTCATCGTTGCGTCGCACACTGAGGGGTTCACCGAAATCCGAATCACTCAACTTCAACGCCTGCGACTTCAATTCGCGAATTCTCTTTGACTGATCACCGATGACCAGCCAGACAATAGTTCCGCTCAGCAGGATAACCAAAACAGCGGAGAGGCCAATGCGCCTGAAACTGTTACGGCGTAAACTGGTTTCCTGAGCTTCCAATTGCTGTCTGAATGTCGAAGTGTCGGCGAGGACGGACAGCGGTGAAAACTCGCCATACAGCGTGCCGACAACCGTGCCGTCTTTCACGGCATCAGAACGCAACGCTAAAAAATCACCCGAGTCCGGTTGCGTTACTGCTTCAGTGTGTCGATCGGCGGCAGCACTATGGCCATCAACACTGACATACCGGATGTTCACTATGTCCCGATGGTTTGCCAGCACACCGCGTAGAATTTGGTCGAGTCCGGCAGGACCGGATTCTTCGTGACGGGTCGCTATCCGAGTCGCAATTCCAACGAGCTGGTCCGACGCTCTCGTTTCGAAATCCGATCTCTGACTGGTTTCATAGAGTTCGGTACCTGATGTCAGCATGTGTCCTGCGAGCCACCGGTATTGCCCGTAAAAAACGGCCAGCATGATGCCCACAATAGAAACGGCAAGAATTGCAGTCAGAATGATGTGCTTGGGTACAGTACTACCGGCCATTTAGTTTCGACTCTGGCAGCCGCCGAAAATTCAGTACAGCTGAAAACTCTAACGACTACCGGTCATTTATTATTATTCGGTCTGGTCAAGTACCAGGCGGCCCGATGAGGATGCTGGCCGTCAGCTACACAAACCTGCTTGTTAGCAACAGTCTAGCACTTTGGGAGTATTTGGCACTGAAATAGGTGCAGATTCGCCTATAAATGGTAAAAATTGAGCAAAACAGCGCCTCGACAGAGCTCCGGTAGTGGCTGGGCAATCACGGCCGGGCTGTACGTAAGGAGCTGCCGATCAATTTTGAACTCGCACCTTACGTTTCAAAAGGCCTGGCCTTGGCGTTGCGAACCTTAGCAATGGCTAGCCATTACGGGCGATCCGTACCTTGAATCTGAACATTCTCCAACACGACCTGCTTCGCCCGGAAGTAATCAGAGGTTCCTTAATCCTTCCTTTTCTCGACAAATGACACCGGATCCTTGCGATCGGTTGTTTTCATCACGCCCTCGATGATCGCGCCCTCGGCCACCGCGATCGAACCGCCGGTCACAGTGCCCGTGATGCGCGCCGATTCACTGATCTCAACGCTGCCGCGCGCCACAATGTCGCCTTCTACGCTACCGCTGATAATAACGGTTTCCGCCTTAAGCGTGCCCTTCCAAAACCCCTTCGCCGCCAGTGTTACGGAGCCGGAAAGGTCGCAGTCGCCATCAATTTCACCGTTGATCATGAAATCACCGCTGCCCGACAGGTGCCCGGTAATCCTGCAGCCTTCGCTGATCAAAGTGGCTGGACCGCTCGATCGGTCGCGCATGCGGCGCATTTTTGACTCGCTCATGACAGGTAAACTCCAATTGGCTGTACGAACTCGGGACTATCATAATACGGCTGGCATCTAAACATTGTGAATTGGTCGTCACCCTGCCGATTGTCGGTCTGGAGGCCCCGCACCAGCGGAAAGACGGTCGTTGGTTCTCAATCGCGGCCTCTGTATAATCCACACACGATAACGAAAGGCGGAGAGCGGGACGTTTGAACAGGGTATTTGAGACGCGGCTGGATGCGCTGACCGGGGCGGGACCGGAGAATATCTTCGCGGGCGGTCGCAAGGGTGTGGAAAAGGAATCGCTGCGCGTGAGTCAGGCGGGATACTTGTCCGACCGACCGCACCCTGTCGGGCTGGGTTCTGCATTGACCAACCAGTACCTGACGACTGATTTCTCAGAGGCGTTGCTCGAATTCGTCACCCCCGCGTTTTCCCACACCTGGGAGACGCTGAAATTCCTGACGGATATTCACCAGTATACCTATGGAAAACTGGGTGATGAGCTGTTGTGGACAGCCAGCATGCCGTGCGTGATGACGCAGGATGGCGGTATCCCGCTGGCTCAATATGGCAGTTCCAATGTTGCGAAGATGAAGACTGTGTACCGCAGCGGACTGGGTTACCGTTACGGTCGCAATATGCAAACCATCGCCGGCATACATTTTAATTATTCGCTGCCGAGTTCATTCTGGCCGCTGTACCAGCAACTGGAACACAGTGATCACCATGCAGACGCGTTTCGATCAACACACTACCTCGGACTAATTCGAAATTTTCGTCGCTTCGGTTGGCTGGTTTTATACCTGTTCGGCGCATCGCCGGCATTGTGCAAATCATTTGTCAGCGGATCTGACCTGCAACTCCCCGAACTTGACGAGCACTCTTTCTATGAGCCCTATGGCACTTCATTGCGCATGAGTGATCTTGGTTATACCAGCGACACCCAGGCGGCGATCAACATCTCGCTGGACGACCTCGACAGCTATGTGCGAGATCTGAGCGCGGCCATTGATACGCCGGAACCGGCGTACGAGAAGATTGGTGTGGTGGTGGATGGGGAATACCGACAGCTTACAGCGAACAAACTGCAAATCGAGAACGAGTACTACAGCCCGGTGCGGCCAAAGCGAGTCGCTCACTCCGGAGAACGGCCTACCGCCGCGTTGCAGCGCGGTGGCATCGAATACGTGGAAATCCGCTCGCTGGATCTGAATATTTTCGACCCGGTTGGGGTCAATCAAAACACCATGCGTTTCATGGAATCCTTTCTGATCTATTGCATGTTGAGCGACAGCCCCTTACTGGATAACGAGAGTTGCAAGGAAATCAGCCACAATCAATCGGGCACCTCCAAGAATGGTCGTGACCCGGATTTCCGGCTGCTGCGGCAGGGAAAGGAAACGTCGCTAGGGAATTGGGCCGAAGAAATACTGGAGGGTGTGCGGGCGGTTGCTGAGTCAATTGATCAGGGCGAGTCATCGAACGACTACGTACAAGCCGTGGAGGAACAACTTGAACTGGTGCGCAATCCGGAGGCCACGCCATCGGCCCGGATACTGACGGATCTGTGCGATCAAGATGTCGGCTTTTTTCGCTACGCACTGAATCGTGCGCAGGAGCACAAAGAGTATTTCCAGGCGTTGGCGCCACTTGATCCGGCGCGCATCACCATGTTCGACAATGAGGTGCGAGAATCGATTGAGCGGCAGGCTCACATTGAAGCTGATGACGAGCAAACTTTTGAGGAATACCTGGCGACGTATTTCGGCAGTTAGCTTTCCGATTCACCGAACGGCAGAGAATCACCATTCTCCCAGGCATATTTTCGATGCAGCGTCTGCAGGCGGCGCGTCAACTCACCGATTTTTCCATTAGCGATCGTCCGGCCATCGGCCTCGAGAATGGGCGTCAGTTCGCCCATAGTTCCGCTGGTGAAAACCTCATCGGCCGTATACAACTCTGTCAACGAAATATTTTTTTCCTGTGCGGGAATATTCTCTGTTGCGCAAATGTCGAGAATCATTTTTCGTGTCAGGCCCGGCAAACAACTATCGGCAAATGGAGTTAGCAGAATCCCATCCCGAGCCAGAAAAATATTGGTGTCGTTGGTCTCGGAAACAAAACCATGGACGTCGAGCATGATGGCACTGTCAACCTGGGCGACATTCGCTTCGATGGATGCAAGGATATTGTTCAGCAGGTTGTTGTGGTGAATTTTCGAGTCGAGACATTCCGGAGTATTGCGTCGCGTTGACGCGGTGATTACACGGATTCCCGCGTCGGAGTAAACCGGTGGCTTCCACTCCGCCAGGACAATCAGGCTGCAGCCGGACTGGTTGAGTTTCGGGTTCATACCGGACGTGATTTTTTCACCACGAGTCAGTGTCAGGCGAATATGAGCACCATCCCACATTCCATTGGCCTCGAGCGTCCTGAACACCGCCGATTGAATTTCATCGACGCCAGGTACGGCAGCGAATGCCAGCGCTTTTGCAGAATTCTGCATGCGAGTCAGATGATCTTTCAATGCGGCGATTCGCCCTTTGTAAACTCGCAATCCTTCCCACACGGCATCACCACCCTGGACGATGCTGTCGAACACGGAAATTTTCGCGTCAGAGCGGCTGACGAGCTGACCATTGACGTACACAAGAATGCCAGAATTTCGAGGGTCGGGTTGTTGCACAGGTTATCTCCGTTTTGCGCGCAGCGCATGATCAAAAAGTTGCTCATAGTACGGTTTACATTCATCCAGCAAGCCGCGCAACGTTTCCGGGAAATCTCCTTTCGGCTGATAGGTCGCGAACCCCGTGCTCTGATGCACGGCCTTATACCAGTACTTCTCCCAAATGCCGTCTTCCTTGCGCCGACCGCAGGGCCAGGACAACATCCCGGGTTCGAATTCAAGCCCGAGACGGTTGCACAGTTGCAGCAATACGCCAGCGGGGTCCAGCAACAATTCCCGTGAATCGATGACCGCGGGTCGTTGACCGCTGGCCACAAGGTCGCCGTAAAGTTTCCATTGCCGGGACAGGCCGGTATCGAGCAGGTTTGCGCGGGGTAGCTGAATCGTCAGTGATGGCAACATTTCGACAGGATCCCGAATCAGCAGAACATTCGCGGTCGCGGCCAGAAACTCCGTATCGATACCCACCAGGTGGTGTGCCATCTGCTTTAAGAAAAGGACTGTTTCTCCATTGGCAGAGGGTCGCTCGATCAGTTCAGCCATGACGGCGTTGCCGTCACAGTTCATGCTGGCCATTATTTCGTCCCGGCCCGGATGATCCTCTCCACCGGCAAGCAGGTAGTGTCCGTAAAGTGGCTCGTCGACGACCCGGGTGTCCGAACGCTGCGCAAAGCTGTACATGAGTGCGGTCGAGACATTACGCGGGCCGGACCAAACGTTGACTGTTCTCACTGGCCGATCTCCCGCTCCAATCCCCGCAACGCTGTCGCATTGTACTGAAACCGTACATAAAGAGTGAATTCGGTGGGGCAGGACCTTATGGATTGTGCTCCAGGTCACAATTCGCCCGCCAGATACTGAGAAAAGGCGTCAACTTAACTAAACTCCGCCGGATTGGTGTTTTGCGTACCCTGAGACCAGCCACGCCTGTAAGGAGTCAGTGTTGTTCAAGTTCTTCAGTTCCGGAATCGTGCTTGGCCTTGTTGCCACGGCCGGTCTGCTGTATTTCGTGCCGGTCGTTGATCAAGTGCGCGAGCGTTCAATTATGTCGGTACGAACGAATGGCGGTGTCAACGAATCGTTCCATGTCAATCTCCCGCTCGACCGGGTGCTTGCAGGACGGCCGAACCTGACGACCCCTGTTCCGGAAGGGCTGGACTGGCCTGACGATGATTTCTTGCGCGGGACGCAGACCGAGCTGTTCAAGATTCGAAATGCCGAAGATAAAGTGGTCGGTGTTGCCAGTCGCATGACAGGCGCTGCCGGGCAACCATTCGTTGAGTGGGCGGTTCATTTACCGGCGCGCGGGACGATGTACCTGGTTTTGTCGGACCGCACGAACGAAGCTGGTGCCCGTGTTGGCAGCTTGAGGGCGGGTACGCAGGAATTTGCCACACTTAACGGCGAGGTGGTCGAGCGCTATATCGCGAAAGACGCCGCAAATAACAACGACGCGGGTGGTACCCTGGAACTGGTAACATCCCTGGTCGATTCGATGGACGTGCTGCGTCGCAAAGAGGGGGCTGACCTGTGAAATATATCGCCTCGCTCCTGGTCGGTATCATGACCGGCGCAGCGTTTTTCTTGCTTCTGCTGTACTTCAATCCATTCGCCGGCACAAAGTCGATATCACCGCTCGCTGTGACAAATCACCGGCTCATGAACCTGTCGTTCTCATCGGTCGCCAATGAGACGCTGCTGCTGACCAACGATGGCACTTCGGTCCCGGCGCCACACCCTGAAAAAGTACAACAGTTGTGGGAGCGCACCATTGGCAAGACGAGTGTCATGGTCGTCATGTTGGCGGACAGTCGTGGGGAAGCGGCTGGAATCGGCGTCAAATTTTCATCCGAATCGGAACAAACCCAAATTCTCGATGCAGAGTTGCTCGTTGACAGCGTCTGGCACATACAGCTTCCAGGACGTGGCACGATGTTCGTGGACCAGCAGGAAAACTACTGGTCCTATTTCCGTGACGTCGTCGTTGCCGCTTACAAAAGCTCCGCCGACAATTGGCGGGGCAGTTGGAACGAGGTGATGACCGTCGGACCGAATGCGCTGGGCACAGCTCGCGTTACTGGCGGTAGCGGCGAGTTCGCCGGTATGGAGACGGAAGCGATTGAGTCAAGAACGGAAAGCGCCTTCTCTGTTGCCGAAGGAACCGTCGCGATGCGTGGCAACATTACGATTACTCTGGTTGATGAGACACCTGTCGAGGTCGCGGAGACCCAGTAGGGCTTGTTGCAAGCCGCGTCCTCTCAAGCGTGAGTGGTGTACGCCATATCCTTGAAAGCAACACCCGTATCTTTCAAGGTGTCGGGTTCAATGACGGCATGGTCGGCAATCAGTTTCCTGGCCTGTACGAAATCCCGGGGATTATTCACCGCATCGACGGCAATCAGAGCGCGCTCCCGCAGATACAGGCAGGAAAAAGACCGGTCTGCCATGTCGCCACGAATAATCACCTGGTCATAACCTGAGGAAATTCCAACGATCTGCAATTTGAGATCGTATTGATCAGACCAGAACCAGGGAATCTGCGCATAGCTGAGGTCTGTGCCGCAGATGTTGCTTGCGGCCGTTTTCGCCTGTTCCAATGCGTTGTGTACTGATTCAAGGCGCAACTTCCTGCCAAGCAGTGCGTTCGGGTGAAAGGTGCAGTCGCCGACGGCGTAGATAGCGTCATCGGAGGTGCGACAGCGATCGTCGACCACGATGCCGTTGTCGATTTCCAGGCCGGCTCTCTCGGCAAGTCGGGTGTTCGGCAGAACACCGATACCGATCAACGCCAGGTCCGTATCGATTCGATGGCCACCCTCGATCTCAATGGCGTCGATGTGTTGGCGCCCGGCGAAACTCTGGATGCTGGTGTTAAGCAGAATCTCGACGTCGTGCGCTCGATGTTCCGCATCGTAGAACGCCGAGACTTCAGGCGAGACCACGCGGCTCATGACGCGATCCAGCGTCTCAATTACAGTGACCCGGGCACCGAGCTTCGCGGCAACCGCTGCAACTTCCAGCCCGATATAGCCGGCACCCACGATCGACAGTTTGCAGCCAGGTCGTAATTGGTCTCGGAGCACGTCGACATCGGCAATGGTACGCAGATAACAAACACCGGCCAGGTTTGCGCCCGGTAGTTCAATTCGGCGTGGCTCGGCTCCGAGCGCCAGCACCAGGGTGTCGTAGGGCAGCGATTTTCCAGAAGCTGTTGTCACCGTTTTCCTGTCACGGTCGATCGCGTCCACCCGGGTATCGAGCAACACGGATACGCCGGCATCCGCGTAGAAATTCTCCGGCTTAACGTAAAGTCTTTTCGCGTCGAGTTCGCCGGCCAGAAATTTTTTGGATAACGGCGGCCGCTGATAGGGATACCAGGGTTCGTCGCCAACCAGGGTGATTTGACCGGTATGTTTCATCTGCTGCAGCGCTGCAACAACCTGTCCGGCCGCATGTCCGGCCCCCACAATAACTACATTTCCTGACATTCAATCGCCTGCTGATAGAAATTCAAAATTACATCGCGCTTATGCCGCCATCGATCCTGATCTCGGTACCGGTCACAAATTTGGATTCGTCGGAGGCAAGATAGAGTACCGCATAGGCGACATCATCGGGCTCACCGATGCGACCAATAGGTATCTGGCGTCCCAGCTTCTTACGCACTTCTTCCTTGTCACGGTCACCGGCGAGCGCATCGAGAATTGGCGTGTCGATAAATACCGGGTGAATAGAGTTGCTGCGTATGCCATTGCCAGCCCGCGCGCAATGCAAGGCAATCGATTTGCTCAGGTGCCGGACGGCGGCTTTGGCCGAGTTATAAGCGGCCATGTTGTGTCCTGCAATGATGCCGGAAATCGATGAAATATTGACAATCGAACCACCGCCGCTTTTTTCCATCAACGGTATACCGTATTTACAGCCAAGGAATACGCTATCGAGATCGACGGCGTGAACTCTTTGCCAGGACTCCAGCGACTCCTCGACGACATTACCAACGGAGCCAATGCCCGCATTGTGGACCAGAATGTTGAGGCCACCGAAATGATCTTCCACGGCAGCAATGGTCTCTTGCCAGCCCGCCTCGCTGCTGACCTCCTGACAAAGTGCTGCCGCGCTTTGTGGGACCTCAGCATTAATAAGGTCGGCCTGCTGCTGCACGCCATCGGCATTGATATCGGTCAGCAGTACCCGGGCGCCCTCTCGTGCCAGCATTATGGCAATGGCTGCGCCAAGACCTTGTGCCGCGCCGGTGACCAGTGCCACCTTGTTTTCGACTCGCCCCATTTTGAAGTTCCCGGATAATCAAAGCAGCCGGCATTCTACGATGCGCAAGCCGGCAGCGACAGGTGGACTGAAGTATCCCGTCGACCATTTTGTTTTGTCGACCGGCTTGCTATTCTTCCTGCCCGCTCGCACAACCGGTAGACAACATGAAAACAAACGCGATTCGAATGCAAGAGTACGGTGGTCCGGAGGTTCTTCAGTTCGGCGAAGTTGATCTGGCCGACCCGGGACCCGGTGAAGCACGCATACGCCACACCGCCATCGGCCTCAACTTCATCGACACATACCATCGCACCGGTTTGTATCCGGTGGAACTCCCAACCGGACTGGGCAGTGAAGCTGCGGGTATTGTAGAGGCGGTTGCGGACGATGTGAGTGTCGTCAAGCCCGGTGATCGGGTGGTCTACACGGGCAGGCCCGCCGATGCTTACTCGGAAAGCCGAAATTTTTCGGCGGCGCAGCTGGTTCCCATTCCGGACGGCGTTTCGGATGAAGAGGCCGCCGCCGTGCTCCTGAAGGGGCTGACAGCCTGGTACCTGCTACGTCGCAGCTACCGGGTGCAGTCTGGCGATGCCATTCTTCTGCATGCAGCCGCTGGCGGTGTGGGCTCGTTGACCAGCCAATGGGCCAATCACCTCGGTGCGACGGTTATTGGCGTCGTGAGCACGGATGCCAAAGCTGAACTGGCACGTGCGCAGGGCTGCCACCACATCATCATGGCCGATAACGCGGACATCGCGAAAGCAGTTCGGGAACTGACGGACGGTGAAGGCGTTGCGGCGGTTTACGATTCCGTTGGGCGAGATACTTTCATCAACTCGCTGGACGCATTGCGCCCGCACGGCGTAATGGTGACGTTTGGGAACGCATCTGGCCCGGTGGACGCGTTCGCGCCAGCGGAACTCGCGAAAAGACACTCTCTTTATGTCACGCGTCCCATCCTGTTCGATTTCATCGACACCCGGGAGCACCTGCTGGAGGCGACGGCGGAGCTTTTTGATGTCGTGAGCAAAGGTGTGGTGAAGATTAACGTCAATCAGCACTATGCGCTGAAGGATGCAGCACAGGCGCATCGGGACCTCGAAGCGCGCAAGACGACGGGTTCGACTGTATTGCTACCGTGAGCGACGCCCGCACCCGATGAACGAGCGAACCGAGCGGGGTTATCAGGCGCGTCGCGAGTGGCGATCAAAACGCCATGAGATTCGTGGCGTTGACTACTGTTGCTACGAGTGGGGTGACGAGACCGCCCCGTTGTTGCTGTACTTGCATGGCTGGGGCGATAGTGGGGCGACGTTTCAGTTTGTGGTAGACGAATTGCAGGGTGACTGGCATGTCGTCGCGCCGGACTGGCGGGGCCACGGTCGGTCGGGGCACGTTGGTACGAGTTACTGGTTTCCTGACTATCTGGCCGATCTGCACGTGATACTCGACATTTACAGTCCTGATACGGCAGCGAATATCGTCGGTCACAGCATGGGGGCAAACGTAGGCGGTCTGTATGCCGGCACGTTTCCGACCCGAGTGAAGCGGTTTGTCAATATAGAAGGATTCGGTCTTGCCGACAGCGATCCGCAACGCGCACCGGACCACTACCGCCGCTGGATCGAGAGCGGCCTGGCAATGGCGGATTATCGGTCCTATCAAACCTTCGACGAACTCGTGCAGAGAATTCAAAAGCGCAGTCGACGGATGACGGCGGAGCAGGCCATGTATGTTGCGCGGCAGTGGGCTGGTCGGGATGCTGCCGGTGTGATTCGAATTCGGGCCGACCCGGCCCACAAGATGCCGAACGCTGTGCAATATCGGCGCGCCGAGGCCATGGCCTGTTGGGACAGGGTCGAGGCCGACGTGTTATTGGTACGCGGTGCGGAGACCAGTTTCACCAGCGATCTGCAATCGTGGCTCGATCCGGACCTGTCGAAGCACCCCTTCCGCAATGCACCAACAATATCGATTCCCGAGGTCGGGCATATGGTCCATTTCGAGGCCCCTGCTGCGCTGGCGGCCGCCATCGAGGAATTTTTGGCGAAACCGGACGATGGCGCAGTGACGAAAAGCTTGTAAATTCATCCAGTACTGTATAAAACAACAGATCTTTACGCGGAGTTCACATGGGACAGGCGGCAGAGGTCGAAAACGACTACCTGGAAATGCTGAATCCCGCCCAACGTCAGGCGGCATCGCACGGCAAGCCGGGTGCAAACGGTGGCGTGGAGGCGGGTCCCCTGCTGGTGATCGCGGGTGCTGGCACCGGCAAGACCATGACGCTGGCACATCGGGTGGCGCACCTGGTTATTCAGGGCGTTCCCCCGGAGCGCATTCTGTTACTCACGTTTACGCGACGAGCGGCCGACGAAATGACCCGGCGCGTCGAAACCATCGTGCGCCAGACGCTCAGTAAAGCACTACCGGCAATGACGGGCATCTTGCCGTGGTCAGGCACCTTTCATTCCATCGGAAATCGTCTGCTGCGTCGTTATGCCGCGAACCTGGGACTTGATCCCGGCTTCTCGGTACTGGATCGCGGCGATGCGGCCGATGTCATGGACATCGCGCGACATGAACTTGGCCTGTCCAAAAAAGCGCGTCGGTTTCCGAAGAAAGATACCTGCCTCAGCATCTATTCGCGCTGCGTCAATTCTCGCCAGTCGCTGCCGGACTCCCTGCAACTGACGTACCCGTGGTGCCTGGACTGGGAACCTGAGTTACGCAAGCTGTTCCGCAACTACGTCGAACGCAAACAGCAGAGCCAGGTACTCGACTATGACGATCTGCTGCTGTACTGGAATTACCTGGTCGCTGACAAAGAACTGGCCGTTGAAATAGGTTCGTGGTTCGATCATGTGCTCGTCGATGAATATCAGGATACCAATTTATTGCAGGCTGAAATTTTGCAATGCCTGAAACCGAACGGTGCAGGCATGACGGTGGTTGGAGATGATGCGCAATCCATCTATTCATTTCGCGCTGCCGAGGTCGAAAACATACTGGGTTTCCCCAACCAGTACGACCCGGCGGCCCGCATCGTAAGTCTTGAAGAAAACTACCGCTCCAGCCAGCCATTGCTGGATAGCACCAACTGCCTGATCGCAGAGAGCAAACGCCAATACCAAAAGAAATTGTTCTCCACCAGAAAGGGTGGCGGCAAACCCCGCTACGTCACGG
>CAYUOY010000006.1:43897-62794 GCA_964446495.1 uncultured Woeseiaceae bacterium | reverse complement strand
GCTACGTCAAGGTTGCCTATCTGGTCGACGAAAAACCGGCCAGGCTCATCGTCGCTGAAACGCAGGCAGCCAATGCAGAGCTTGAAGAAAAACTGGTGGATCTGAATGCGGCATTCTCGCGACCGGCAGCAACTATCGCTGCGTTGGAGCAAAAAAACGGCACGCAAACGACGCAGCTGGATGCTGCAACGGAGAAAATCGCCGCCCTGGAAGAAGACAATGAGGACCTGGTACAGCGGCAAAGCCAGTACAAGTACAGTCTGCCCGTCAATTGGGTTGGCGGGGCGCTGCTAATCAGTATTCTGGTTGGTTTTCTGGGTGGGCTGTGGTGGACGGATCAGCGTAGCCGCAAACGTCATGGTGGCATTCGCGTCTATTGACCCGACCCACCGGCAACTTGCTTAAGAAGTTCGTCTTTAAGCAGACTTTTACGAAATCTGTGAAGGTGTGATGGGGATCGAGAAACTGCTGGGTTCGTCCTGGTAGTGTCTGGAGGCGACATCGCGTATGTCCTCGACCTCTTTCATGATCGACCGTGCCCGGCGAATGACTTTGTGCCCTGCTTCGGTCACCCCGTTCAGGCTCTTGCCCTTGCGCACGAACAACTGAATCTGAAGTTCCTCCTCAAGCAGTTTCAACTGTTTGCTGACGCCCGGCTGGGACGTATACAGACGCGCCGCTGCTGCGGTTATGTTCAGGCCGTTGTCGACGATAGCCAACAGGTACCGTAGTTGTTGTAGTTTCATTTGCAGCGATCCAGCGTACTCCTGACTCAGCCATAGACATTTCGCTGCGGAGAATGTTCAGCATTTTCTACAAAAAAACCGGCGCGTTCCGGCAAACTAACTATACTGGTCAGCTATTGTCCTGCTGCAGGATCCTTATGGATAGGCGCCTGGGACATGCTTTTGCCGGGACTGGTGACATTGATGAGTATCGTCAGGCCGCCAAAACAATAAACAGAGATGGGGGTGACGGACATGATCTATGACAACATTCTGGGCACGATTGGCAATACGCCGATCGTCAAGCTGAATCGAATGGCTCCCGAGGGCGTGGAAATGTACGTCAAGGTTGAGGCCTTCAATCCGGCCGGTTCGGTCAAAGACCGGCTGGCGCACGCTATCATCGTCGATGCTGAAACACGCGGTGTATTGCAGCCGGGACAAACCGTGGTTGAGGCGACATCGGGAAACACGGGCGTCGCACTGGCCATGGTGTGTGCCGCAAAGGGCTATCCCTTCGTGGCCACAATGGCCGAGTCATTCTCCGTCGAACGCCGAAAAATAATGCGGGCTCTCGGTGCGAAAGTGATTTTGACGCCAGCAGCCGAACGCGGAACCGGCATGGTTCGAAAGGCCGAAGAGCTTGCGGAAAAACACGGTTGGTTCCTGGCCAGTCAGTTTGAAAATCCGGCCAATCCGGCCTATCACCGCAACTCGACGGCGGCGGAGATACTAAGCGACTTCGCGGGTCGGAAACTGGACTACTGGGTGAGTGGCTGGGGTACCGGCGGTACGATGACTGGCGTGGGTGAAATGCTCAAGCTGGCCCGTCCGGACGTGACCATAGTGGCCACTGAACCGGCAGCCGCGCCTTTGCTGGCTGGCGGTGAGTGGAGCCCACATAAAGTTCAGGGTTGGACCCCTGATTTTATTCCGGGTGTGCTCAATCGCGATATTTACGATGAACTGATACCAGTAACTGACGATGACGCACTTGATGTGGCACGGCGATTGGCGATGGAAGAGGGCCTTTTCGTGGGTATTTCATCCGGCGCTACGCTGGCAGCGGCGTTACAGGTTGCCGGCAAGGCTGGCAAGGGAGCTGTGCTTCTGGCTATGCTGCCGGACACGGGTGAGCGTTATCTCAGTACGCCGCTATTCGAAGGCGTGAATGAGGGGTCCGATGACGAGTGGCTGGAATCGCTTGCTGACTGACGTCGATCGCTGGCCAGGATGCCAGTCACAAAGACTGGCGGCTCACGAGGACAAATTGGTACAAATGGTCTGGTATTGTCGTAAATCACTGATTTATAGCCGTAAATTCTATCGATAAAGGGCCGGTTGAGACCCAGATCACAGCGTTAGCGGTCTCAACGTGGCATCGTCCGTTTTCTCCCGGCCTCGCCGAAAACGGAATATTCCGCGCCGATGACAGCAGATGTACACAACCTGGCTACCTGGAAGAATATCGGTGTCTCCAAGAATCTCCTTGAATCGCTGGTGCCCCGGGCACACTGCTTTTGTTTTTACGGGACCGACCGGCGCTGCGAATGGAGTAGTGATGGTGTCGAGGACTACGAGATCGACAATTTTGTGGCCGACCTGCCGCATGAGGTCGTTACGGGCATCGATCCCGAGGCGACGTTTCTAAGACGAACGCTCAGCTCCGGCAGGGTCCTGTTGCTAATGCCGGTTCGCGGTGCCAGCAAACAGGGATTGGGTGTCCTGATCGTAGTGTTCTCAAGGAATGCCGGCAAGTCATCTTCGTTCAATCCCAGTCTGCTTGAGAAAATTCTACTGCCAGCGTTGAAGGTCATTGGTGAGACGCTGCGGTTGACCCGGAAACTGGATAAGGCGCGAGAAAGTATCGAGCAGGTAAAGGGCGAGCTCGAACTGGTCTACAAGGTCGATGAGAAAATCCATGGTACTTCACGCAGTCATGTCGGTCTGGCCCAACTGATTGGTCAGAGTGGACGTTTTCTCGGCATTGCTTACAGCGTATTACTTTTGCCGGGAAAGAGAATTCGAATCAGTGCGACCCACTCAAGCTGGAAGTCAGTCGATCGCAAGGCGGTCGACAAATACCTGATTGAAAAACTGTTTCCGCAGATTGCAGGCGAGCGGAGTCCCAGGGTTTTTACGGTCCCGCCAATCGAGGACTCGGAGCAGGTCGCTGAGCAGGGATACCAGGCCATGTTATCGCCGTTGTTTGATAGCGCCGGCAATCTGGAAGGTGCGATTGCGCAGCTTGCCCGGGTGAGCGGTGAACCATTCAATAGTGGCCACAAGCGCTTTATGTCCCATATCATTCGCAAGGTCGAGTATGTCATTGAGCAGTCATTCGATATAGCAACCGGTCTGTTGAACCGCACCGGGTTTGAAGCGCAACTTTATGAATCCGGGAAAGCATTTGCAGCGGAAGATGATACGCACCAGATCATTCGCTTCGATCTCGATAACCTGAATCTGGTGAGTGATACATTTGGACGCGCCGCCGGCGATAAAGTGGTTGTTCGCTTTGCTCGAATGCTCGAGGAAGTGTTGCCCAGGAATGCCGTGGGTGCCCGTCTGACAGGCGACGATTTTGCCATTCTTGTTACCCACAGCACTCGTGAGGATGCCGTGGCACTGGCAGATCTGGTCCGCAAAAGAAGCAAAACACTGCGTTATCTCGAGGGAGATCGTTCCGTTCAGGTGACGGTGAGTACCGGCATCGCGCCTTTTGATGCCAGATCCAGGGACGCCGGGCATGCGCTGACGACGGCTCGAATCGCCTGCGATACGGCCCGCGATCACGGGCGCGATCGTCTTGAGGTGTATGACCAGGATGACCAGAGCATTGTTCGCCGTTACGACGACATGCACCTGGTGGCACGAATTCAGCAGGTTCTCGACGACGACGAGTTTTACCTGCTGGCTCAGCCAATCGTGCCTTTAGCCGACGACGATTCCATGCAGCGATTCGAAATTCTGTTACGCATGCGTGACAAAGAAGGCAAGCAGGTTTCGTCCGGCGCCCTGTTCTCTGCGGCCGAACGCTATCAGTTGATGCCGCAGATCGATCGATGGGTAGTCTCGACGACGCTGCGCAAACTCGGTGAGCACATTGACTATCTACGAGACTCAGGGACCGTTTTCGCTATAAACCTGTCCGGCCAGACACTCGGGGATGACGACATTCTCAGATTCGTGGAACAAGAGCTGGACGCGAGTTCGGTTCCGCCGATGTCCCTGTGCTTCGAAGTCACTGAGTCCGCGGCTGTTTCCAATCATCAGAAAGCGCAGCGATTCATCGACGTGCTGCGCGAACGTGGTTGCCATTTTTCACTCGATGATTTCGGTGCGGGTCTCAGCTCATTTGCTTACCTGAAGAATTTCCGGGTCGACACACTGAAAATCGATGGCGGATTCATCCGCGATATCGCAACCAATCGAATCTCGGAATCGATGGTCGCCGCCATTACCGAGGTTGCGAAAGTCATGGGTCTGGAGACGGTCGCAGAGTATGTGGAAACGGACGAGGCAAGGTTGCTGGTCAAAAAACTGGGTGTGACCTATGTTCAGGGACACGCTACGGGCAAGCCGGTGAGTTTTGACGATGTGTTGCTGAGCTTGACGAGCAAGGCGAAGAGCGCCTAGCCCGGACCAGGACGTGTTGGTGTAGACATTTTGGGCATCCTTGTGACCGCCGAATGTTTTGGTCGTGCCTGGGGAGGCGCTTTTACCGCACCAACTGCCGGAGTTTCTGCCACAGCGCGACCTCGGTGATTGCGTATACTCTTTGTATTGAATACTGCAGAGACCGCCAGTCAGCAAGCGCCACGCAATGCCAGATTCCCTGACACAATCCGCCGAAGATCTGGTTTCCGCTCTGCCGGACTCTCTCCAGGACAACGCGCGCAACTGGCTCGATCAACTGAGCGATCAATATCCGGATGCCTTGTCATCGTTCGTCAGATCGGGCGGTGATCTGCAGGCGCTGGTGCACATGATTGCCTGCAGTGTATTCGCCGGCATCATCATTGCGCGGCACTGGCACTGGCTGTGCGAATGCAGCGCCTCTGACCAGCTTGATCAACCTGTCGACAGCGAGACGCTACAGTCTTGTTTTCGTACGCTGAGCCATGAATCGAACGGCAGTGATGACTTCAAGAGTCGGTTGCGGATTCAGCGCAACCAGATGCTGGTCCGAATTCTCTGGCGTGACCTGGTGCACGAGTGTTCGCTGACGGAGACACTTGGAGTCCTCACATTGCTTGCCGAGAGCGCCCTGAATGCCGCAACGGAATTTGCGGGCGCGCAGCTTCTGGAACGGTTTGGCTCAATTCCCCTGGGTCCGGCAGCCATGCCCATAGTCGTGCTCGCCATGGGGAAACTGGGTGGCCGCGAGCTCAATTTTTCTTCCGATATTGACATCATTTTCCTCTATCCCGGTGAGGGTGAGTCAGACGGTCCCCGCAGCCTTTCAGCGCATGAGTACTTCACGCGCTACTCGCGAGAAGTCGTGTCTCTTCTCGAAGATGCAACGAACGATGGTTTCGTCTACCGGGTGGATACGCGCTTGCGACCTTTCGGTGACAGTGGCCCGCCGGTGGTGAGTTTTGCCGCTCTGGAGGCCTATTTGCTGCAGCATGGGCGTGACTGGGAACGGTACGCCTACGTCAAAGCGCGGATCGTTGTGCCAGCCGCTGACCATTCACTGTCGACCGATTTGCTCGATGAAGTCATTCGGCCCTTCGTCTATCGCCGCTATCTCGACTACGGGGTGTTCGAGTCATTGCGTGACATGCACGCACTCGTCGCTACCGAAGTCAGAAAGCGTGAGATGGAGGGCAATATCAAGCTCGGGCCCGGCGGCATTCGGGAAATCGAGTTTATCGTACAGTCACTGCAGCTGGTTCGAGGCGGCAGCGTCGCAGGACTACGAGTGACCGGGCTGCGCGAAGCACTCGAGAGTGCGGTTATCGCACACGATATAGGCCGCGAAACAGCGAGCAAGCTGCTCGCCGCCTACGAATTTTTTCGCCATATCGAAAATCGAATTCAGGCGGTTCGTGATCAGCAGGTTCACGAGTTGCCGACGTCAAAACCCGGGCGTGATCGGCTGGTGCTGGCAATGGGTTATTCGTCATGGCAGGAGCTGAGCGCAAAACTCAATACCTGTCGGGAATATGTGGGTGAAAAGTTTGCCGCCATCTCCAAGAGAACCGGTGATGTGCCGAACTCCGATTCTTCAACACGGCTCGCGGGGCTTTGGGGGGCGAACGCCGCTGCGGATATCTGGCGTGATGCGTTCGAGCGGGTCGGCATGGAGGAACCGCCGGCCGTTGCGGAAGTCATTGTAAGTTTCGCCGCCGTCGCGGCGAAAAAGCAGCTTGATTCAGTTTCGGCGACTCGCCTGCACAAGCTTGTGCCTGCCGTGTTGTTGATACTCGCAGGTCGTCAAAGGCCTGCCGCCACGCTGAATCGCCTTCTCAACATTGCTGATAAGGTATTGCGCCGTAGCGCCTATGTAGCGTTGCTCAATGAAAACCCGACGGCACTGTTGCGCCTGGTTGATTTGTGCGAGGAGAGCATTTACCTGGCGGAAGAAATCGGGCGGTTCCCGCAACTCCTTGACGAGTTACTCGACCACAGGTTGTATAAGTACGCCGCGAACGCCGCCGAGATGAATGCTGATCTCGAGCAGAGGCTGGCCAGCGTTGCGGACGATGACAGTGAGCAGCGCATTGAGGTTGTTGCACGGTTCCAGCGAGCGACGCTTTTTCGCCTGGCGGTTGCGGACCTTGGTGGCAATATCCCGATCATGAAAATCAGTGATCGACTGACAGATCTTGCAGAAATTGTGTTGTGCCAGTCATTGGCGGTCGCCTGCGACGATCTCGTCGCGAGATACGGGGAGCCTCAATACGAGCTGGCGGGACAACGCCATACAGCCGGGTTCGGAATCATTGCGTACGGCAAGCTGGGGGGTATGGAATTGTCCTACGGTTCCGATCTCGACCTCGTCTTCCTGCATGATTCAACGGGTGAGCGACAGCAAACCAGTGGTGAAAAGTCGATCATGAACAGCGATTTTTTCGCTCGCCTTGCCCGCCGGCTGGTGCACTTTCTAACCACTCAGACAGGCTCCGGTATTCTTTACGACATCGACACGCGGCTGCGGCCCAGCGGTCAATCCGGCCTGCTGGTTACCAGCATTGAAGCATTCGAGCGCTACCAGGAAGAGAATGCCTGGACCTGGGAACACCAGGCACTGCTGCGCAGCCGACCGGTCGCTGGTAGCCAGATCATTGCCCGTGAATTCGATGGCCTGCGGCTAAAGACGCTCCGCCAGCGGGTGCGCCGTGACCAGCTTGCTGGTGAGGTGAGCTCAATGCGCGGCAAAATGCGCGCGCAACTCGATCGGAGTGACGACAAGCAGTTCGATTTGAAACAAGGTAGAGGCGGTATCGGCGACATCGAATTCCTGGTGCAGTATTGGGTGCTTGCGAATGCGGCTGAGCATCCGGCGGTTTTGCACTACGCAGACAACATTCGGCAACTTGGAACGCTCGTTGCTGCGGGTTGCGTGTCGGAGGCGAAGGGCCGGCAACTGCAGGAAATTTACCAAAACTACCGTTTGCTGCTGCACCGGTTGGCGCTTGACCGGCAACCGTCGCTGATCGATCCGGATACGTTCAGAGAACAACGCCTGATCGTTGCGGCCCTCTGGGACAACACGTTCGATGTGGCTTGACCCCCCAATCGCGCTTCTGCCAGTGCCGGGGCGTTGCTATAATCGTTCATCTACGCTGGACATGGGAGTGACTTAGGTGGCAACACGGGCAGGTACGATTGAACAAAATTTGATTCAGGCGAATGCGCAACACCGCTATGAGGTGCAACCCCGGGACCTGCCGCTCGCCTGCCCCATGCCAGAGATGTATTTGTGGAATTCACATCCGCAGGTCTATCTGCCCATCGAAGAGACGGGGGAGGCGAAGTGTCCGTATTGCGGCGCCGAGTACGCGCTGGTCAATTCGGACTGATCGCATGCATATCGTTACCGGCGGTGCCGGATTTATCGGCAGCAACCTTGCCCGAATGTTGATCGAGCAGGAGGGTGACGACGTCATCATCGTTGACGACCTGAGCGATGGCCACAAATTTCGCAATATCGCCGACTTGAATATTGTCGACTATATCGACAAGGATGACTTTCTCAGCCGGCTGCGGTCCGATGCCTCGTTTTCCGGATCGTTGCAGTCGATTTTCCATCAGGGCGCCTGTTCGGCCACTACGGAATGGGACGGCCGCTTCATGATGCGCAATAACTTTTCCTATTCCAAGGACGTTCTGGACTATTGCCTGCGGCGGGACATAGCGTTTATTTACGCTTCATCGGCGGCCGTTTACGGGGCCTCGACCGAATTTGCCGAGGACCCCGACAACGAATTGCCGCTGAATGTCTACGGCTATTCCAAATTGTTATTCGATCAGTACGTGCGCCGCCTCCGGTTAAGCGGCAAGCAGCAAGTCGTCGGTCTTCGTTATTTCAATGTCTATGGCCCGCGCGAGCAGCACAAGGGGTCGATGGCCAGCGTGGCCTTTCATTTCAACAATCAGTTGCAGGAAAACGGCGAGTTGGGCTTGTTCGAGGGCTCGGCGGGATACTCCGATGGAGAACAGTTGCGAGATTTCGTTTTCGTTGATGACGTTTGTGCGGTCAACCGCTGGTTCTTGCAGCATCGGGAGGCGTCCGGAATCTTCAATGTGGGCACCGGCAAGCCGCAGTCATTCAACGATGTCGCGAACGCCGTGATCGACTGGCATGGAAAGGGCGCGATTCACTATATTCCCTTCCCCGAGGGCCTCAAGGCGGCCTACCAGAGTTATACGCGGGCCGATCTTCGAGCGCTGCGGGACATTGGTTGTGAGGTCGGGTTTCGCGACGTCGCCAGCGGAGTAAAGACCTACCTGGATATTCTGTCCGGCTGATTCCCATGACGAGACCCGCGATATTGGTGGTCGGTCCATCGTGGGTAGGCGATATGGTCATGGCGCAGTCGTTGCTCAGATTGTTGGCGACCCGCCATCCGGGAAGTGCTATCGACATGCTTGCCCCGGCCTGGTCATTGCCGATTATCAGTCGCATGCCCGAGGTACGCGAAGGGATCGTGCTGTCAACGCGGCACGGAGAACTCGGGCTGAGCAAGCGTCGAAATCTCGGCCTGCAATTACGACGAGGCGGCTATGGGCAGGCGATTGTCCTGCCCCGGTCGCTGAAGGCAGCGCTGGTGCCCTGGTTCGCAGGCATACCGCAACGAACAGGCTACCGCGGCGAAATGCGTTTCGGGCTGATCAACGATGTTCGGCCTTTCGACAAGAGCGTGTTGAATCAAACCGTAAAGCGCTTCGTGGCTCTGGGTCTTGAGATGGGGGATTCACTACCCGACATACCGTTGCCAAAACTGTCGGTGTCCGGGAAAGATGTGGAACGTGTACGGGCCAAGTTTGGCCTGACCGCTGGCAAGCCATCCATCGCCCTGATGCCGGGTGCCGAATATGGCCCCGCCAAATGCTGGCCGGTCGGGTATTTCGCCGAACTTGCCGGGCGGCTGACAGCAGATGGCTTTGACGTCTGGGTCCTGGGATCGGACAAAGATGCCGCCGCAGGCGCTACGATTGCGGCCGATGGCGCCGCGCGTAATCTTTGCGGCCAGACTGAATTGGCTGACGTGGTGGATTTGTTGGCGGCCTGCGATCAGGCGGTGAGCAACGATTCGGGGCTGATGCATATTGCGGCCGCGGTCGGCTGCCGGGTGATCGGGATCTACGGGTCAACCTCGCCGGATTTTACGCCGCCATTGACTGATCGACGTGTCATTCACTATCTGCAGCTTGACTGCAGCCCTTGTTTCAAGCGCGATTGTCCATTGCAGCATCTTCGCTGTCTGCGAGAGATCAAACCGAGCACGGTATTCGAAAGCCTGATGAGCTCTAAAGTGGAAGAAACAGACACTAACGGTCGCGAAAATCTCTAAATTTCAGAATTTCTCGTATTCTTGGAATTTTTTTTAAAATTTGAAATCTTTTTAAAGATTGTCGATCGTGGTTTAAAATCAATAAAAAAACAGCAAAATATCGATAACATTCAAGATATGGAGATATATTTAGTGACGAAAATAAAATGAGAGTCATCTTTTAACCATTCGTCGGAAAAATTTGAAACTGAAAGAAAATAAAAGCTTCTATTGTCGTCGAAGGGTAGAAAAAATATGAAATATTACGAAAACAGTCGCTAAGTGCTCCAATAATCCGTTATCAGGATAGCACTTGCTGGATGCGTTGATTAACATCACCTACACGAATCAGCCCCATCGCATTCGCATCTCGAATCCGCTGCCCCCAGCGCAGTTGGTCCACGTTTTTGCCAAGAAACTTGTGGCATGCCTCCGGGTAGGCATTGATGACAAGATGTTGGCTTAAATAGGGACCGGTGCGATCCGGGTTCGAGGTCGCGTAGAGGCCGACCACAGGCGTGCCGACGGCTGTTGCCATATGGGCGGGCCCGGAATCCGGGCACAACAGCAGATCGGCGGCATCGATGAGCGCCAGCAATTGCTTCAGGCTGGTCTGCCCCATCAGGTTACTGACGCCCGGTCCGCAGAGTTTTTTGATTGCCCTGCCGTATTCCTGTTCCGTGGCGGTATTGCCGCCGGTCAGTACAATGTCACATTGAAAACGATTGCGGGCATGGTTCGCGGCGGCGGCATAATTCTCTGCACTCCAGTTGCGGAAATTTCGGGCACGCTGACTGCTGCACGGACTGATGACCATGAGCGGATTGGTGTGGTGTCGATACTGCGCCGCGAATTCATGCTGCGAACTGCTCAACGGTATGTCCCAGCGCAGTTTCTGCCTCGGCACCCCAATGGCATTGCCAAACTCCAGCATGGCATCAAGAACGTGTTGGCCCGGGGTGGGCGGAATGCGGCGATTGGTAAATAGCCACTGAAAATCCCGGGCACGGGAAAAATCGTAGCCCAGGCGCAGGGGCGAGCGAATTGAGCGCGTGAATAAATTGCTGCGCATTGACGCGTGCAGACACAATGCGACGTCGAATCGTCTCGTTGCCAACAACTTACGGACTCGCCGGGTTGCTTTCTTGCTGCTGGACTTGTCGAAAATGATAAACTCGATATCCGGAATATCACCGAGCAACGTTGCCTCTGTTTTGCCGATGATCCAGGTGATACGGGTTTCAGGCCAGGCATCCTGAATCGAACGTACGACCGCCAGCGCATGGCAGGTGTCTCCTATCGCCGAGAGACGAACGACACAAATGCTATCGGGCGGGGACTGACTAAGCATGCATAACCATCAACTCAAGGCAGGCGGTATTGAACGAAACCGTTGAGAAAACCAGCGACGGCGCCATCCTATACGATACGGAGATCATCGACCAAGTATCGGCCAGGACATTTTCGGCGGCCGGCTGGAAGACCGTCCGGCCCGTCCAGAGTGTGCTGCGTTCCGGGGGGCGTGGCCATACCTTGATCATTGGCGATGGCCGCAATGAGTATGTGTTGCGTCATTTCAGGCGCGGCGGGCTGCTGGGCCGGTTTGTGCGGGACTCTTATCTCTGGCTGGGTGAAGACCAGACCCGACCGTTCGCAGAGTGGCGATTGTTGTACAAACTCCATGAGAAGGGCCTGCCAGTGCCGCGACCGGCTGTTGCGCGTTATTGTCGCAGGGGCCCGCTGTATTTGGCCGATATCATCACCTGTCGGATTCCTGATATTCGGTCTTTATCGATTCGCTTGACGGAGGCTGCCGCGAATGACGCGTTTTGGGCTTCACTGGGTGAATGTATCCGCCGCTTTCACGATGCCGGAGTCAATCATGCGGATCTCAACGCCTACAACGTGCAGGTCGCGGCCGACGATTCGATTACTTTACTCGACTTTGACCGCGGTCGTATCGAAGCGGCCGGTCCGTGGCAGCAAAAAAATCTGGCACGCCTGCACCGATCATTGCAAAAGGTCTTGCGGCTCGATCCCCGCGTGCACTACGCGGAGGCAAACTGGCAGCAGCTTCTGGAAGGCTATTTCCAGGCGTCCAGGTCAGCGTAGTAATCCGGTAAGGGTTCCGGCAGGTCTTTGAATTTGCGGTGCACCCAATAGTACTGCTCCGGCGCAAGTCGAACTTGTGCTTCAAGGAGGGCAACAAATTTTTTCGTATCAGCGACCGGATCGTCACTGGGCAGGCCATCTATGGGCGGCAATATGGTGATTTGATAGCCACCTGCCGGTCGGCGTCGTGAAAAATAGGGTAGCGCAATGGCCCGGCCGGCCCGGGCGAGAGTATTGGTTGCAATATTGGTCATTGCCGGGACCCCGAAAAACGGGATTACAGCGCTTTGTTTGCGGTTGTAGCTTTGATCCGGCGCATACCAAACGGGAACGCCCTCCCGCAGGCTGCGGATCATGCTCTTGATATCCCTTTTTTCGATGGCGCGACGCAGGGACATCTCCCTGCCCGAAAGCAGGATCGCCGTCATGAACTCGCTACGATTTTTTCGATAAACACCGTCGATATGGCCACACTTTTTCTTTAACACGCGTCCGCTGATTTCGAGTGGCGTGAAATGTGCGCTAAGCAATATGACCCCGAGGTCGCTCTTTATGGCCTCATGAAGGTGCTCCAGACCGTCAAAGTGAATCAGTTTTTCAAGCTTCCTGTAGCTGGCCCATCGTCCCAGACCCCACTCTACGAGCGACGCACCGAGTGCCTCGAAATGCTCAAGTGCCAAGGCGTTACGTTCTTCGAGGCTCAGCTCGGGAAAGGCCAGGCCGAGATTTCGCCGTGTGATTGCCCGTCGTTGTGCCGCTATTCGGTGCGCAAAACGGCCCAGCGATTTCCCCAGCGCAATGTGCAGGCGATAGGGCAACAGGCAGCTCAGGCGCAGCAAACCAAGGCCTGCCCAGACCGGCCAGTAATTGGGTGTCCAGAAATGATATAGCGGCTTGTGGCCCTGACGGTGCATGATGGCGCCCAACATTGTGCGAATCTGGGCGCAGTGTAGCGAGTTGCACCGCTGTGCCGCAATTTACCCGGACCTGAGTTGCGGCGAAAATGACCACGACGGCGATGGCGTTGGTGACGACGATTTAGCGGGGCATCTTCCAGCCAGGCCAAAAATAACTTATAAGGTACTGACCTTCTCTGAACTTCGCGTGTCTATAGTATTACCTGAATGAAATCCTATCCTGAACAAATGACCCATTCCGTTCGCTACAGCCTGTTCATCCTCTCCCTGTTTCTTGCCGTGACCGCCAACGCCACGGACGCTCTGTTTCCGCAGCCGGCAGAACTTGATCGGGATGTCGGTTTCTGGATGGCTATCTTCTCGGACTACAGTACCGACGAGGGCGCCCTCCACGACAACCGCAATTTGTCGGTCGTCTATGAACGTATGGAGATGCCAGCGACGGTAGGCAGACGTGAGCGCAATCGACGTGTTGGCGTACGACGCAAGCATTATCAGGCCGTATTGCGGTCCCTGGGGACGGGGCGTCGTACCAAGCTAAATGCTGAAGAACAGCGAGTGCTCGATCTGTGGCCCGAGGCTGTTAGCAATGCGACGCTCCGTGCGGCAGCAGGGCGTATCCGGTTTCAACATGGCTTGTCCGACCGATTCGAAAAAAGTCTGCAGCGCGCCGGCCGCTGGCGCAGCCACGTGGATGCAACATTTTCCCGACTCGGCGTGCCAATCGAGCTTGGGGCCTTGCCGCATGTTGAGTCGTCCTACAATCCGGCGGCGCGGTCCCACGTTGGCGCATCCGGAATCTGGCAGTTTACGCGCAGCACCGGACGGCGCTTTATGCAGGTTGATCACGTGCTGGATGAACGTAATGATCCGTTCAGAGCCACAGAAGCGGCGGGTAAATTGCTGGCCTACAACTATTCCATTGTAGGCAACTGGCCGATGGCGATCACCGCCTACAATCACGGTCTGGCCGGCGTGAGGCGAGCCATGCGGAAGCATGGGGACACGGCTTACGTGGATATATTGCGAAACTACAAAGGACGGACTTTCGGCTTTGCCTCACGCAACTTCTATGTCGCGTTTCTGGCCGCGATGCATATCGACCAGAATCCTGAGCAGTATTTCGCTGGTGTCGTACCGGAAACTCCGGTCGATTACGACCGTTTCTCTCTCGACGACTACGTGCCTGCCGAGGCACTTGCCACGGCGTTAGGTATCAGCGAGCGGGATCTTGCAAAATACAATCCCGCCATGCAGGCGACGATCTGGCAAGGCAGCAAGTATGTGCCGCGCGACTTTGAGACCCGCGTGCCTCGGGATCGACTGTCGTCACCGGCGGTACAACTGCTGGCCGATATTGGCGCCGATCAGCGATTCGAAAAACAATTGCCGGATCTGTTTCATACGATTGTCCGGGGTGACACCTTGTCCGAGATCGCCGACGAGTATGGTACAAATATCTCGACTCTGGCGGCGTTGAACAATCTTGGCCGTCGTTATCGGATCAGGGCCGGTCAGCAATTGCGCTTGCCGGCAGCGGGGCCGGCACCGGAAATCGTCGCAATGAAAGCGGCCGCCGCCGCTGCGGAGCCACCACCTGAGATAGTGGCCCATATTCCTGCCACCGCGGCCGCCCCGATGTCGACGCCCACCGAGGTTGAGGATGAAGAAGCGGGCTTTCTGGGAGAGCAACTGGCCGACACCCTGATGGGGGCCTTGCAATCGGCGTTGCTCTCGGATCCCAGCGACTACGACGTTGCGGCGGATACAACGATTGAAGTTCACCCGCTCGAGACTCTGGGCCATTATGCGGACTGGCTGGGTATAAAGACCCAGCGGCTTCGCGACATCAATCGGCTGGCATTTAAAACTCCGGTGACAGTAGGGCAGCGAATTAAACTCGATCTGAGCGAGGTCAATGCCACTGATTTCGAGAGTCTTCGAACGGCCTATCATCGGCAATTGCAGGACACGTTTTTCCGCAACAACACCATAACGGGTATCCAGGAGCATGTCGTCGAGAGTGGCGAGTCGGTCTGGATTCTCTCGCTGCGTCAATACAAGGTCCCGATCTGGTTGTTCCGCCAATACAATCCGGCCCTGGATCTGGGCAGGGTTGCCATAGGCACACACATCCGCTTTCCGATTCTCGCCAGCAACTAACACGATATGGCCGGAACAACGACAGCGGTTCTTGTACGGCTGTTGCCGGTCACTTTGCTGACGACGGCTGCGGTTACCTATATTTACCATGTCGAGGGAATGCAATCATACGCGTTGCGAAACACGATACCCGTGCTCGCTGTTTTTCTACTGGCGAGCGTTACGCTTTGGCGCGGCGCTGGTTACTGGACCCGGAGGGGCTGGAGCTGGCCACTGGGGACATTCGGTTTCGCGATACCTGCGCTCGGGCTGTCGATGTACCTTCACTACGGTTACGCGACGGACCTGAACGGCATGTACAGTGACGCCATTTATCCCAGCGAACTTTTTCGCTTTCTGCCGCTGTATACTTCGTTCGCAGGCTGTATCGGTTTCGCCATAGGCTGGATCGTCGGACGAGAGGTTTAGCAGCCTGTTGAAAAAGTCATGGAGGGCTTTTTCAACAGACTATTCAGGAGCAATAAATCAACGGTTCACTGACATGAGATGGCATGTCTGATTCTGTGAAGCGGTGAATTTGCACACCCGAACGGGTCTGCTAGTCTCTGTGGGACTGAAATTGGGGGTGAACAGGCAATGCGAGGAAACACAGTGAAAAGAAGCGACGGCATTGTGCTGTTGACACTGATGTTGACGATAACGGTAACGTTATTCTTCCTGCCAACGGCCAATGGCAGCGACTTCCCCGTTGCCGACAAAGTTCTGATCGAAAAAGAAAAGCGCAAACTGTATCTGATGAAGGACGGCCAGCCGTTTCGAACTTTCGATATTGCGCTGGGGGTCGCGCCGATTGGAGACAAGGATCGTGAAGGCGATGCGAAAACACCGGAAGGGAGTTATATGCTGGATGCGCGCAATCCAAACAGCGATTACTTCCTGTCCATTCATATATCCTATCCAAACCGCTTGGATCGAGATGAGGCGAAAAGCAATGGCGTGAATCCGGGTGGCCAGATTATGATTCATGGCCAGCCGAATACACCGACGTACTCGGCGGGATATTACAAAAGGGAAGACTGGACCAACGGCTGCATTGCGGTCTCGAATTCTGACATGATCGACATCTGGCTAATGACACCGAACAGTGTCGCCATAGAAATTCTGCCCTGAACAATCGGTGTCATACCGACAATCCCGAGGAAACGATTTGCACCAGGCACACATAGCGACCAGCAGCACGCTTCGAGTTGATAGCGATGAAACCGTAGACGCGGAGGTCTGGCCTGAGGGCAGCCTGGAGGTCCTTTCCCAGGTCGAGGTCGAGCAACTCAGAAGTCAGGGCGAACGCGGGCTGTACAACATACTGCGCCGTTGCATACTCGCCGTCCTGAGTTCAGGCGGTCGAACCGACGATGCGCGTGAAATTCTCGCGAAATACGAGGACTTCAGCGTAGGATTCATACAGCAGGACCGTGGCTTGAAGGTCACAGTTAAGGGCGCCCCCGCCTCGGCGTTTGTCGATGGCGTCATGATTCGCGGAATCCGTGAATTGCTGTTCGCGGTATTGCGCGATATCGTCTTCACCAACAACGAGATTCGCGAGAGCGCACGATTTGACTTGCAGACCTCGGAGAACATTACCAACGCCGTTTTTCACATTGTGCGTAATGCGCGCTTGCTTGAAATACCCTCGGAGCCAAACCTGGTGGTCTGCTGGGGCGGGCACGCCATAAGCCGCGATGAATATGAGTACACCAAGAAAGTCGGCTATGAAATCGGCTTGCGGCAACTCAACGTGTGCACGGGTTGCGGTCCGGGCGCCATGAAGGGCCCGATGAAAGGGGCCACCATCGGACATGCGAAACAGCGGATTCGCGACGGTCGCTATATCGG
Source organism: uncultured Woeseiaceae bacterium (assembly GCA_964446495.1). Taxonomy (GTDB): domain Bacteria; phylum Pseudomonadota; class Gammaproteobacteria; order Steroidobacterales; family Woeseiaceae; genus JAADHU01. The sequence goes on along the minus strand of CAYUOY010000006.1, from coordinate 46,039 downwards.
AATCACCGAGCCGGGCATCATTGCCGCCGAGTCTCCGAACCCGATCGTCAATTCACTGGTCATCATGCCTGATATGGAAAAACGACTGGAGGCCTTCGTGCGCGTCGGGCATGGCATCGTGGTTTTTCCTGGCGGCGTGGGTACGGCGGAAGAAATACTCTACATTCTCGGCATCCTGCTGCATCCGGACAATCAGGATTTGCCGTTGCCGCTGATTATGACGGGGACGCGAGCCAACGAAGCCTATTTCCGACAAATTGATGAATTCATTGGAGCGACACTGGGCGAATCTGCCCAAAGACGTTACAGCATCATTATCGATGACGCCGAGGCAGTGGGTAGAGCCATGCTGGCAGGCCTTCGCGAAGTAAAAGAAATTCGCGAGCGCAATGGCGATGCCTACTACTATAACTGGCGACTGAAAATCGACCATGAATTTCAAGTCCCTTTTTCAGCGAGCCATGCAGCGATGGCGGAGATAACGATTGCAGAGGACATGCCCGTGCATTTGCTTGCGGCAAACCTGAGAAAAGTATTTTCAGGCATTGTGTCTGGCAACGTGCGTGAGGAGGCGATTTCAGCCATCGAAGAACACGGTCCGTTCGAGATCAATGGGTCAGCGCGAATCATGGGTTTGCTTGATCGGCTGCTGGCCGCCTTCGTGGAACAGGGTCGCATGAAGTTGGCCGCCGATAATTACACACCTTGCTATCGCGTCAAAACCCAGGGAACCTCTGGTTGATTCCTGGCGAAGCCGGGCATTTTAAAAAGTAGGATGCGAGTACAGAATTGATCAGAGGTTCCCTGGCGCCCTGTTGATATTCCCGGTTCTCTTAAATGGTGGTTTTGAACATGCCGCGGATGGTTTATTCAACCTACGACCTATTCTTGTCGCCTCGAAGTCCAAGACCTAACGGCACTCGACGTTTTGTTAAATCAAATCCACCCGTTCTGTTATTAAGTAAAAAAGAGACCGTAATTAGCTGATATTTATGTAAAAATTCACATAATACGTTGTGATACAGTTCCTGTGCTCAGAGCCTTTGTCGACGTAGTATTTGCTCATAGGGATGTGTGGGGCAAAGTCAAATGCAGGACAGCAATGACGACAATGGAGTACGCGATTATGGCGTACATTCCGCGACGGATGCCAAGGACTCGGTCAATGAGTCTGAAGCCCAGAATGCGGTTGCAGAAGTGGATGGTTGGCAGCAGTATCGGCGCTGGATTTCCAAAGCACCGGCGCCACGAGATCGACGCAGCAGCATCGACCCTTCTCTCTACACCTGGAAAGGCTATCGTAGCTGGACCGAGCAAGTGAAGCGCAACTGGACCGATAGCTAGCCCAGACTAGAATCCTGATACAGCATGCATGGCTGTGGGCAACCGCCTCCGGCAGTTGCTAAATTCAAACAGTAATGACGGCTCTTTTTTGTCCCATGGTCAGGATGGTGCGGTCCGTTCCGATCGGCCCGAAATCAAATTCTGAATTATGTAGAACGTATGGTCGTTTCCGTGACCCTCGCCCCGCGAAAAGTGTCGACTACTTCGCTCATTTCACAAAAATATTCGCCGCAGAATCAAGCTGTGATGCATCTCACGGTGCGAAAAAAATCACGCGCCTATAGTTCCCACATTGAAGAACACAACGCGAATGACCTCGAATGCAAAGCAAACGTTCACAACCCGAATCGCCGGTAGCAGGACTTAAAAACGAAGCATCGCGGCAGCGCTGGGAATTGTTTCATCGTGCCATTGCACACGCCAAACAATCGAATTCGGACGCGATGCAAGAGGCAACTCCGGACGACGGCGAAGTGAAGCATCGTCGCCCCGTGTTGACCATAGCCAAATAGACCAAATCTCCAACGGACGCTGCAAACAGGCATGGAACGCTTCATTCAATACCTCGACATTATCGAAGACTCGGTCTACGTTATCGCCCTGCTTGCCGAACGCATTCGCCGCATAGCTTTTATATTTTTTATGGCCGTAATCACCCTGGTGGTCAGCGGTCTCGGTGCCTGGCTCGCCCTGACCCAACCCCCCGCCGCCATCGCGGTAGCCGCTCTTCTGACAGTGACCGTCCTGTACCGATCAGCAACCGCCCCAACAGCTTTGCTATCCAAAGCCTGAGCCCAA
>CAYUOY010000006.1:42245-43797 GCA_964446495.1 uncultured Woeseiaceae bacterium | reverse complement strand
GAACACTCTTGGTGAGGTCAGGTCCTGCGGCCCGCCGCGAGTACGTCCATGTAGGCTCGGGCCCCGCATCCCTGCGGGGCACGGCCGCAGGACCTGACCTCACCAAGAGCATTCATGGCTGTAGCGACACCGACCAACACCGAAAACCTCGCCAGACCTTGAAAAATCCGCTTTTGCCACTATGGTGTGTGGCGTCCAACCCACCTAATGCGATGGCATCCAGACCCGAAATCAGGAGTGAAGAGTTGTGAGTAAGAAAGCTAGTCCGGAGACAATGGGTTTTCAGGCCGAAGTACGGCAGTTGCTGCAGTTAATGATCCACTCGTTGTACAGCAACAAGGAAATTTTTCTACGGGAATTGATTTCAAACGCCTCGGATGCAACGGACAAACTGCGTTTTGAAGCGCTGGCGAAGCCGGATCTTCTGCAGGGTGATGCGGAGCTCAATATTTGCGTGGTTCTGGATAAGGAAAACAAGACCATTGCAGTGACCGACAGCGGGATCGGAATGTCACGGGATGACCTGATTGAGAATCTCGGTACGATTGCGAAGTCAGGGACGGCTGACTTTCTGCAGCAGATGACCGGAGATGACAAGAAGGACGCGCAACTGATTGGCCAGTTCGGGGTCGGTTTCTACTCCTCGTTTATTGTTGCGGACAAAGTAGTGGTGGAATCCCGGCGCGCGGACCTGGACGCAACAGACGCTGTTCGTTGGGAATCGGATGGGCAGGGAGAGTTTACTGTCGAGGCGATTGAACGGGTGGAGCGTGGCACTACCGTGACGCTCTTTCTGAAGGAAGAAGAGGCGGAGTTCTCGGAGGGATTGCGGCTGGAAACGCTGATTCGGAAGTACTCTGACCATATCGCGTTTCCGGTGTTGCTGGTGGATACCGCCGCCGATGAAGAGGAACCGAAAACCGTCAACTCCGCAACGGCGCTGTGGATGCGTTCTCGTTCAGAAGTTGAGGATGAAGAATACAAAGAGTTTTACAAGTATCTATCGCATGATTTTGCTGATCCCATCACCTGGAGCCACAACCGGGTCGAAGGCAAACGGGAATACACCAGCCTCTTGTACATACCTGCACAGGCGCCTTTCGATATGTGGAACAGGGAAGCACCGCGCGGACTGAAGTTGTACGTGCAACGTGTATTCATCATGGATGATGCAGAGCAGTTTCTGCCGCTGTATTTGCGTTTCGTCAAGGGGATCGTCGATTCGTCGGATTTGCCGCTTAATGTTTCGCGGGAGTTGTTGCAGAACAATCCGCAGTTGACGGCCATGAAGAGTGCGTTGACTCGACGTGTACTCGACATGCTGTCAAAACTCGCGACCGGTGAAGAGGATGACGAGCGAGAAACGTATCAGAAATTCTGGAAAGAGTTTGGTCAGGTCATCAAAGAGGGTCTGGTCGAAGATGCCTCGAACGTCGACAAGCTTACGAAATTACTACGTTTCACAACGACGCATAACGATACCGATCTTCAGGATCAGTCGCTTACCGACTACCTGGGACGGGCGTCGGCCGAGCAGGACAAAATCTACTAT
>CAYUOY010000006.1:0-42145 GCA_964446495.1 uncultured Woeseiaceae bacterium | reverse complement strand
ATACGCAAGAAGCTCAAGGAGCGCGTTGACGCCGTCAATGTCAGTCAGCGCCTGGTTGATTCGCCCGCTTGTGTAGTGACCGGCGATCAGGACCTGACACCGCAGCTCAGGCGAATGCTGGAAGCGAGCGGGCAAACACTGCCGGAGTCAAAGCCCGTGCTGGAAATTAACGTTAACCACCCACTGGTTGAGCGCCTGGCGGCAGAGCCAGATGATCAGCGGTTTGGGCAAATCTCGAATGTGCTGCTGGATCATGCGTTGTTGGCGGAGGGAGCGCAGCTCGAGGATCCGGCTGCCTACGTGCAACGTATGAATCAACTACTGCTGGAGTTGGGCCCAAACGCCGAGTAGGGACACGAAGGGCGGCAGTACACGGCGATTGTGTTTCAGGATAGAATTCCGCTTTGGCGGGTAGGGACAATGTACGCATGAATGAGAAGATGCCCTCGCAAGCGGACCTCAGCTCACGCCTGACGCAGGAGCAGCTGGCCGTTACGCAGGAAAAAGCGACCGAACGACCCTTTACCGGAACGCATCTCGACAACAAGGATGACGGCGTCTACCGTTGTATCTGTTGTCATGCAGAGTTGTTCAGTTCGGAGCATAAGTATGACTCGGGCTCGGGTTGGCCCAGCTTCTGGTTGCCGCTGGCCGGTGATAATGTGCGTACGGTGACGGACAACAGCCACGGGATGATCCGCACGGAGGTTACCTGTACCCATTGCGATGCACATCTGGGACACCTGTTCGAGGATGGTCCACAACCCTCGGGTTTGCGTTACTGCATCAATTCTGCAGCGCTTGATTTCGAGCTTTCGACGTCGACGCCGCAACTGTTATCAGAACCGAAGGAATGACAATGAAAAAAATGAAACTGATCGGATTGCTTGTCTCTGTAATCGTATTCGCCGCCTGTAGCCAGGAAAGCAACGAGAGCAAAGAAAGTACCGTAACTGAAAGCCCGGCCGAACCGGTAGCGACGGAGGTGGTCGAACAACTCGATATGGAGGCCGCCGTTGTTGAGATCGTGCCCGGACTGACCATGCGTCTTCTGGCGGAAGGCCACGGCGAGGTTGCACAAGCTGGTCAGACCGTCAGTGTTCACTATACGGGTTGGTTGCATGACGCGACCGCCGCCGGTGCGCGTGGCGAGAAATTCGACAGTTCCGTCGATCGCGGCCAGCCTTTTGCGTTTCCTCTCGGTGCAGGTCGTGTCATCAAGGGCTGGGATCAGGGTGTGCTCGGTATGCAGATAGGTGAAGTTCGCGAATTAATCATCGCGCCCGAGATGGCCTACGGCGATCGCGCGGTAGGCAGCATCATTGAGCCCGGCTCAACCCTGGTATTCCAGGTAGAACTGCTGGACCTCAGCGGCGGCGAGGCAACTTCAAGCGAGTAGCATTGCCGCGGTCTTTACCCCGGGGCTGGCAGTCTGTTCAAAAAGCCATGGCGGGCTTTTTCAACAGACTGCTAGGGCAGCACCATTTCGAGATCGGCACGACGACTGAGTTGTCGGGAAAATGCGCTGCTGTTCTCGGCGTTTGCAGGCACTACGCGGGCCGCCGCTGGTCCGAATTGGTGGCTGGGTACGCCGCGCCCGGTCATATACTCTATGACCCGCTTTGCCCGGGCATGGCCAAGGGCCTCGTTCGCGATCGCATCACCGCGATGATCCGTGTAGCCAGTGACGACAACAGTCATCGCCGGGCAGTCGACGGCAATCTCAATCAGTGCATCAAGCAATGGCGCAGCATTCCCCTCAAAATTGGCGCTGGATACGGCGAATTCCACTCTGCCGCTGGTCGCGACAGTCTGGAATCGAGCCTGGCATAACTGGTCAAATGACAGGTCAGAAGCCATTGCCGAGACCCTCGAATCGACGGACATGCCATCGAGCAAAAAGCGCTCAACGCGCCGTATTGCGGCGGCATACTCATCCGGGCGGCTGGTAACCCCCTCTATGGTTACTGTCCCGGTCGTTACCGTGGCACGCGCTGCGTCGGTGAATGCCAGCGCGCGTAGCACGAGCTCTGTCACCAGGGACCAGCCCGGGGGTGTTCGGTTGGCCCGCTCGAGGTCAAGATCAATCACCAGTTGGCCGAAGTAACGCTGGGCTACTTGCTGCAAGATGAGCGCGTGCGCGGTCGAGCTGGTTTGTCCCCGGACTTGCAGCGTCCGCGAACTCTTGTGGATCAAAAGGACTGCGGCCGACGCGTCACTGTCAGGCGTGTTCGCGACCACTTCGGCCGGGCCGAATATCAATGAGAACGCTGCGATGATTCCGCAAACGGCAATGAACGAATCGCGCACCAGCTAACCCGGATCGCTATTTTTCTGGTATTCCAGCGTGCGCGCCTGTCCGACCCAGTCTTCACGATAGATCCGGCTGCGAAATCCTCTCAGGCGCTGCGCAACCCTGTCGATGTCAAACTCACTCATATCCGCAATCTGATTGAAGCGATATATACCGAGTTCATGCAGTGTTCTTTCGATCGCCGGTCCGACCCCCTTTATCAGCTTCAGATTGTCCTCGGTCTGTTCGGTGAATTCGCTGGTCTCTGCGTCTTGAGCAAGCGGTATTTCCAGTGAGGTCGCGTTACTTTCATCGTTGACACTATTGTCATCGGTGGCAGGTTGCCCGGTCGCGGCGATTGCATGCTCGGCCGTTTCTTCATACTGGTCATTGCTGGCATTAAGGCCATTCGCCATAGCATTTCTGTCGACGGTTTCAATGCGAGTCTGATTCGCGTCAGCGGTACTTTCCAGTTCCCGAATGCGTCCTTGCGCTCGCTCCAGTTCGGCCTCGACCTGCTGTGCTTCCAGATTTCGGGTACGAAACCTTTCGACCAGTGGGGGGACGCGACCCTGCCAGCTCTGCAATTCACGACTCAGATAAAAAATCTTGTCGTCTTTCTCTTTCATGCTGTTGCTGATACCGACCGAGCGTTTGGCTTCACTGTCGATATCTGATTGCAGTTTGTCGCGCTGACTGACCGCACGTTCCAGGCTGCCACGCAAATCCTTGGCCTGTCGTTGCAGTTCATCCCGTCTTTCGAAGGTTTCCTTGAGCGAGTCTGATAACTCCTGAGCGCGTAATTTGGAATCCTTAAGCGAAGCCTGGTTTTCGCTGATTTGCTCCATCAGGCTTTTGTTTTGTTTGGCGAGGCGTTCGTGCTCTGATTTTTGCGCGGCGATTTGCTCCTGCCACCCGGCGTTGATCGCGAGCTTTTCTTTCACACTGCGGTTGCCTCTCGCTATCCAGCCGAGCACCAGTCCCAGCAGCAGCATGATTCCCAGCAGGCCAAACTCTATCGCCGTTAGATCAGACATTGGCAGGTCCTATTCTGATTCGAGAGTAAATACGTAATAATTTGTATAAGATCATAATTTTACACGAATAACGAGTTAGCGTACCAGTCACTGAAGTGACCTTGTTGGCATCGCAAGAGAGGATAAATGAATCGCAGACCACAATCCGAGCATCTTTTCATTGCCGGACCCGTTGGGCGTCTGGAAGCCCAGCTGGATTTGCCCGGGAATACCGATCCGCTGGGCGTGGCCGTTGTTTGTCACCCGCACCCGCTGCACGGGGGCACCTTGCAGAACAAGGTTGCGCACACTCTGGCCAGGGCGTTTGTCTCACAAAAGATTGCCGCCTTGCGATTCAATTTTCGCGGCGTGGGTAAGAGTGAGGGAGAATTTGACGATGGCGATGGCGAACTGAGGGACGCATTATCTGCCGTCAACTATTTGTGTGGCCGGTATCCTGGTCTGAATCTGTGGCTGGCCGGATTTTCATTCGGTGCTGCTGTGTCGATACGGGCTGCAGGCAACACGGACGCGACCGGTCTGGTGGCGGTGGCACCTGCGGCATTTCGATTGTCCGACAACGCTCCACTACAACCAGCTTGCCCCTGGCTCATCGTGCACGGTGAAGATGATGAGTTGGTGGATGTCAATGACACGATCAAGTGGATGAGTTCGATCGCCGAGGGTGCCGAGTTGCGCGTATTTCCGGATACGACTCATTTTTTCCACGGCAAGTTAGTCAAATTGCGAGAAGTGGTCGTGGCCTTTGTAAACGAACACCAGGATGGTCTCCCCGGGTGTTGACGAGGCGCAAAATCGAGCTAAAAAAAACCGGGCTAAGGCCCGGTTTTTCGATCAGAAACGGCAATGCCGGATCAAACCATGTCTTTCAATCCTTTCAGCGCGACAACCTTGACGGTTTTCGATGCAGGCTTCGCTTTGAACATCATCTCTTCGCCAGTGAACGGGTTGACTCCCTTGCGGGCTTTTCGAGCCGGTTTTTTCACGACGCGCATCTTCATGAGGCCCGGGATGGTGAACATGCCTGGAGCTGCACGTCCGCCGAGGTTCTTTTTGATGAGGCCTGAGAGGGAATCAAAAACAGCTGCAACGTCTTTCTTGGTCAAACCGGTGCTGTCGGCGACGTGTGCGTAGATTTCTGATTTTGTTGGCGGCTTCTTCGTAGTAGCGCCAGCTTTTTTCTTTGCTGCCATGAAAAAATAACTCCTTAGTTAAAACGAAAACGGACTGTGCCCGCAAAAAATTCTGCGCGACGATACCATAAGAATTGCGACTTGGTAAGACCAGGAAGAGGCTTTTCAGTCCGAATAGAACTGCTGCTTGAAACGAATATCGAATGCATCGGTTTTCCCTTCCGGAGTGACGCTGATGTCGAAGATCAATGTCTCGCGGTTCGCGACCGGGGTTTCACCAATGTAGTAGATCGCCGTTTGTTCTTCGATCTTACGCATGGTTACCGTCTTGAGTTGACCGGTGAGATTGGTGGTCTTGACGGTGACGAGCGCCGTGACCGGCATCCCCGTTTCTTCGTTGAGGACAGACACATTCAACATGGCTCGATTCTTACTGCGAACAATGTTGTAAGCGCGCGCCACTTCGGGTGGAATCTGATCCGTTGACAGGGCGCTGAAATGGACGACGTGATCGCCAATATCTGCCGATGAATTACCGGCGGGCTCTGCCGTCGGAATACTGGCGGAGTCTCCCGCCCCCCCGCACGCTGTCAAGAATGACAATAGCGACAACGTGAGAATAATTTTTGTGGTCGTCATGATCCGGTTCCCCCGACTCGGCTCGTTATACTCTGCAAACTATAACGGATTGTCGTCGCTTGTCCTATCCCCAATGAGCCTCGTGGTCCGCCGCCGCCCTGATTGTCCGTCATAATGCACCATGCTGCGGTCGGACAGTCCGTTGTAATAGCTATTCAGGGTGATTTCAACACCGCAATTCACCGAACGTGGTTTTCGATTTAGCTGCATTTTCAATGACTTGTGGTCATCGAAAGTGCAGCATGTCCCCGTTTCGAGCGCGGGCCCGGACTAATGGTGAATCCTCTGGGCCAGGTGTCGAAAATCAGAGCGCTTCAGTTAGCGGCCAATTGCGGGAAAACCGGCTCGACTCCTGGTGCGGAAATGCGAAAGACTTTCTCCCTGGAACGGACACCGCGTACCAGCGTCACCCGAGAGGCAGGCACTTTGTAAGCTTTTGCAAGCTGCTTGATAACATCTGCGTTGGCTTTCCCGTCGGTCGGTGCTGCGGTGGTCTTGATGCGCAGAGATCCGTTCAGAAACCCCTGGATCTCGCTGCGGTTGCCACGCGGCTGGACGCGAACGCGTACACTTTCAACGTGCTCTGCGGGTGGCTTCGGTCGGCGCATGCTGGTTTTCAAACAGGCAATGGCTTCAGTGTTTGCAAGTAAATTTCAGCCGCCTTGAGCAATACAATAGCCAGAATCGGTGATACGTCCAGACCACCGATAGGCGGTATCAGACGACGAAACGGGCTCAATACCGGTTCTGCCATCGAACCCGCTATGGCGCCGACCGGATTGTAACTTTGCGGTGCCACCCAACTTAAAATGATCCTGATCAGAATGGCAAAGAAAAACAGGTTGAAGCTGAGGATGCAGAGTTCCAGGACCGAAGTGATGGCGATGAGCAGCGGGCCGGCCATACGTTGCCCGATCAGCAGCAGCAGCAGCACCACCAGGTATTGAATGGCATAGGTCACCAGGATGACAGCTGTGTCAATCTTGCCGATGGACGGAACAAAGCGGCGCACAGGGATGATTAATGGTGATGTCAGTCGTAACACGCCCTGCGCAACAGGGTTTCTGAAATCGGCCTGTACCAACGGCAACCAAAATCGGAGCAGATAGAGCAGCAGGAACAGCTGCGTCAGCGCTTTGACAATAAAATACAGTGCTTGAGTCATGGGGTATGAATCACCTTTAGGTTTTGCTACAGCTGGCCTCTTCGCCCAGTTCGGTGGCCCGGTCGCGCGCAGCCTCGATTGCAGCTGCAAAGATACCCCGGGCATCGGTCTTGTCGAGGTGTTCGAATGCGGCCATGGTGGTGCCACCCGGTGAACGTACTCGATCAATCATTGCAGACATGGATTCGATCTCTGCCGTTGCGAGCGCTGTGGCGCCGCGAGCGGTTTCGACGGCGAGCGTGCGAGCGGTATCGGCGTCAAGCCCGAATTCCATGGCAGAGTGAATCAGGATATCAATCAAAAGATAAAAATAGGCGGGGCCCGTGCCGGACACTGCCGTCACCGCATCCATTTCCGCTTCATCTTTTAGCCACACCACCTGGCCGACGGCCGACATGATGCCTTCCGCCAGGTCGCGCTGGGTCTCGTGTGCCAGGGGATTGGCAAATAGTGCCGAGATACCCTGGTCTATTAGTGCGGGTTGATTGGGCATGACACGGACGACACTGAGACCACCGCCCAACCAGGCGTCAATATCATCAATTCTGGGACCAGCCGCAATCGACATGATGAGTGGCCGGGTTTCCTGGACCATGTCTCGCAGCGTACGGCAAACGGTGGGCAGGATCTGTGGTTTTACGGCAAACAGCAGAACCTCGGCCTCTTTGGCGACTACGGCGTTGTCTTCACTCACCAGAGCGCCATACAACTCTTCGCGGAGCACCTCACATTGTTCCGGTCGCGGTTCGGCGATCATGACATCGGTGGCATGCATACCGCCGCGTAACAGGCCGCCGGCGATCGCGCGCGCCATGTTGCCACCGCCAATGAATCCCACCTTGCTCGTAATCATTTCCTATTCCTGCATTCTGACATTTTCAACTAACGGTGTTGAAAATACCATGGATGGTCTTTTCAACAGATATAGCCGCTTTTTGAAGAATGGCGTTTTTCGATAAGCTGCGTACGGTACAGGGATGTACCGTCATTTTCGATGGCTGCAAGCCGTGGAAAATGTGAGTCTGTTGAAAACCACGTTTTTCAACAGAAAACTAGTCACGTTCGCCGAACAACGCCGTGCCGATGCGGACAATGGTCGCCCCTTCAAGGATGGCGGCTTCGTAGTCCGCCGTCATTCCCATCGACAGCGTATCAATATCGAGCCCGGATTCCTGCAGCAATCTGAACTGTTTTTTGAGCTCGGCAAAGGGTTTGCGTTGTTCTTCCTGGTCGCTGTGTACGGCAGGGATACACATGAGGCCTCGCAGTCGCAACTTCGGCAATGCGGCTACTGCATGCGCCAGATCAGGCAGATCCTCCACCAGCACGCCGGATTTCGCTTCCTCACGGTCAACATTAACCTGAATGCAGACATTGAGATCCGCCGCATAATGAGGTCGTTGCTGGCTCAGGCGAGCCGCAATTTTCAACCTGTCGACGGTATGTACCCAATGAAAATGTTCGGCGACAGGACGGGTTTTGTTGGTCTGCAGATGTCCGATAAAATGCCAGATAATGTCCTCGCCACCCATTTTTTCGATCTTTTGCAGCCCTTCCTGCACGAAATTTTCACCAAAATCACGCTGCCCGGCGGACAAGGCGTCCTGGATTGCCTCGATCGGCTTTCGCTTGCTCACGGCTAAAAGGTGGATCGACTCAGGCTCACGGCCCGCATGGAGTGCCGCTTTGGCCAGCAAATCCTGGGTTTTTCGAAAGTTTTCCGTGACTCTAATCACGTTTTGCTCGCATTGCTTCGTTATACTAGGCAGCCAACGGACCCAAGTTATGGTAAGTCCGACCAGTCTATTCCAGAGGGGAAAACATGGCTGTTGATGTCGCCCAGCTATTGTCGTTTACGGTAAAGAATAACGCATCTGACCTGCACCTGTCGGGAGGCGTGCCGCCCATGATTCGTGTTGATGGAGACATCAAACGCATCAATATGCCGGCGCTGACCCACAAGGATGTCAATAGCATGGTGTACGACATCATGAATGACAAGCAGCGCAAAGACTATGAGGAGTTTCTGGAGACAGACTTTTCATTCGAGATTCCGAAACTGGCTCGATTTCGTGTCAATGCATTCAACCAGAATCGCGGTTCAGCGGCCGTGTTCCGGACCATTCCTTCCGAGATACTGACACTCGACGACCTGGGTGCGCCGCAGATTTTCAAGGATCTTGCGATGTATCCGCGTGGCATCGTACTGGTAACCGGACCGACCGGTTCGGGTAAATCGACCACGCTGGCGGCGATGGTCGACTACATTAACGACCATAAGCCAGATCACATTCTGACCATTGAGGATCCCATTGAGTTCGTTCACGAAAGCAAGAAGTCACTGATCAATCAACGTGAAGTGCATCGTGACACACTGGGTTTTAACGAGGCTCTGCGATCGGCGCTGCGCGAAGATCCGGACGTCATTCTTGTGGGTGAGTTACGTGATCTGGAAACCATCCGTCTTGCACTGACCGCGGCTGAGACTGGTCACCTGGTGTTCGGCACGCTCCACACCAGTTCCGCAGCCAAAACCATCGATCGAATTGTCGATGTGTTTCCAGCGGCAGAAAAGGAAATGGTACGTGCGATGTTGTCCGAATCATTGCGAGCGGTCATTTCACAAACGCTGCTCAAGAAAATCGGCGGTGGCCGAATCGCCGCGCACGAAATCATGATCGGCACGCCCGCTATTCGAAACCTGATTCGTGAAGGTAAGATTGCGCAGATGTATTCGGCCATCCAGACCGGCCAGGCAACGGGCATGCAAACACTGGATCAAAATCTGAGCGAGCTGCTGACCAAGGGGCTCATCAACAAAGAAGAGGCGCGCTTCCGCGCTTCCAACAAAGAGAATTTCTAAAGGTGGCTGGCAGGACGCCGGTCACACGGACGGAGAATTAGGGAATGGAACGCGAACAAGCGGTACGATTGACGCAAAACCTGCTGAAAAAGATGGTGGAGAAGGACGGCTCCGACCTCTTTATCACCTGCGGTTTTCCGCCCGCGATAAAAGTGGATGGCCAGGTTCACAAGGCGACCGATACTGCACTGTCCGCCGAGCAGTCGGCGATGATGGTTCGCTCCATCATGAACGACAAACAGATTAAGGAGTTTGACGCGACCAAGGAGTGTAATTTCGCGATCAGCCCACAGGGCATCGGTCGCTTTCGTGTCAGCGCATTCATTCAGCAAGGTCTTGTCGGCGCGGTCCTGCGTACGATTACCACGGAGATTCCGACCCTGGGCGAACTCGAATTGCCGCCGATCCTGAAAGATATTGTCATGAACAAGCGCGGCCTGGTGATTGTTGTCGGCGGCACCGGTTCGGGTAAGTCGACCACGCTTGCGGCGATGATCGGCCACCGGAACGCTAACTCAAAGGGTCACATCATTTCCATCGAGGACCCCATTGAGTACCTTCATCCTCACCAGGGCTGTGTAATTACACAGAGAGAGGTCGGTGTGGACACGGATTCGTGGCATGCCGCCTTGAAAAACACCTTGCGGCAAGCGCCGGACGTTATTTTGATTGGCGAAATTCGTGATCGCGAAACCATGGAATACGGTATTCAGTTTGCGGAAACAGGCCACCTTTGCCTGGCCACGTTGCACGCCAACAGCGCCAACCAGGCGCTCGATCGTATTATCAACTTTTTCCCGGAAGAACGTCGTCAGCAGTTGCTGATGGATATATCGCTCAACGCGAAAGCCATCGTTTCACAGCGCCTGATTCCGAGAGAAGGTGGCGTTGGTCGGGTTGCCGCGATGGAGATCATGCTCAACTCGCCGCTCATTTCAGACCTGATTTTCAAGGGTGCAGTTGCTCAGATAAAGGAAATCATGGCGAAGTCGACCCGGCTTGGTATGCAGACATTCGATCAGGCACTGTTCGCACTGTACGAAGAGGCGGCGATTTCTTACGAGGACGCGTTGCGCAACTCAGACTCCAAGAACGAATTGCGCCTGAAGATCAAGCTGGAGAGCAAGCGCGATGCAGAGGGAGCCGAAGAACAGGGTAAGACTCTGGACATATTGGAAGAGGATACCGCTCAGACTTTCTGAGCGCACTGGCACGGAACAGCTATGAATGTAAAACCACTATTCAAACTGATGGTCGAGAAAAAGGCCTCGGATTTGTTCTTTGCGCCGTTTACGCCTGCGAAAATTAAAATCGATGGCAAGATCATGCCGGTGAATAAACTCGAGATGACGCCGAAGATGGTCAAACAGGCGGCGATCGAGTTGATGGACGAGGACTTGCTGGAGCAATTTACTCGCGAGCTGGAAGTCGATTTTGCTATTTCCGAACCCGGCCTGGGTCGCTTTCGCGTGAATGTATTTCATCAACGCGGCAACGTGGCGATGGTGTTGCGTTATATCACGGCTGAAATGCCGACGCTGGAAGAACTGGGGATGCCCCGGCAGCTGGAAGAGCTGGTGATGCTGAGACGCGGCCTGGTTCTTATGGTCGGTGCCAGTGGCAATGGCAAGTCCACGACACTTGCCGCCATGATTAATTACCGCAACGAGAAAACTTCGTCACACATCATTACCATCGAAGACCCCATCGAATTTCTGCACCCGAACAAGCAGTCGATCGTAAACCAGCGTGAAGTGGGCCTCGATACCAAGAGCTACGGCCGTGCTCTCAAGAGTGCCATGCGTGCGGCGCCGGACGTCATTCAAATTGGCGAGATTCGAGATCGTGAGTCGATGCAAAGCGCCATCGATATGGCGGGTACCGGCCATCTGGTTCTCGCGACCCTGCATTCCAACAATGCACCGGAGACGCTGGATCGAATTATTAACATGTTTCCACAGGAACAGCACCGTCAGGTTTTCATGGATCTTGGTCACTATTTGCGGGCTATTATTTCCCAGCGATTGGTACGTACTCGAACCGGAAAGCGCGTTGCCGCCGTCGAATTAATGCTTAACACACCGCACATCAAGGAATTGATTCTCAAAGGAGAGATATCCGATCTGAAGGTCGCGTTGCAGGAAAGCGGCGATGCCAATGTGCAGGGATTCGACGACGCACTGCTGAATCTCTACAAAGCAGGAACAATTACTCTCGAAGAAGCCATGATCCACGCCGATTCACGGTCAAACCTGGAAGCGAAGGTCAATTTCGGCGGTTGATTCCGACCGCCGGTCACTAGCCATCAATCCTGGTTGCACTACTAGCCTGAACTAGCCACCACCGGTTCCTTCTCACTTGCGTTCCAATCGCAGGGTGGAACAAATCCTCGACAGTCGACTCTGAGTAAAGCGATACTCAAGCGAACTCATGGAGAAAAGTCGATGTTGAAGCGTGTTGCGTTGTTGCTGATTTTTGCGGGTCTGGCCGCCCCCACCGTTGCTATTGAAACCGGTGTTGTTGCGCCAGTGTGGACGGGCAAAGATTTTTCGGGCGGCGATGTTGCGTTTCCCGCTGTCATTGATGGCAAACCGACCGTAATGGTTTTTTGGGCGACCTGGTGTTCGTATTGCAAGGCGTTCATGCCCTACCTGGCTGGTATTCAACGGGATTACGGCGAGAAGCAGATCAACGTATTGCTGATTAACGCCATGGAACGAGGCGCCGGGGATCCGGCTGCGTATGTCGAAAAGTTGGGGTTCCCGCTCATCGGTGTCGACGCTGGTGATGCGATCGCGGATGACTATGGCATACGCTTTATTCCTGGCCTGCTGATCATTGACGGGGATGGCAACGTTGCCTGGCAGCGCGAATCGACCGATCTGCCAGCCGGCAAGACCGTGGCTGAGTTATGGGATCAACAGGTACGCGAGCAACTGGATCGAATGCTCTAGCCCGGACTAGCGAGGCGGCGGCGTCGCTTCGCTCCCGGCAATGCCGTTGATTTCTACGGGCCCAAATACTTCCATCGCGTCGAATACCGGGCCGTCTACGCAAACCCGTTTCATCGCGGCACCCTCGGCCGTCTGAACCATAACGGTGCAGCCCGCACATCCGCCGACGCCACAAGCCATATACTCCTCCAGCGACACCTGGCACGGGATTTCATGGCGTTCAGCAAGTGCTGCTACCGCTTTCAACATGGGCGTCGGACCACAGGAAAATACCTCGGTTTCTCCAAGCGCCTGCGCGTCTAATGACGACAGATATTTCTCGGCAACGTCGGTAACCAGGCCGCGAAACGTGCCGGCGAAATCCGCGCCGCTCGCCAGCGTGCACGGAATGCCCCAGCGTTCCAGCAATGGCATGGTGGCGTTGACGCCGGCTGGCAGCCAGTTACTGGCGATCGATGTTTCCGAACTCGCGAAAGGGAAGGGGATCTCCGAGCCCATGATGACCTGTGGTTGCCATTGGTTGCTGTCTTCATTCAGTTGTTCGGCCAGAAAGACCAGCGGTGGAATGCCCACACCGCCGCCAATCAATAGCGGTCGCCGGCGCGTTGCTGTTGGTTTGAATCCCTGGCCGATCGGGCCAATCGAGCTCAGTCTGTCACCGGGCTGCTTGCCCGCCAGCGCCTTGAGACCGTCTCCGACGACTTTGAACAATATTTCGATTGAGCCTGTGTCCCGATCCGCGCGCATGATGGAGAGCGGTCGCCGCAGTGGCAGAGACGGATCGCACTGCAAATGTACGAAGCTGCCGGCTGTTGCTCGTGTCGCACATTGCGGCGATTTGAGTCGCAGTCGATACTGTTCGCCCGGATAGCCCTTGATAGACATGACTTCGGCATCCTCGACGAACAGCATTCCGCGGTTAGCGCCGGGAGAGTTCATCGTGACGCTTGTGCCTGGGTTACCGCCGTCAAAATCGCCATGCGTACGGCGACCCCGTTTGTTACCTGCTGCGCGATCGCCGATTGCGCGCTGTCGGCCAGAGTCGATTCGATTTCGATGCCTCGATTCATGGGACCGGGATGCATCACGATCGCATCAGGTGCCGCCAGTTGCATGCGCTTCTGGCTGATGCCGTAGTTCGCGAAATAATCGTCCGCACTCGGTATGCCCCGCAGGTTTGCAATTCGTTCATGTTGAATCCGCAGCGCCATGACAACGTCGGCACCACGCAAGGCAGCGTCGAGGTCTTCCATTATTGTGGCACCTGGCATCGTCGCCGGGTCCGGGGCCAGGGCAGGCGGCGACACAAGTCGCAGCTCCCCGACGCCCATAATCGCGAGCCCTTCGGCGGCTGAACGAGCGACACGCGAATGTGCGATGTCACCCACAATAACGACGCTCAGATCGGCGAACGATTCTTTGTGCTGGCGAATGGTCAAGAGGTCCAGGAGACCCTGAGTTGGGTGAGATACATCTGCTTCGCCGGCATTCAGAATGCTGATATGGGGCTCGACATTTTGTGCAATAAAGGCGGGTATCCCGGCGCTCGCGTCGCGAACGACGAATATGTCGATTTGCATGGCTTGCAGCGTATAAATCGTATCAAGAATGCTCTCGCCCTTTTTCCTGGACGACGTATTGACGTCGAGGTTGAGCACATCAGCGCCGAGGCGTTTTGCGGCCAGTTCGAACGAGGCTCGGGTTCGGGTGCTGGGTTCGAAGAACAAATTGGCGATGCTTCGGCCTGCCAGGCGGTCATTTCGAACGACCGCCGCGCCAGGCGGGCTCAGGTAGTTCTCGGCCTGGTCGAGAAGGTTCGTAAGCAGCGCGCGATCGAGCCCTTTCAGGGTCAGCAAATGTCGCAGATTCCCCTCTGAATTTAGTTGCAGCTCGGAAAGACTGGTTTGTTCAATGGATTTGGCGACTGGCATCGGGGCCGGATTCTACTCTGAACGCGAGGCCATTATTGCTATTTCGATGTTCCCTGGTCGTGTTGCGTCAACCATCGTTCCGCTATCAACTTGGCGGCGGTTGCATCAACGGTTTGCTTGCGAATGCGACCACGATGGCCTTTGGCACGCTCCTGTTTCAGCATCTCCCTCGCCTCCATGGAAGTGAAGCGTTCGTCGACCGACTCAACCGGTCGTTCGTATCGCGCGAGCTTTTTGGCAAAATCCAGCGCATCCGCCGACAGATCAGAGCTGCTACCGTCGGCATGCAGGGGCAGACCGACCACCATTCTGTCGGGTTGCCATTCCTCCACCCAGCGGGAAATTTGTGGCCAGTCCGGGCCGCCGGGTCCGTTCGATGCCGTACCGAGCGGGTTGGCGGAGGCCGTAATCTGCTGGCCGACGGCGACACCAATCCGGCGATGCCCGAAATCGAAGGCGAGCAGGGTCTCCGGTTTCCGGTAGTCAGGCGTGTCCGGCATCGTGGGATAGTTGGCCGATATCAAATCCCAGCGCGCCCGCAGCGGTGCGCCAGCGTTGCTCGAAGGGCACATCAAATATCATTTCGGGCGTGGCCGGCACGCTGAGCCAGGTATTGGCAAGCATTTCCTCTTCGAGTTGCCCCGCAGCCCAGCCCGCATAGCCCAACGCCACAAGCAATTTCTTCGGACCCTGACCGGCGGCGATGGCATCGAGCACATCGCGCGACAATGTCATTTGAATTTCTGCCGCAATATTCACCGAATGCTCGAAGCCTTCACAGGGGCTGTGCAGGACGAAGCCGCGTTCGGTGGCGACGGGGCCACCATCGAAAACCGGGGTTGCAGCTATGGTGGATGCTGTGTTTTTGAGGCCGAGTTGCTCCAGCAAGTTACCCAGGTCCAGCGTCAGCGGTCGATTAATGACGATCCCAAGTGCACCGTCCTCATTATGTTCGCAGACCAGGGTGACAGTGGTGCTGAAATTCGGGTCCGCCATGCCTGGCATGGCGATCAGGAGATGATTGTTGAATAGCGTCGCCGTTTGCATGGCACTAGTATCGACTTTGCGGGACGAAGACTCAATACCAACGGCAGCGCGCCCGGTTACAGCGCTGTTACTGATGCTCTCGCTGGTTGTCAGTTAATGCTGGCTGTGGTCGGAACGTCGACATCGGCAAAGCGCCATTTGTACACAAAATTGAGTTCCGGATGGTCAAGTCGAACCGCCTCCGGGAAGGGGTCGAATGGCGCGGCGCGGCGCAAGATGTTCAAGGCTGCCTGATCCAGCAATTTTGATCCCGATGATTCACGAATAATCACTTCGGATAACTGGCCCGAGGCCGCGATAGTGACCTCAAGTGTGGGGCTACCGGTCAAGCCCTGCAGAGCGGTCTGCTCGGGCAGATACCGACCCCCCACGGCTTCAATTTTCCGCTTCCAGCGATCCACATACCCGGCGATGTTGGATTCCTTCGTGTCCGCACTGACCAGGATGCGCTGTCTGTTTTTGTCGCGGACCAAAAAGTTGGCGCGCAGATCCTGTGGCAATGGCAGGCTTGCTTCGGCACCGGCCCGCAGTAACGCGGCGCGGGAATCCAGCGGTGTCGGTTCTTCGCGAGGATTGTTCCGCGCACTTATGTTCTGCTCTGCAGTGGTGAGCAGGACTTCATCCGCGAAAGTATCCTGTACCACCGCGTCTTCGAGTCCATCTCCGTTCTCGTTGCCCTCGTTATCAACCGGGACACTGCTTTCCAAGGGTGCTGAGGGTCGTGATTGTTCATCGGTATTGCCACCGCCGCGTTGACTGGCCTGGGCCAGATAGGCGGCATCATCGGGTCGATCGAAGGGGTTGTCCGGGTCGGCGACGATGGTGACTTCAAGCGAGACCGCTCTGGACATCGCGTCCGGAATCACGGCATTGAAGGTAATGCCGATGATCAGGACGCCGTGTACCAGCGCCGAGAGAAATAACATCGGTGGGAGTCGGTCAGGCTGCGCTCCCGGTTCGAGCTGCAACGGGTCGAGCGGCGTGGCGCCACCGATTTCGATTGATTTTGAATCCTGTTCAGCCATGGCTCGTTAGGAATTCCCCGATCCGCACCAGTCTAAAGTGGCAGCCAGCCACCAATCCGACCCAGTTTACTCGTCTCCCCAGGCTGGCAGTGAGACGCAGTTCACCAGACGTACAGACAAGAATGGCCGGTCGAAAATACCCTTTGTGGCACAAGTTTGGTCAAATTCAGCCATTCCTGCAACTATCAGGGTGGTTGCGGCGGCCCTGGCGGGGACTTTTCCTCACATCAGCCCAAGGGGACCTCTGATCAATTCTGAACTCGCACCTCAGGTTTCAAAACGCCCAGCTTCGGCGTTGCAAAGCCTCGCAATGGCTAGCCCGGACTATTCATGAATCTGATCGTTTTGAAACGCAATCTGCTTCGCCCGGAATTAATCAGGGGTTCCCAAGTGTTTTTCAATGGCATCGAACAGAGTGCCGGCAATATTGAGATTGAAAATCTTGTCCAGTTCACGAATTCCGGTCGGGCTGGTCGAATTGATTTCGGTCAGGTAGTCACCGATGACGTCAATGCCGCAAAAGATGACACCTTTTTGCTCGAGAACCGGGCCGATTCGCTCGCAAATCCAGCGATCGCGGTCGCTGAGTTCGCGGCCCTCGGCCGCGGCACCCATCACCAGATTGCCACGATGGTCGTCGGCTGACGGGATGCGGGCGAGAGAGTAGGGAATGGCCTGGCCATCGATCAGCAAAATACGCTTGTCACCGGCGCTGATTTCCGGAATGAAAACCTGTGCCATCGCGAACCGCGTGCCGTAGTCCGTCAGTGTCTCGATGATGACGTTAGCGTTCTGATCCCCCTGATGAATAACGAATATCGACTTGCCACCCATGCCGTCCAGCGGTTTGACGACCACATGTTCATGTTCTTCCACAAAACGCTTCATGTCGCTCATCGAGCGCGTGATCAGTGTTAGCGGTGAGCAATCGGCGAACCAGGCGGTATACGCTTTCTCATTCATATCGCGCAGCGCCTGCGGCCGGTTGACGATCAAAGCACCGGCCGTTTCAGCGCGATCCAGAATATAGCTGGTGTAGATGTATTCCATGTCGAACGGCGGATCTTTGCGCATCAAAATGACGTCGAGATCGCCAAGGCGAATTTCCTGGCGGTCACCTTTTTCGAACCAGTTATCCGGGTCATCCTGAACATGCAGCCGGCTCGAATACCCCATAGCCTCGCCAGCGACCAGTTTTAGATCAGCCTGCAGCAGGTAGTGAATTTCGTAGTCACGCCGTTCCGCCTCCAGCAGCATCGCCAGCGAGCTGTCTTTTTTCGCCGTTATCGCCTCTATGGGGTCCATAACGATTCCGAGTCGGGTCTTTTTAGGCGGCATAGTGGCTCTGTCTTGCTGGTCTGATTGGGTGTAGTTGATCGGCGTTGCACGGCCTGCGGCCGGCGGACATCACTATACAGTGCAGAAGCGATTCGCCAAACGCAAAAATCAAGTAACACCAAGCTCTGTTTTGGGGTTCCGGACGGAGCTGATTCGAGCTCACATCGAGTTGGCCCGCCATGGCGTGAAGTGTTGTCATTATGCGGGCTGCGGCGCCTGTCGTAGCGGCAAAATGGCCAATGTGGTACAAGTCATTATGCTCTGGCTAAATATTATGGAAACTTGGCCGCGAGAGTAACAAAATAAACGATTCAGGCCCGGCAGAGGCCACAAATTGGGCGAGGATATCCAGTGTCAACGAACGCAGTTCGCAGTCTGAACGGACTCAAGATACTTGTTGTGGACGATAGCAAGACCATCCGCAGAACGGCAGAAACATTGCTGTCGAAGGAGGGCTGCCAGGTCATCACCGCCATCGACGGGTTTGACGCCTTGTCGAAGATTGCGGACAACCAGCCTGACGTCATCTTTGTCGACATTATGATGCCGCGCCTCGATGGCTATCAAACTTGTTCATTGATCAAACACAACAAGGTTTTCAAGAGTACGCCAGTTATCATGCTATCGAGCAAAGATGGCCTGTTCGATCGGGCGCGCGGTCGAATCGTAGGCTCCGACCAGTATCTGACCAAACCTTTTACCAAAGACGAGTTGCTCGGTGCGATTCTGAACCAGATTAACAAGGGGGTCTGAGCATGGCCGTGGTTCTCATCATTGATGACTCGCCCACCGAGTTGCATCTGTTCCAGAACATGCTGGAGAAGGCTGGATTCAGAACACTGGTCGCCGATAGTGGCGAGGACGGGATTCGCCAGGCGCAGGCGGCGGCTCCGGATTGTATCCTGATGGATGTCGTAATGCCGGGCATGAACGGGTTCCAGGCGACGCGCAAATTATCGAAAGATCCGGGTACCGCGAGTATCCCGGTCATCATGATTACGACCAAGGACACGGACACGGACAAGATTTGGGGCATGCGGCAAGGAGCAGTCGAATACCTCGTCAAGCCGGTAGGCGATAAGCAGCTGATTGAAAAAATCAATGCGGTACTGGCCAGCTGAATGAATGAAGCGGTTGATCTGGAGGCGCTGGTAGAAGAGCCTTTCGCTTTACTCCAGGAGATGGAACGGCGCAGCCGTGTGGCAGTGACCGGCAAAGGGAGCGGTGATCAACCCTCAGAGTGGGTGGGCATCGGATTTCGTATTGGGCAGGAGCAATTCGTTGCAGATCGTGACCAGGTGCGAGAGGTATTGATGTTGCCGGAGTCGATGACACGAGTGCCTGGCGCAAAGCGCTGGGTCCTGGGTATTGCCAATCTGCGCGGCCACTTGCTACCGCTCATCGACCTCAAATTGCTGCTCGGTAGCGGGCGAACGACATTGCGGCGTACAACACGAGTCATATCGGTCAATCATCGCGATATTCCTGCCGGGCTGGTCGTTGACGAAGTGTTTGGATTTCGGCGCTTCGGTGGCAATGAATTTACGGGTGAGTCGCCGCAGACGGCGGTTCGCTGTGATCGTTTTCTACATGGCGTGTATCAGCGCGGGCGGGATCAATGGCCTGTGTTCGACTTGTACGAGCTAATTGAAAGCGGTTCGTTTCTTCAGGCTGCTGCCGATTGATGGCGCAGCAAACGATAACTGACTGATTGATAGAAAAACCATGGCTGAGACATCGAATAATTCATCGACTTTTACCTATATTGCGGCGTTTCTTGCCGTCCTGATTGTTGGCGCTGCCGGTCTCATGTACCTGCAAAGCGGCAACAGCGGAGGAGCCGACAGTTCGCGGTCGACCTTTGCCGCTTTGTCTCAGGGTATTCCCTTGCATGTGGGCGAAGCATTGGCCGGTGATGCCAGTGGCCTGCAACGATTGGATGGCGACCTGGAAAAATGGCGGTCGCTGCGCGGATCGGTGTCGACGGCACCGGGTAATCGCAACAATTGGGATCAGCTGACGCAGGGAGCCGCGGCAATTCTTGCTCGCCGGGAGTCTCTGGAGGCGATCATCAATGCGGCATCTGCTGCGAATCGAGGCATGCCTGGTTTGTTGGCCGCGGCGGACGAATTGCTGGGCGAATCCGGTGCGACGGCTGCCATTCAACAATTTCAGCAGCGCGGCGCGGCACTGCAACAGACTCTTGCGGACTTGTTGCAGAGTGATGATCACGCGCAGAGCTCCGCAAGAATCGCGGCTGATCTAACCTATATGCGTCAACTGCTCGATGCGTTGTCAGGCGCTGATAGTGAACTGGATATTGCCGCCCTCAATGCAACGATGATTGAGAGCACCCTTGCGCCCATGACGTCCGAATTCGTAACGATGGAATCGGAGCTTACTCTGGCATTGAGCAATACGGACGCGCTCGCTGGGTTGGACGGCGATATTGCCGCCGTGAATACAGCGGCACGATCAATCTATGCGGCTGCCTCCAGGGGCTCGGCGGACTCCGCAATGTCGGGCGTCCACGCCAATCCCCTCGACTGGCAAGCTATGCTCGGGGTTGCGCTGCTGCTGCTTATTGGCTTGTTTGTACTGCATTCAAAGTCCGCCGTATATGAAACAACGGCGCGCGTACAGGCTGAGCAGAACGATCGCAATCAGCAGGCGATTCTTCGTTTGCTCGATGAGCTGGGCAGCCTGGCCGACGGTGATTTGTCGGTTGAGGCAACGGTCACGGAAGACATTACCGGTGCGATCGCCGACTCAATTAACTACGCCATTGAAAAGTTGCGAGAACTCGTCGCGACGATCAACGAGACGGCCATCATGGTTGACTCGGCCGCCAAGCAAACGGAAAGCATGGCGACGCATTTGTCGAAAGCATCGGAGAATCAGAGTCGGGAGATTGTGGCGGCTACGGAATCCATCGTTTCCATGGCGGGCTCGATCGAGGAAGTATCCGGTAATGCTGAACGCTCATCGGACGTCGCCCGACATTCAGTGGATGTGGCGCACAAGGGCGGCGAAGCGGTACGGCGCACGATTGACGGCATGAATACCATTCGCGAAACGATTCAGGACACCTCCAAACGAATCAAGCGACTTGGCGAGAGCTCACAGGAAATCGGCAACATTGTGGAACTCATCAATGACATCGCAGAGCAGACCAATATTCTCGCTTTGAATGCATCCATTCAGGCCTCAATGGCCGGCGAGGCGGGTCGCGGTTTTGCGGTGGTCGCAGACGAGGTGCAGCGATTGGCAGAACGATCAACCAATGCCACCAAGCAAATCGAAGTGCTGGTGCGCACGATTCAGGCCGATACCAATGAAGCCGTGGTCTCGATGGAGCGCAGCACGACCGACGTTGTGGGCGGCGCGCTGCTGGCCGAAAATGCCGGTGCTGCACTGGATGAGATCGAGCAGGTCTCCAACCAGATTGCCAACCTGGTGCAGAATATATCAGGCTCGGCGCGTCAGCAGGCCAGTTCGGCGGCAGACGTGACCCGCAGGACGTCCAAGTTGAAAGAGATCGGCGATCAGACGGCTCGCGCGACGACCGCGACGGCGACGTCGATCTCCAAACTGTCCGTACTGGCCTCGCAACTGCGGCAGACAGTGGCAGGCTTTACGTTGCCAAATTCAGCGCTGGAATCCAGTGCTCTGGCGAGTCCCGCCGCTGTGGAATCCACAGCCCGGGCCGGGGACAAGGCAGCGGTCTGACTCGATGAGCGCCAATTCAGGTATCCAGAAGCAGCTAAGCGCAGACGACGCGGATCCGGTGGCGGAGAATGCGCTGGCGATCGTCAGCGTTGAATTACTGGAAACCATTCGTAATAGCGAACTGGCACTCGAAGACTGCGTAGATGGGCGTGGCGGTTCAGCGTCGCTCATTCGCAGTGGGCAACTGCTGCACCAGGTCGGCGGTGCGCTGCGAATGACCGAGACTTACGGCGCGGCCCTCCTGACCGAGGAAATGGAAGGTGTTTGCCGCTACTTATCGAATCTCCGCGCCGGGAAAGGCCGCGAAGACGGGTTGGAGGCACTGACCCGCGCCATGGTGCAATTGCCCATTTACATTGAGCGATTGCTGGCTGGCGGCCGGGACATTGCGCTCGTGCTCCTGCCCATGCTCAACGATTTACGTGCGGCGCGTGGCCAGCCGTTGCTTTCCGAAAGTACCTTGTTGCTGCTCAACCTGTCGCCATCGAGCAAGTCGGCACGCAAAGAGGGGCTGCCGAAAAGCGATCAGGATCCGGTAAAGCTGGCCTCGAAATTACGGCCGAGATTTCAACTGGCGTTGCTGGGCTGGATAAAGGGCGGCGATGCCGGTGCTTACCTGAAGACACTCGGTGACGTGGCGGCACAAATGGAGGCCGCGTCAAATCGTGACGATATGCATCAGCTTTGGTGGGTGGCCGGTGGCTTGCTCGAGTCGTTGCAAAATGGTGGCCTGCAGACCTCCATCGCGCTGAAACGACTTCTCGGTCAAATCGACCGCCAGATGAAACGACTGATCGACGAGGGCCCGCAGGCATTCGACAGTTACCCGGTTACCGATCTTCTGAACAATCTCCTGTTCTACGTCGCACGTTCCAGCAATGCGGGATTGCGTATCAGCGAGATACGAGCCGCATTCAACCTGTCCGAGTTGCTGCCCGGCGATGAACAGGTTGAGCAGGCGCGCGAGAACCTGGCGGCACCCAGCGCCAAGTTAATGCAAACCGTGGCCTCCGCCATCAAGGAGGATCTGGGACGTGTAAAAGACGTACTTGATATTTTCGTCCGCACGGGCATGAACAAGTCGGCGGACCTTGTGCCACAGCTCGATCTCCTCAAGAAGATCAGCGATACGCTTGGCGTACTCGGTCTGGGGGGTTTGCGCGGTGACGTGGAACTGGAGATCGGACGTCTGAAAGACGTTGTCAGCCAGGGAGGCGTGGCTGACGAGAAGGTCGTTCTGGAAATCGCGGCAACATTGCTCAAGGTCGAGGACCGCCTGGATCAGCAATTGCTGGGACTGATTGTCCCGCAGGAGCCGACTGCACAGGGCGGCGACGCGGAATTGCCGCCAGAGGAAAATGCAGACTACAAAAAAGTGGCAAGCGCCGTCATGCGCGAAAGCATCATCAATCTGGCGCGCATCAAGGAAACTTTCAGCCAGGGCATGGCCAGCTCCGGTAACCCTGCAGGAATTGACAGCGTGCCCTCGCTTATTCGCGGCATCAAAGCGGGTCTCACAATGCTCAACAAGACTCGAGCTGTGGACGTCGTCGGTCGGGCGGGTGAAATTCTGATGTTGGTGCTCAATGGTGGCGGTCCGACAGGCATGACGCAGAAAGAGACGGATCGGCTGGCGGATGCCATCGTCAGTATCGAGTACTACATGGAAACCGTTAAAGCCGGTCGTCGCGAGCCGTGGTACATGCTTGATAATGCCGAGGCCTGTCTGAGTGTTCTTGACGATATGGCCGTCAGGTTCAAGGCAGTATCGCCTGCCGAAGCAGCGCAGCAGGAACTGGACTCGCCAGCAGAACAGGCCGCGAAGGACATCCCATCTCCGGCTGCGAGAAACATGGGCGAAACAGAAGTGATGCCGATGCCGGTCGTATCGATGGACGCGGAGCACCTCGACCCCGAGTTGCTGGAGCTGTTTATTGAAGAGGCCAGGGAGGAGGTCGGTTCGGTTAAACGGCACCTGCCGCTATGGGCGGAATCACCGGATGATATCGAGGCACTTATCACGGTGAGGCGCTCATTCCATACGCTTAAGGGCAGTGGCAGGATGGTGGGTGCCGAGCGTATCGGGGAGTACTGCTGGACCATCGAAAATCTCCTCAATAAGCTTATCAATCGCACGCTGGTCCGCACTCCACCCATGATTGCGTTCATCCAGGAAGCCGCCGAAGTTGTGCCGGAACTGGTTGAAGAACTGGAAGTTGGTACGGTGCCCTCTGCCGACATTGCGCTTTTCATGGCACGCTCGAACGCCTTCGGCGATGGAGATCCAAATGCGGCTGTGTTGACGATCTCGACGCCGCACGTACAAGCACCGGTGGAAGAGCCGCCAGCACTGGAAATGGATCCGGTGCTGCTGGACATCTTCTCGAAAGAAACGGCCGGTCACCTGAGCGTTATTCGTGACTACCGGTCGGCATGCGAGGGCTACAGCCCACCGTTCCAGGTTACCGACAAACTGTATCGTGCCTGCCATACCCTGCACGGCAGTGCCAACATGGCCAATGTCGAACGCGGTGTTGCGGTTGCCAGCGCCCTGAATCGATTCGTGCGACGAATTTACGACCACAGGATCGGCTTGCAGCAATCCGGCCTCGACGCTTTGGGTGCCGCGGCTCAGGCGATAGAGAAAATTGTAGGCGAAATCAATCAGCCTGACACGGATCGATCTGACTTTGGCGTGTTGATCGAATTGCTGAACAATTTAACGGACGCCGTCGAATCATCAGAGCAGATGTCGAGCGCTGCAGATCCAGTTGCGGAAACGGTAGAGGTTCGCCCGCCGGAGAATTTCGAGGAGACCGCCTACGACGCCGAAATCGCCGCCATATTTTCGGAAGAGGCAGCCGAGCTGCTGGAGGCGGCGGACCACGCGCTGGCGAACTGGAGTGCCAATAAAAACAGCACGGAGCATGTCGAGGAACTCAAGCGACATTTGCACACGCTCAAAGGCGGGGCCCGCATGGCGGGCATTACCGCCATGGGTAATCTGAGTCACGAGATAGAAACACTACTGATCGCTATCGACAGCGGTCGGGTGCCCTCGTCACCGCGAGTTGACGAACTTTTGCAGCAGAGCATCGATGGGCTGCACCGGATGCGTGACGATGTCATTGCCGGAAAACAGATCACAGCATCGACCGAACTTGAGCAACGCATCCACACTGTCAGTGCGGGTGGCCGGGCAGCCGAACAAGCGCTGGAGTCGGTCGTCGTCCCGGCTTTGAGCGAGGATATGGATACGGGAGACTCGGTATCGGTCGAATTTACGGTTGAGCCCGAAGATACCGTTAGCATGGTCATCGTAGATTCGTCGCTGAATGAAGACGACGGTCTGCCGGCTGCGGCCTCGCTACAGGGTGGGGAAGTCGCGAGTGTTGATGCTGTCGCGGTAAAAACGGAAACAGCAGTTCCAACACCGATTGAAACACAAGCGGAAACACCCGTCGCTGCCGAACCGTTAGAGATTGAAGCAGCGCCGCAAGAAATTGCCGCCGATATCGGTGCCGACAGTGATCCGGATGTCGATCGCGGGGAAACGACGTCGGAAGACCGCGTCGCCGGGCGCCGGAAAACGGATCGTGAACAGGCGCCGACACGTCAGGCGGCTGAGCAGCGGCAGGAATTCGCGCGAATCGACATCGATCTGCTCGAAGATCTTCTCAATGCGGCGGGCGAGATCAGTATTTACCAGTCGAGACTCAGGCAGCAGGTCGGCAACATTGAATTCCATATCGACGAGTTGGAGCAAACGGTAGCGCGTTTGCGAGAGCAACTGCGCAAGCTCGAAATCGAAACGGAAGCACAGATCATGCACGGTCATCAGGAGACGATGGTGGCGCAGGATTTCGATCCGTTGGAAATGGACCGTTATTCGACCATTCAACAGTTATCCCGCGCCCTGGCAGAGTCCGCCAGCGACATGGTTAGCCTGAAAGATTTGTTGCAGGCGGTGACGACAGAGGCTGATACGCTGCTGGTACAACAATCGCGCGTGACAGCCGAGTTGCAGGATGGCCTGATGCGTGCGCGGATGGTGCCTTTTCAACAGCACGTACCGAGGTTGTCACGGCTGGTTCGGCAGGCGGCTAAGGAAGCCGGCAAGCGAGCGGAACTGGCCGTCGAAGGAGCATCGGGGGAACTCGATCGTCAGGTGCTGGACAAAATGCTGCCGCCTTTCGAACATATGATGCGCAACGCTGTTGTCCACGGAATCGAATCGAGCGAAGTGCGACAGGCGGCGGGCAAACCGGCGTCCGGCCGTATCACCATTCGCCTGCATCGCGATGGTTCGGAAATGGTCATTGACATCGCGGACGATGGCGCCGGGCTGGACGTTGACTCCATTCGTCGCAAAGCCTTTGAGCGTGGCCTGCTGGAGCCGGACGCCAAAGTGAGCGATAGCGAAATCATGGAGCTGATTCTGACGCCGGGATTCAGTACGGCGGAGAAAGTCACGCAGTCGGCGGGGCGCGGTGTCGGTATGGATGTCGTCGCCAATGAAGTGAAACAGCTCGGCGGGTCGTTGCAGATATCGTCGGTGATCGGTCAGGGCACCAATTTTACGGTGCGATTGCCGTTTACGCTCGCGATCACACAAGCGCTAATTGTGCGAACGGGAGAAGAGGTCTACGCGCTGCCTTTGCCGACCGTTGAAGGCGTTGTGCGCATGGCACGCACTGAACTCGAAGCACTGTTGAGCCAGAGTGAACCGAGCTACGAATACGATGAACAATCCTTTCGCTTTCGACACCTCGGTATGTACCTGGGTGGGCAGGCGGCGCAATTGCCCGAAGATGAGTCCCACGTATCGATAATACTGGTGCGAGCCGGCGATAGTTCCGCCGCGCTGTTGACGGACGAGATGCTGGCCAGCCAGGAAATCGTGGTCAAAACGGTGGGACCGCAACTTGCGAGCGTGAATGGCATTGCAGGAGCGACAATCCTGGGTGACGGCAGCATCGTCCTGATTCTGGATATCATGGCACTGGTCCGTGGCGGTGTGCCCGTGGTCGAATTGAAAAATGCGGCGCCGACGCCGACGGACAATCGCCCGTTGGCCATGGTGGTAGATGATTCCATTACCGTTCGACGAGTTATGGAACGGTTCCTGGAGCGCAGCGGCATGCGGGTTGTGACGGCGCGGGACGGACTCGATGCAATCAGTGTGTTGCGCGACCACAAACCGGAAATCATTCTGCTCGACATTGAGATGCCACGCATGGACGGATACGAGTTCGCTGCACATGTACGCAACGACGAACGGGTATCTGACGTGCCGATCATAATGATTACGTCGAGAGTCGGCGACAAGCATCGCGCTCGGGCGATCGAAATCGGTGTCAATGACTACCTGGGCAAGCCGTATCAGGATGCGAAACTACTGGACGCAATCACGCGTTTGCTTGAGGAGCGCGGAGTGGCCTTGCAATGACGGCCGAAACCGAAGAGCTCTACAGCCTGCTCGTGCCATTGAGTGATGATCGCCTGATCGTGCCGCGAACTTGCGTGGCGGAAGTGATTCGTTTTTCCAAGCCCGAGCAGCGCGAAGGCAGTCAGGACTGGATGCTGGGAACGATTGGCTGGAATGGCCGGGAATTGCCGGTCGTGGCTTTCGAGGGCACCATCGGCAAAGACGTGCCCGCCATCACGGGACGAACTCGAATTGTGGTATTCCATGCCAGCAGCGACAGGGTCAAGAGTGGCCACCTCGGCATCGTGACACAGGGTTTCCCGCAGCTGGTGAGGGTGAATCGCGAAGTATTGCGGCGCGACGAAACAGAGGGATGGCCGGACGGCGCACCGGTACTGTGCCGAGTCAAAATGATCAATGAATTCCCGCTAATCCCGCATCTTGAAAAACTGGAGGCGATGATTGCCGAGGAATCGATTCAGGCGTAACAGCAGCGGCATTAGCGACCGTCGCCGCCAGTATCGCCGAGGTCACCCCAATTCGCCTGCAGCAGCGTCAACGCAGCCAGCGCAGCCGTTTCCGTTCGCAGCACTCTCGGTCCAAGCAACACAGACTCAAAACCGGCGTGGTCCAGCATCTCGTTTTCCAGGCGGCTGAATCCGCCCTCCGGGCCGATCAGCAGGTCGACGTCAGCTTTTGGCGGGTCGATTTCGTGCAATGCCCGGGTGGCAGACGGTTGCAGTTGCAGGCGGCAATCTGCGGCGGTGTTGTCCCGCAGAAAGTCGGGCAATGAGTTGGGCGGGTCGATAATGGGTATCCGATTACGACCGCATTGCTCACAGGCGCTTTGCGCTATTTTCTGCCAGTGCCGCAAGCGCCGGATGGCCCGTTCTGCGGACAACTTCACCACGGAAAATTCGGTCAGGACGGGAGATATTCTGTCGACGCCCAGCTCGGTCGCTTTTTGCACAACGAAATCCATGCGCTCACCGCGCGAAACTCCCTGAATCAAGCGGACTTTTAGCGGTGAATCGGTGTCCCGCCCTATGGCCGCTCCAATCTGTAACAGTACTCTTTTCCGGCTTGCTTCGGTGACAATGGCCGGATATTCGTAGCCGCTGCCATCAAAGAGCAGAACCCGGTCACCTGGTTTCAGGCGCAGGACACGACTGAGGTAGTGTCCCTGCTCGTCGGGCAGGCGATACTCATCGCATGGCGACAATGGTTCCGGAACGAACAGTCGATGCCTGGACATGGGCTAGCGTCTCCCGCAAGTATTGGTCAGAATATGCATATCAGCAACGGACGGGCCAAGGATATCAAGAGCCAATGAGCGACACGCAACAATCGCTGTTTTCCGTGAGCGTCGAAGACGGCCTGATGCATCCTGCGAAACACTGTTTGTCACCGAATCAGGATGAGCGTCCTGGCGATTGCGAACCGCGACTTGTCATTATTCACGGTATCAGTTTGCCACCGGGAGAGTTTGGCGGGCCGCAGGTCGAGCAATTGTTCGGGAATCGGCTGGACTGGGACGCACACCCGTACTTCGATGAGATTCGTGGCATGAAAGTTTCGTCACACCTACTGATTCGGCGTGACGGTCAGTTGCTGCAGTTCGTGCCATTTCACCGCCGGGCCTGGCATGCCGGAGTATCGTCGTTTCGGGGCCAGCAAAACTGCAACGACTTTTCCATTGGCATCGAACTCGAAGGTTGTGATGACCGCGCCTACGAGGATGCTCAATATGAGTGCCTTATCGCCGTGCTGGAGGCACTCAACGGGGCGTATCCAGCGCTGGATGCGCGAGCTATCGCCGGGCACTGTGACGTAGCTCCCGGACGAAAGTCCGATCCGGGCCCTGCTTTCGACTGGTTGCGCTTGTATGATGGGCTGACGGCGCAATCGAAATGCGCGCAATAATGTCTGGGTTGTCATGAGTCTGATTGCATTACTGCTGAGTTTGGTCGTAGAGCGGCTGGCGACGCAATTGTTTCATTTGCGGCAATTGCGCTGGCTGGATCGTGTCATCGATGCCGGCTTCGGTCTGGCAAGCCGATTGAGTCGCTGGCCTGCAGCGATTCCTGTGGTCCTGCTGGCGAGTGTGCTGGTGTTGCCGGTATTCCTGGTTATTTTGAGTCTTGGCGACACTCTGCACGGTTTTCCCTACATTATTCTTGCGATCGTCGTTTTGTTCTTTTCGTTGGGACCGAAGGATATTGGCGAAGAAGTGAGCGAATACTGTACGGCGATTAAGGATGATGACGATGAGCGCATCAACTCGACAGCCAAGGCCCTGCTCGAAAGAGACGTGCCAACGGATCCGATGGAGTGTGTCCGTCAGGTGGAGGCCGCCGTTTTCGTGCAGGCCAACAATCGACTTTTTGCCGTTATATTCTGGTTCGTGCTGCTGGGCCCTTTAGGGCCGCTGGGCGCATGGACCTATCGGGTGACAGACCTTATTCGGCGTCGCGCTGTCTTTAACGCCACGCGAAATGAAGAGGGGATGCAGGAAATTGCCGCGGCGGCCAGCATACTGCACGGCTGGATGGCATGGATTCCGGCCCGGCTGACCGTGCTGGGCTATGCCTTGTCCGGGCATTTTGACGGCGCCATTGCGGCGTGGCGCAGCTATGATTCAAGCGCCACCGAATTACCTGGCATACACAACGAAAACCTGCTGGCCAAGGTGGGTGTTGCCGCGATGGCGATCACAAGAGGCGAGGATGAGAGCGTCCACGATCGCGGCGTTCGCGGCGCTACGGCCGCGACCGGGCTCGTATTTCGCTTGCTCGGCATCTGGGCTTTCGTGATCGCTGCAATGACACTGTATGGCTGGTCTTTGTGAGGCGTTGGCCTCTGGTGATACTGTTCGCCTTTGTTTTCCTCACGGCCTGTACTGACGGGACCGATCCGGCCGTCATTTACAATGAGAATGAGCCGCTTGCGCAGCGTATCGTTACGCTCGCACCGCACTTGGCGGAGCTCGTTTTTGCGGCCGGCGCCGGCGAATCACTTGTTGGTGTCAGTGCCTACAGCAACTTTCCCGATGCGGTAAAGAATCTTCCGCAGATTGGTGATGCATTCCTGATAGATCAAGAGCAGTTATTGTTGCTCCGTCCGGACTTTCTACTCGCCTGGGAGAGCGGTACTGCAGCCCGCACTGTGGATGAATTGCGTGAGCGAGGTTACCGGGTCGAAGTTTTACGAACAGATAGCTTGCATGACATAGCCGCGGCACTAATTACCATCGGGCGACTAACCGGACACGAGGCTGAGGCAAAATCGGTCGCCATGGATTTTCTTGGCGACATCGATAGTTTGCGCAAGCGCTATGCGCACGGACCCTCGATAAGGGTCTTCTATCAGATCGCGCCACGGCCGCTCTACACTGTTAATGCCGAACATTATATTAGTGAGCTCATCGAACTCTGCGGCGGCGAGAACATATTCTCTGATCTCGGAGCATTGGCACCGTTGGTGTCGGAGGAATCCGTACTGGTTCGAGATCCAGAGGCAATGATTTCAGGACGAATTACGGAGGGTGATGCTCCGTTAGGCGAGTGGCAACGCTGGCCTGTATTGACCGCGAATGTTCTGGGTAATTTTTTTTACATTCCTGCCGACTTGCTCGCACGACCAACGCCGCGCCTGATTCAGGCTGGGAAGCTGATATGCGAGGCCCTGCAGAACGGGCGTCAAAACAGAGTGTTACAAGCGACAAGCCAGGGAACCTCTGATCTATTCTCAAGCAGTAAATAGGGCGCGGGAGTTTGTATTCGCAGGGTCGCGCGTCAGGTCGCGCGACCCCACCAAAACAGATTTCACTTAACATGAGGAATTTGTTGAAACCGGATATCAGTTTAAAATAGATCAGAGGTTCCCTGGTTTTTCGGATGCCTTCAACACGGACCCCGCCCCGGTGAACTTCACTCCTGGCGCACGAGTTGCACAAGAATCTCCGCTCGCGTTTCATCGCTGTGGTAGCCGGAAGCAGAGCGCTGGATTTCATTCCATGCCACGATGAAACCGTCGCCCCACGACCGAATGGCAGGGATGAGTGATTGAGACGGAGTCGTTGTTATAACCTGAGGCTCACCAATCGATCTCCCCTGCAGGTCAAATTGCTGTAGGTATATATCATAGGCGCCGTTGCTATTGTCCGACCAAACCAGTGCAATTTGCTGGTCGTTTGCGGCTAAATAAGCTCCGATCGATGCACCGGAGGATCGAGTTACTCGATGGCTGGACTGGTCAATTGTTCTTTGCAGGTGACGTGTCGGTGAGCTGAAAAAGTAGACTTCACGATTGCCATCGCGTTCGTCGAACCAGGTCAGAGCCAGACCCCCGGGTGACAGGACCAGGTCCGGATATTTGGAGGCGAAGCCGTCATCATCGGTTAGCTGGCGCAACGTTACAGTCGAATCGTCGATGCGTGCGAGGAATACCTCTTCTGTCTGGGTCTTCGCTACAGCATCGAAGACGACGTAAGCGACACCCTGTTCATCGATGGCTGCATTCAGATTCCATGTTGAGGACCCGGCTGGTCCGACCCGAATCGACTCCTCCAAAGGCACTCCATTTTTATCCCACCAGTTTGCCATGACGAATTCTTTACCCGTGTCCGACGTCTCCACCCAGGCGCAGAAAATACGCGATTCGAAGGTACGCAAGACCGGGATTCTGGAATCAAGAGGCGCTGCCGACAGCGGCGATTGCCATTCAAGTCCATCCCCGGATTTCCACATACCCACCCGTGCCTGTTGTGCCCCGGTCGGCGATTTTTCATACCATGCAATCCCGAGCCCCTTGTCCAGCGTATCGATTGAGACTTCATAAGACTGATTTGCGGTTGCCGTGAGGCGATATTCCGGCGAGTCCGGCTTGCCGCTGGAGTCGAGTATTCGCAGGTAAAGATCAGCGCTGCCATTGCGCGTGTCATACCAGGCGACGGCCATTCCCTCGCCGCTGGCTGCAAGGCTAACTTCGTATGCGCCAAAGCCACTTTGGCTGACTTGCTGCGGGTCGCTTCCGGCAACCGCAGCAGAGTGAAAAGCGATTAACGCGGCGGCAACTAACGGCGCTTTCTTCGCCATACCATGCCCCCCGCGACAATCAGGATCGCGACAGCCAGCCACAACATGACCGGGCGCTTGTCTGCTTGAATCGGAGCCGGTGATTGCGGTGCGTTCGAACTCTCCTGCTCTGCCAGATAGGTCTGAAATTCGGTAGATTCGAGCGACGGTGTCGACAGCGAGTTCGGGCCGGGTATCGCGCGATCGCGGATGCGCGTTTCATTGGAATCTATGAAAGCCTGTGCGGCACTTGCCATGTTCTCAACCGTATCCTGCGTTGCGGCTTCAAGCCTGGTTTGAAAACTCCGTATCTCGGCAGCCGGTACACCGACATCGGCTGCGGTATTGATGACGTACTGCATCAGCAAGGGATTGCTGCAAGTGTTTTCCGTGCAACCTATGCCATTTCGGTTGACGCTCGAAATATAACGTTCAATCAGGGTTGTGACGGTGGAATCATCCGTCTGCCAGTACCCCTTGCGAACGGTCTCCATCATGCGCGCTGAAATATCCTGGAATGCAAAAGGAGACGCCTCCTCGAAGTAGGCCTGCAAATTCAATTCGTATTGGTCTTGTACATAGGTTGCAAAGACCTCTTGCCACATAGCATCGTCAACGGTGCTGCTGACGGTTGCATCCCAGCCCCATAAATTCTCGACAAATGCCCGCATTTCCCCGGCGCCCGCATAGCCTTCCTGTTGCATGCCCTTGATCCAGGTTGGATTCAGATACCGTGAACGGAACTCCGTGCCGATAAATTCGTTGATCGACGACATTTTCGGATCGCCAGGGTCACGCGTGTTGGTAACGAGGAGTTCCGGGTTGTCACCATCAAGATTCCGAATGGCGCTCGACAGGCCACCC
The DNA here is from genome assembly GCA_964446495.1 of uncultured Woeseiaceae bacterium. Taxonomy (GTDB): domain Bacteria; phylum Pseudomonadota; class Gammaproteobacteria; order Steroidobacterales; family Woeseiaceae; genus JAADHU01. The sequence goes on along the minus strand of CAYUOY010000006.1, from coordinate 9,624 downwards.
ATGTACATATAAAAATCATCGTTGTCGAGTGCCCCATAGAGCATCGTGGAACTCGAATGAACGATTTGATCGGTACCGGAAAGTGCGAGTCGAAACGTCTCAGCCATGGGTTCGCCCCAGAAACCATTGCCAAAGCCATGCCCCATTTTGCGCAGATAGTCATCTCCCAGAACCTGGTCGGACGACCAACTGCCGCTGGCTTCCACGATTGTGGAGGTGTTTAGATTGTAGGTGCCCGGCGGCTCATCGAAAATGCGTACGCCTGCTCTCCGATCGGCGTCATCTTCGGCATAACCCAACTTGATCAGTGCTTGTCGCGCATCGAGGTAGTGTTGGCGCACAAAATTGTCGTCCTCATCGATCGCCTTGACCTTTTGCACGGCCTTGTCCATAAGTAACGTGACGTTATTGAACATGCCCTCAGCTGCGCTCGCGATAACAATATCGATGCGCGGACGCTGCAGTTCATCACGTGGAATGACTTCTACATCAACAAGTTTGCCGCGCTCATTCCAGATTGGCCGGGTTCCGAGGAGATAAAAAATCTGCGACTCCAGAACCCCTTCATGGCGCATTGTTTCATCGCCCCAGATAACGAACGATACTTTTTGAGGGTATCGACCCTGTTCATCAAGGTGCTTGGCAAGCATTTGCTTTGCAAGCATGACTCCCAGGTTCCAGGCGGGTGGTTTTGGTATCTTGTCCGGGTCGACGCCGTAAAAGTTCTTGCCCGTCGGGTAGGCATCCGGATTCCGCAGCGGTTCACCGCCACTACCGACAGGGATGAAACTCCCGTTCAGCCCCGCAGTCAGGCTATCGAGTTCGCGCCGCGCTGACATCTGCATACGTTCGTTCATTTCGTCTTCCAGAACCGCTTGCTGATCGGGCAGTAAACTGCGATCAACGGCGGCAATGGCCTTCGATGTGCTTTGTCTCGCCTCGTCACCGGGGTCTCGCCCGAACGCGTGCAACCCAAAGGGGATGTTCTGACTTTTCAGGGCGATAATGTAATTTTCGATCCGGTGGAGAACCTCCTGTCCGGTAGCACTACTGCCGTTGAGTTTGTCAAGGTCGGCCAGTTCGAGATCGAGGTCTTTCGTGAGTCCCAGGCTAATGACCTGCCGGCGGATCTGGGTCGCGTACTCCCTCGCCAGCCTCGGGTTCTTGGCCAGATTGTTCTGGTAGTCACTGATGCTTTCATCCAGTAGAGCCAGTTCCGCATACAAACCGCCTTCGGTGAAGGGCGGTACCATGTGATCGATCAGGGTGGCCTGGCTACGCCGACGTGCGACCAGGCCCTCACCGACAACGTCAACGTTGTACACATAGAAGTGCGGTATGTCGGCGATCAGGGCATCCGATGCATCCTCGCGCGACTGTCCGGTATCCTTGCCATCGAGCCATTCGAGAGTGCCATGGGTGCCGACATGAATGACTGCATCAGCCGAAAATTCATTGCGTAACCAGAGATAGCTTGCAACATATTGATGATGAGGTGCCAGGTTCATAGCGTGATAGAGCTTTTCCTTATCCTCACCCCATCCGCGTACCGGTTGCGGTAGTAGCACGATATTGCCGAAGCGGACGACAGGCACGATTAGATCGTTGCTACCGTTTCGATTCCGGATTGCCATCAATTCGACGCTAGCCGGGTCGCCCCAGTCGGCCACAATTTTTTCCCGCAGCGGCGCCGCCAGGGCGTTGAGCCACTTCGTATACTCACCAGTATCGATGCGTACGGGATCGCTATCGTTCAACATGGCTTCGAGTTCACCCGGCGCATACGAACCGATGTTGCGGCCTTTGGCCGTAATCTGTTCCAGGATAGCCGCGCTGCTCAAATCGCTGTCGCCAAGGTCATAGCCACTTGCGGCAAGGCGCTGCAAAATATTGGCGAGTGAGTCGGCGACATTCAGGTAACTGGCGCCAATGCCCGCCTTGCCGGGGGGGAAGTTGTAATAGATAAGGGCAATGCGTTTGTCGTGATTGGCTTTGACGCGCAGCCTGGCGTATTTAAGACTGCGGGCAACGGCGATCGGCAAACGTGATGCAATGGGTCGGGTTCGGACCACGGTTATACCGGAGTCGGGATCGACAACTTTTTCGCGACTGCCTATTACTGTTGGTGCAGTCAGCCCCGCGAGTTCCGGTACGGCGATCTGAAAGGTTCCCTCGAAAATAGACAGTCCACTCGACGAGGTACGCCATTCCTGTTCGGAACGCCCATACAGCGTAATAAGACTAAGTACCGGTATGTCTAGAGATTCGAGCTTCTGCGCAGATTGAAAATCGGCGAAGCGAAACAGGAAAGTCAGAGCCACGTCGGCGCGAGGATCGCCCTGCTTGCCGAGTAACAAGCGCTCAAAAGCAACGGCTCCCGGGTAGCCGAAAAAGGGAATAGCCTCGGCACCCTGACGTTCGATTTCTGCGATGAGAGCGTCAAGAACCGCCGTGTCACCCGTGTAGTAATTTGCCCGATAAAACCCGATCGCGACCCTCGGCGCTCCGGGTTTCGATTTGTTCACACTGCGTCGCCAGGTATCGAAGTCCTCCCACTCCCGAAATAAACGACCCCCGTTTTCATCCGGGTAGTAGTAGCCATAATCGAGACTGACTTCCGGTTCCGGAACAGGCAGTCCGACAATGCCGGCGACGGTAAGAACCTGCTTCATCAAGCCAAGGTGATTGCCGGGTCCCGAGTGTTGCCAGAAAGCGCGCGCCTTGTCATCCCATATCGCACCCTGTGCCACATAGTTTTCTTTTGGCAGCAACCCTTCGCCGACGGCGAATACGTGTCCGCTGGCACCAATGCTCGCGATGAGATCAACCCCATGTGCGGTGTTGAAGCGCTGCAACATTTGCTGATTCATGATATCGAATACCAGCACATCTGCTGCCAGAATGGCCTCGGCATCTACCTCATTGAAAACAGATTCCGTTACGAACTGCAGGCGTACCTTGCCGCGCAATGACGGGTTTTCGCTCAGCAGCGTCTGGTAGGCCTGGAAAGTGACCGGCATCTGTCCATCCGAAAACAAATAGATAAGATCGATGTCCTGTCCTTTGGCAGTTCCTGACAATAACCAGCCGCACAGCAGACCGATCATTCCTGGGCAAAAAAATGTCTTCATTTACGCTGCTATTGCCCCCGGCTCAGAATCTGAAGCGGACACCGCCGTAGCCGGCCCTGCCCGCCGAATTAAATCCGGTAACCTCCTGGTAGTCCTCATCAAATGCGTTTTCGAGTCTGACAAAGGCTTCGAAAGACTCGCTAATTGAATAGGCGCCACTGATATCAAAGACACTGTAATCATCCAGATCGACCCGGCCGACGCCAAAAATCTCATCCACTGCATCGCTGGACCAGCGGAAATTGGCGAGGACACGAAACTTCTGCTCATTCGACTGGAACTGCACACCCAGGTTTCCCAGTTGCTCCGGCCGTCGAATGCGTTGCAGCCCCTCCGTATTTTCGGTGTCGTTGAATGTGGCATTGCCCGTTATCGTCCAGCGTTCACTCAGTGGGATCTTTGCGGCGATTTCGATACCGCGAGAGCTGCTGGTGCCAAGCGATTGCAGGTAGCCCGAGAATCCCGACAAATCGAAGAAGATCTCATCTTCGATTTCCTGATCAAAATAGGTCAACTCCAGATACAGGCCGGCTTCGGACTGGTATTCCATGCCAATATCGTAGCCGGACGAGGATTCTTCGGTCAGGGTTACGCCCGATGCCGGCGGAAACGCAAAGGGTCCCGTGTTGTAGGCGACCTCGAACAGGCTCGGCGCCCTGAATCCTGAGCCAATGCTGGTGCGATATTTTAGCGTTGCGCCACCCGATAAATCCTGCAGATAAGCGGCCGAAAAACGCGCGCTGGTATGGCTACCGAAATCATCATTGTCATCGTAGCGGGCACCTGCCGACAGAAAAAAATTGTCGTTGATTTTGCCCTGGTACTCCAGGTAATAACCGATCTGGCTACGGTCCAGGCTGTCGCCGCCGGAGACGATGTCCTCATTCTGATATTCGAGGCCGTATACAAACGTCATGGCGTCGCCGGGTTTATAACTGCCCGTATACTCTGCTCTGGACAGGTCACCGTCGGTCGAGAATGCATCTACACCATCGGCGAAATTTGACCTTTCCACGTTCATGTTGCTTACAGCGAGCAGGTGCGTAAAGGCGCCAGTGCCGGCTTCCGCGGAGACCCGATACGTTGTTTGATCGGTTTTGCCGACGCAGTCGTTCGTCGATGGGAAGCCGCAGCCGTCAAACTCGGTGCGCGAGTCGGTGTTTCTGGCGACCAGTTGCAGGCGTAGATTCTCCGTCGCATTCCAGCCGAGCTTGGTGTGCAATGTCGTATTCTCATAACCGTCGTCATCGGCAAGGTCAGTGTCCGACTCGCGCGTATTGAAGCCGTCCGAAGTCACATCTGAAATCGATACGAAGAAGTCGCCGGTGTCGTTGCCGCCGGCAAGATTGCCATCAATCTTTTGCGTCGAAAAAGCACCAAATTCCGCACCGAGCATGCCTCCCGGCTTGCCTTCGCCGCGGCGGGTAAGAATATTGACAACCCCACCTGCGTCCGCGCCATAAATAAAACCTTGTGGCCCCCTGAGGATCTCAATGCGCTGCAAGTCGCTGCTGGTCATTAAGTGAGCGAAGTTCGGCCCAACCTGGGTGCCGGTAGGGTCCGATATTTTGACGCCGTCAATCATGACCAGAGTTCGAAAGCCATCCTCGCCTCGAATACGCAGTGATTTTGTCGTTCCCAGGCCCCCGTTGCTGCTGACAGCAATGCCAGGCTGCGTTCGCAGCAGTTCGACCACCGAACTAAGACCTCGCAGCCGAATTTCATCTTCGTCTATAACGGAGATCGCTGCGCCGACCTGACGCCTTGGTATTTCAATGCGGCTGGAGGTAACGACCACTTCCTCGAGAGTATTGTCATCGTTGTCTTCTGCACTGGCTAAGCCGGTTGCACCGAGTAAGAGGCAGCAAGCCAGGGTTGTCGATTGACGGCGTGCAGGTGTCGTAATTCGCTGTTTCATTCTGTTTCCATCCCAGGATTTGTCGGTTGCCAGTCTCGCGAAATCAAACTGGTCATCGTCTCCAGCGTGATTCAGTAGACCGGGCTGTTAGTACATGTTCAATCGTAATGATCAGTGTTGTTATGAAGAGCGTGACAGAAATCGAGCATGCCGATGTCTGTCAGGTGCGGCTCCTGTCCCACAGAACTTCCTCGCCGTTTTCGATACGGGCAAGCTGTCGGGCCATCACGAACAGCAAATCAGAAAGGCGGTTGAGGTAATGCAACACCTCGGCGCGTACGGTCTCGTCGCGTTGCAGGGTGACGACGCGGCGCTCGGCGCGGCGGACAATAGTGCGTGCCATATGACAGGCGGCAGTGGCCGGGCCGCCGCCCGGCAAGATGAAATCCTTCAGTGGCGGAAGGTCGGCATTGAATTTGTCGAGATCATTTTCGAGACGATCGACAAAGGTTTTTTGAATCGCCTCATGGCCCGGTATACACAGTTCTCCGCCCAGTTCGAAGAGGTCGTGCTGAATCGTTATCAGGCAATGGCGAAAAGGTTCTGTCAGTGAGGTGACTGCCAGGATGACACCAATGGCGCTATTGGCTTCATCGACGGTACCGAACGCCTCCACGCGCAGGCTGTCTTTGGCAATCCGTTGGCCGTCGCCGAGGCCGGTTGTGCCATCGTCGCCGGTTCGTGTGTAGATCTTGCTAAGCCGATTGCCCATGGGTCCATCCTCCAACTGCACGCTGTCATAGCGAATTTTGCCGCGATTGCTGAGGGAATTTGTGGGGAATGGTGACCTGCTGCTCCCCGAAACGTCGCCCACCGCAACCATCGTGTAGCAACAGGCCGGTCTCCGGGCTGACGAGTGGATTGACTCCGGTCCGTAGCGCCTTCCCACGAAATCGGGGTTGTCTGAAACCCGGTCTTTCGCAGTGGCTCTGCCCTGCTGATGCAGGTCAGGGGCTACGGTTTAACTCGATCACCGTTGCGGGGGCAGCGTCGGGTTCCTGCATTGCAGTCACCGACTTCCCGTTCATCCGAAAAAATGCCTTTTCAGATTCACCTGATGTTGGCCCGACCATAGATTCGATATCAGCGGCTGTCAACAAGTCGGCTTGTTTCCAGATTCGTCTGCCGCCATAGTGAGCGTTTTCCAATGGAGTCTGTCGGTGAAGGCATCGTTGCCACAAAATGCTTCGGCCGAATTGCGCATCGCCTGCGCGGCCGCGGAAGCAGCCGCCACGATCAGCCGCGATTATTATCGCGGCAATTTCACAGTGCGAACCAAGGACGATATGACGCCGGTGACGCAGGCTGATGTCGAGTGCGAGGAGGCCATACGCGACATTATTCTGGGCGCCTTTCCCGAGCACGGTTTCTTCGGTGAGGAAACCGGTCGAACACAGGAAGACGCGGAGTTTCTGTGGCTGGTAGATCCCATTGACGGGACCAAAGCCTTTGTTCGCCAGTACCCGATGTTTTCGACCCAGATTGCGTTGATGCACGAAGGTCGGCTGGTGCTTGGCGTATCGAGCGGCACGATGCACGATGAACTGGTGTGGGCGGAACGCGGCTGTGGTGCCTGGCTCGATGGGGAGAAACTGGCGGTCAGCGACATCGATGACCTGAGCCGTGCGGCGGTCTCTACCGGCAACCTCAAATCGCTGGCGCGATCGGATGACTGGTCAAAGCTGGGCGATATTGTTGCAGTGGCTGATCGCATTCGTGGCTACGGCGATTTCTATCATTACCACCTGCTCGCGGCGGGGAAAATTGAAGCCGTGATTGAGTCCGACGTCAACATTCTCGATATTGCCGCTTTGTCTGTCATTGTTGAGGAGGCTGGCGGCGTCTTCACCGACTTGCACGGAGGACCGATCGATCTGCAGGTACGCTCCGTGCTGGCGGCCAACAGGGCCTTGCACCAAACGCTGCTCGCCGGCCTGGCATGAGTAGTCCGGGCTAGCGCACCGCCTGCACAGACTCGAGCGCATGCACGCCGTCTTCCAGCTCGGTAATGCTGCTGCCGGCGGCGACAAACAGATTCATGCCGCGCCAGTTCAAGGCTTCCATTCTCACGTCGTAAAGCTCTGACAAACGCGCCTCTGTCAGGACCTCGACGGTATTACCCAGATGCCAGCGACCGTCGCCGTAAAGCAGCAGGCATCGATCGGCAAAACGAGCGGCAAGATTCACATCGTGCAGACAGGTGACTACCGCGGCGCCACGTCTGGTGCGTTTGAGAAACAGCTCGAGCACATCCAGTTGATGCTGGGGGTCAAGGTGGTTGGTTGGCTCATCGAGGAGAAAAATTGACGGGTCCTGGGCCAGCGTTTGTGCAATGGCAAGTCGCCGCCGCTCGCCACCGGAAAGCGTGGTGAGATTGCGATCTGATAGCTCAGCGAGATCCATTTTCTGCAAACACTGCCGTGCAAACTGTCGGTCGTGAGCCGATTCCCAGCGCAGCGGTTCGATGTGCGGATGACGTCCGATGAGAACTGTGTCGAATACTGTCGTCGGAAATATGTCTTCTGAGTTTTGCGGTAGCAACGCCAATCGCTGCGCGACCGCTCTTCGTGCGAGTGATTGGATGGGCGTGCCAGCGAGCTCAACATGCCCGCCCGCGGCTTCTCTCAGTCCGGACAGTGTATGTAACGTAAGTGACTTTCCCGCGCCGTTCTGGCCGAGAATAGCCAGCATTTCACCCGCTGCCAGTTCAAGGTCGAGTTCATGCACCAGCAATCTGCCGGGGACGCTGACCGTCAGCTTGTTAGTCGAGAACAGGGGTGGGTTCGGTTTTTGCATGGCAACAGCCTAGCCTGAAAGCGACCTGCTGCCAATTGGTCGTCTGGATGATGTACTAACGCAGCTGTATTTCCTCTGCCGTCTGCTTGCCAATCAGGGCGTAACGCAGGCTTTTCGGCACCATCGCATCGAATTCGGAAAGGGCTATGCGCCCACCCATGATTTCTGCATAGCGTTGTGGATATCTCGGACTGCGATCGGGTTCGGCATAGCCCTCGGGGAAGTGTGGACTGCCGTCGGCTGGATCGTATTTATCCGTTGCACCAAGCGTGTGTAGAAATTCATGCGCGATAATGACGTTGTTCATGCCTTTTTGCCTACGGCTGGCAACTGCATTCACGATGCCAACCATTCCCTTCTGCAGGCCGACTGAATTTTCCAGTTGACGCCCGAGACTCGGTGCGTGATAACGCACGAAGATCCGCACATCCGGTGCCGGATCATCCTGATCACTCGTGATCGAGTTTGCCCACCAGCGCATTTTCAGGCTCCACGCCATCACTCGCCAGGCGCTGGGCTCCCCCTCCAGAACCGGTGGCTGGGCGGCGACTTCGCTGCCAAGTTCAATTCGGACCGGGCGCTTGAGATCGTGCCCGTACTTCGTGATTTCACGCTGGACGAAATCTTCTATACCGCTGAACGTCGCGAGCTTCAGCTTCTCAATATAGGTTCGACTGGCGTCACTGCCATCGGCGTTGATTGGATAGACTTTGATCCACAGGCTGTTATCCCAATCGGTACTTCGTGTCTGGGTGAGGAACGTGCTCACGGCAACAAAAAACAGGACAAACAGCAAGATACCGATTCGAATGGCTTTGAACATCTGCAGGCAGCGACCGTGTGACAGACAAGTCGACAATTAGGCCAGCAATCGACCTGCGTCTACAGTGTCGGGATCGCAGTTCTGCCGATCAGAACTGAGGCACGCGTCTCGCTTTGCTGGCTTGCTCATAGGCGTAGGCCAGCTGAATGAGTTCCGCTTCGCTGAATGCTCCGCCAATGAACGATATCCCCGCCGGGAGGCCGAACACGTAACCGGCAGGCACCGTGATGCTGGCATATCCCGATACGGCAGCCAGTGAGGAACTGCTAATGCTGTAGTTGTCACTATTCACATGATCGGTCAGCCACGCTGGCCCGTTGGTAGGGGCGACCAATGCGTCGAGATGATGCTGTTCCAGCGTGTCGTCGATGCCCTGTGTGGCAATGCGCTTGCTGGTCGAGAGTGCTTCAAGATAGGCCGCGTCCGTTAGCGGACCTTTTTCCTGTGCCATCTCCATTATTTCCTGATCGAAAAAGGGCATGACGGTGTCGGCGTGCGCGGTGTTGAACGCGATGATTTCACGGAGCGTTTTCAACGGCGCATTCGATTTGGCCAGGTAGTCATTCAGGTCGGCTTTAAATTCGTACAACAGCACTTCGTATTCGGCGGCATCCATGCCTTCGGTATCGATCTCGATGGGATCTACAATTTCCGCCCCGTTGGCGCGCAGCACTTCAACCGCGTTGTCGAAAACGGCATCGAGGTACGGGTTCTTGCCGGCGCCGTTATAACTGCGGATGACGCCGATTCGCTTGCCGTGCAGGCTGTCGCTGCTGAGGTTTGTCACGTAGTCAGGCGTTGCCCCAGGACGACCGGCGGTGGCCGGATCGGCCGGGTCTGCAGATTGCATCGAGGCAAGCATGATAGCGGCGTCACGCACGGTTCTGGCCATGGGGCCGGCCGTGTCCTGACTGTGTGCAAGAGGAATGATGCCGCTTCGACTGACCAGGCCCAGG
>CAYUOY010000005.1:0-64537 GCA_964446495.1 uncultured Woeseiaceae bacterium | reverse complement strand
TCAGGGTCTTCAGGTGCGCAAATCCGCCGACTTTGCCAAACCGCTCAGCCGCCGCCGCGAAATCCAGATAGGTCAGTGCATGAGCCTCGCGGCTGCCCATTGAGGCACCGATATAGTCGAGCAACTGTTGTCCTACCAGGTGCGGTGGGCGTCCGGCTGCACCACCAATGCCGATATTGACATTCGGTTCACGGAAGTAAACTGGCTGTAGCTGTGCGTGACAATCGGTAAAGTGCAACAGACGGGCATTGCCAAAGGTTGCCGCTGCATACGGATCGTCACGCAACTCGCCGCGAATGCAACCGGACAACAGGCCGGCCGAACTGGCACAACCCAGCATCCATACAAAATCCCGTCTGTTCATAGCTAAATGGTGTCCCGTAGAAAAGACGGCTCGCCGGAAAAGTACGCCGTGGGTTTATTGCGGAAAAATGTTAGACCGCCAATCCTCTTCCTGAGAAATAGCCTGCTCCAGCGCCAGCTCCGCCTGCAGTTTTGCTTCGCTGGCCAGTTTGATGGCGTCATCCTCACGACCTTCGGCAAAAGCCAGCTTCGATTGCCGCAAGATATCTTCCGTCTTGCTCCAGACATTTCGATTGGCTGTCGCCGTCGCCAATGCTGCCTCAGCTTCGGCGTAGACATTCGCAAAGGAGTCCGGCTCGTCGCTGCCAACCGATTGTTGAGCACAACCCACGATGAAGAAAATACAGATTGTGGCCACGGCCCGTTTTATGGTCATTGCAGTCTCTTAAGATTCAGCACTAGCGGCGCGACGCCGGCCCGTTCAATTCCAGGCCATTGCTTATATAAGACAGAAAATACTCGAGGTTTCGATATTCGGTGCTCTGTGCTTCAAGCGGTTTCGCCCAGACCTGCGAATTGCACTCCGCAAATCGTTTCTGGAGGGTGCCAATATCACCCCATTTGGACCGGTAGACCGGCCAATGCGTCGTCTGACCCAACGCTGTGCTCAAACGGTCTGCTCGCAGCATTAACCCGGCCGACTGGATGTGACAACTGCTGCAGGCGAAATTGAGCTGCCCCCGACGCGTAAAGTAAAACTGCTTGCCTGCCTCGTAGGCCGCCAGCGCCTCCGGGTCGTCCTGCGGGACCTCAACAGCCACTGTATTGCCACGCGATGTATAGGCCATGTAGGCCGCTATTTCAGCCAGATCACCGATCATGTATGGCAGCGGCTCTTCATCGTTGGCCTCGCGGCAACGATTGATTGCCAGTTCGAGCGTCATCACTTCGCCGGCCGCGTTGTCAAAATACGGATAATTCTGTTTTACGCCAATACCGCCGTTGTCGAAGCAATCGGCGTAAGACTTGCCGTTCGAAAATGGGGTTTCAAACAATGCCTGGCCATCCTCTATGGCAATCTCATAGGGAGGAAAATCTTCCATCTCAATCCACTGCTCGCGCGCCGCTGCATCGAATGCATACAAGCCATTCGCGAATTCCTGCCTGGGCACCTCCGGAAAACGCTCGCTGTAATAGTTCACCAGCACCAGCCGATCCTCTTCCGGACTAGCCACGGCCATTGAGCCGGCCAGCAACCCACCAATGAAACACAATGGAAGAATTTTTTTTGTCAAGCTACTACTCCATCGACCTGTCGCTACGTCAATCTGTCAGGTCGCGATTATTTGAGCACCATTTCTTTCTCACTGGAATCGCCCTTGTTGTCATTCCAGGAAAGCTTCACGGTATCACCGGCGGCGGCACCCATGATGGAAAAGGACACATACGGGTTCTTCGATACCGCCTGCCCCCAGTACGCCGTCATTACAACCTCACCGTTCAACTCCGCCACTACATCCGTAATGTAATGAGCGGGGATCAGCTGATTGGTATCCGGATCCATGCGCAAGCCGGAATCCATATCGTGCGGCATTAGCGCTTTCACTTCGGCCACATCGCCTTTGATTTTTACCCTGATCTTGATTGGTTTTCCCATTATCCTGTCCTCAACCTGCTGCTCCTGGCCCTAACTATTCTTGCAATAGTCCAGGCTAGCCGCCGCAACCACCAATAGTGACTTTTACGTCTTTCGACGTGCTATAGAGATTTCCGCCTGCTTTGACCAGCGCCAGCACCGTCGAACTCTCACCCATCTTGATGCGTACCGAGACCGATGGCAGCACGCGTGGGCCCATATCGAAAGAAGCCACGAACGGGGTGGGATTGTTAACGACCACAATACTGATCGACTCAACATCAGCAAGCTCGGTGCTGACTGTCACCGGAACTACCGCTCCGTTCTCGGCAATGTCCGGAATCTTCATCTTGATCTGATCGCTTTCAACCGGTTGCTGCCCGTAGACGTCAGCGATGGCCTGATTGGCATTGTCCGCCAGGAATGCCGCATCCGGCCGTGTGGCCCATAACAAGCGCGGCCACGCCGCCATAGCGCTCAAGGCAACAAGGCCTTTTAGTACCAGTCTTCTGTGCACTTCCATCTCCTCACAATTCCGTTACAGGGTATGAATAAAATCGGCGACAAGGTCGATTTCTTCTTCCGTTAATATGCGATGCCGGCCGTAAGGCGGCATACGCGTAGTCGGCTCTCTGACCGATGCATCCCAAATTTTTGATCGCAATTCAGCGCGATCCGGATAGCGAATTTTCATTAACAACAGTGGCGGCCCATAGTTTCCAGCGAGTTCACCACCTTCGATGGCATGACAGGCCAGGCAATTGCCCTTGCCGCGCTCGAATGCAATCACTTTGCCACGCGCGATGTCATCCCTGGTTGGCATGGCGTCCTCGGCCGACGCGACTTGCGCGACCAATGCCAGTGCCAGCAATGGCAACATCAAAATTCTGCTCATGCCGTATTCCTCAGCGTGAAATTCAATTCGCCGTCAACTCGAGCATGTAGTCTACCGCAGCCGTCACTTCATCGTCGCTTAGCTGCAGTTGACCTCCTTTCGGCGGCATGATGCCGAGTCCGCCCAACGCGTTCGCAATCAATGCGGCACGGCCCGCTTTTATACGTGGGCCCCACGCACCCTCGTCACCCGGTACTGGCGCGTCGCCTACGCCGCCCGCGTGGCACAAGGCACAAGCTCGCTTATAGGTTGCCTCGCCACTCATGGCCGCGACTGTCACGACCGCCTCGGCGACCTCTTCCTCCGCCGCTGGTGGCTCCGAGGTAATTCTGATGCTGGACGGGTCCTTGCAGTTGCTCATGCAGGCTTCGTTGGCCACATCGGGACGGTCATCGAGAAAAAAACCATCGGCGTTCGGCATCTCGATGGACGCCAGGTTGTCCTGGTTCAACTCGAAATCGTACTCAACCAGATCGTTCAGGTAGAGCACATAGGCCGTAATCGCATAGACCTCCTGATCACTCAATGATTCAGGCTGCATGAACGGCATGGCGCGGTGAATGTAGTCCCAGATCGTGCTCGCGTACGGCCAGTAGCTGCCGATGGTCCGTTCTGGACGAGCATCCATCAGAGTCCCCTCGCCACCCGCCAGAACCGGATAGCGGCCAACGCCCTCGCCGAAAGAACCATGGCAAAGAGCGCATTGGTCTTCGTAGAGCATTTCCCCGTCCTCGGCTGTAGCAGAACCCGGTGGCAACCCCATGCCGTCGGGCCGAATATCGATATCCCAGCCGGCGATTTCTACCGCACTCGCATCCTTGCCATAGCCAAAATGGCCGCTGGACTGCACAACCGGCGCGTTAAATTCCGTTATCGTGATCTCGCCACCGGGTGCATCTTTATCGCCAGCCGCGAGGGCAGCAGCCACCAGGCTTATCGTCGTCAGCAGCGACAGACTAACTAATCTGAACATTGGTCACTTTCCCATCGGCATGCAGACGCCAGGTGTGAATTGCGTTGCGGTGGTAAATCGAACTCATGCCACGCGCCTGGCGAAGTTGCGTAAAGGTAGGTTGCACGTAGCCGGTTTCGTCGACAGCACGACTCTGAATCATTGCCGGGCCTCCGTCCCATTCCCAATCCAGCCCGAATCGCGTCAGGGCTTTGGGCAATACCAGGCCTTTCAGTCGAGCCGGGCGCCAGTTCACACCACCATCGAAAGAAACATCAACGCGTTTGATCTTGCCCGAACCGGACCACGCCAGCCCTTCAACTTCGTAGCGGCCCTTTTCACGCAGTGGTTTTTCCGGGCAGGGAAACGTTACGACAGAATTGCATTCTTGCAGATATGAGAATTTCCGAGCGCGACCATTGGCCAGCAGATCCGTGTACTTGGAGGTCTCTTCACGGTGATACCAGGCCTTGTCGCCCACCTCCAGACGTCGCAGCCATTTGACGCTGGTGTTGCCCTCCCAGCCAGGGTTAAACAGGCGAATTGGATAGCCCTGTTCCGGTCGCAATGGTTCACCGTTTTGTGCGTAAACAACCAGCGCGTCGTCCAGCGCCTTGTCCAGTGGAATCGAACGACTCATATGAGATCCGTCGGCGCCTTCTGCCAAAACCCAGGCAGCGTCTTTCTTGAGACCGACTTCCTGCAGAATCGTGGATAAGAGGACACCGGTCCATTCGCAACAGCTCAACATGCCATGCGTAAATTGCAATGCGTCCATTTGCGCCGCACGCCATTCCATACCGCCGTTGGCCGGACACTCGAGAAAACGAATCATCGATGTGCTGGGGAAGCGTCGCAAATCATCGAGCGTGAGAATGATCGGCCTGTCCACCAGACCGTGGATCATCAGTCGATGATCATCCGGATCAATATCCGGTATGCCGCCGTGGTAACGCTCGAAAACCAGGCTGCTCGGCGTAATGATGCCATCCAGTTCCGCCAGCGGCGTGAAACTGATCGAGGCGAATCGGTCGGCGGTTAGCCAGGGTACCGCCCGACGTTGGATGCTGCTTTCATATCGGGATGGCTTGCCGTAAGGATTGGTCAGAACCCCTTGCCCGAGTGACCGGGTCCAGGCCGGTACGTTGGGTGGCAGATTTTCATCGCCCGCATTCGCCTTGCTACTGACAGCACCACCTGCTACTGCGCTGCCAGCCAGCAACAAGCCATTCTTAAGGAAGTTCCGGCGCTCAAGCAGCGGCAGTTTCTGTCCTTCCGCGGAAATTTGCTGCAACCATTGAGCGGTAGAATTTTTTCTTGAAGCCATCGAGATCCGCCAAATTTTCTATGAATTTAGTTCGGTCTTTATGCCGAATTGCATGTATATTAGAAAATACTAACATAAAAGGAAAGTCTTCCCGGCTGACCATGATGGAAATGCGTCTACTTCTGGCAGCAATTCTACTGTTGAGTGCCGCTTGTGCGCCAGCCGCCACCGATTTCGAATCGGTTGCAAATTGCGCGGCGAGTGAGGGCGTAACACTGCAAGTTCTAGGGTCCGGTGGCCCCATAGCCGATGACGCGAGGGCCTCCGCAGGCTACCTGATCTGGATAGACGGCGAATCGCGGATCCTAATCGATGCGGGAGGCGGTACGTTCCTGCGCTTCGGTGAAGCCTCCGCCAATTTTACAGAACTCGATTTCGTCGGTCTGAGCCACTTTCACACCGACCATTCCGCTGATTTTCCGGCATTGCTGAAGTCAGGATCATTTGCCGGACGCGAACGGACTCTGGCCGTCGCCGGACCGAGCGGAAGCGATCTGTTTCCCGGCCTGGACGACTATCTCAACAGCATGCTGGATAATCAGCAGGGCGCCTACGGCTATCTTTCCGGATACCTGGATGGTAGCGGCGGCTTGCCATTGCTTGATGCTACTGAGGTTGACAAGGGCAACAGCAAACCCGTGCGTGTCTTTGCCAGTGACGACGGCGACGTGCGAATCGATGCCCTGCCCGTTCCACACGGCATTGTGCCGGCGCTGGCGTTCCGTGTAACGACCGGCGATACGAGCATGGTGTTCGCCAGCGATCAGAACGGCGGCAACGCCAATTTTATTGATTTTGCCAAAGATGCCAATATTCTGATTATGCATATGGTAATCCCTGAGGGCGCAACCGGCACGGGTCGACGTTTGCATGCGCCGCCCAGTGTGATTGGCTCGATCGCCCATGAAGCTAACGTCGACACGCTGGTGCTCAGCCATTTCATGGCGAGGAGCCTGCGCGATCTTGACAAAAATGTTGCGATCGTGAAACAACATTTCGACGGCCAAATTGTTTTAGCACGCGATCTCGCCTGCATAGTGACCTACAAAACTTAGCGCGTAAGGAAGAACGAATGGAAATAACGGGCGAATTTGACATGGCGCAAATGGATGCGGCGGCCGACAAAGCCAGCGCGCTAATGAAAACGCTGGGCCACAAAGGTCGGCTGCTAATTTTATGCCAGCTTGCCAGTGGCGAGAAATCGGTCGGCCAACTCGCCGAGAGTCTCGACATTCCGCAATCACCCCTTTCACAGCATCTTTCCCGCATGCGAAAAGAGGGCCTGGTCGGCACCCGACGTGAGGCCCAAACCATTTATTATTCTTTGCAGGCGGATGAAGCCGGCAAGATTATCCAGTGCTTATACACACTTTATTGCGCCGATGACGTATAGCTACAGGTCTATTCGGGAGCAACAAGACCGCAGCCTGCAAGGCCATAGAGCTTGTGCAGCGCAGCAAAAGTTGCATGATCAACCGCGTTTCTCTTATATTAGTTTTTTCTACATTACAGTTACTTAATACAGTTACTTAATGTAGATGGATCCAGGGGGAGTCAAAATGAAGTCTATTAAGAAGCTTGCAATCACACTAACAACCGTAGCACTCACATTGGCGGCCGGCAGCGCCTCGGCAACCAACGGCTACTTCACTCATGGTACGGGAACGAAAAACAAGGGCATGGCGGGCGCTGGCCTGGCGATGCCCGGGGACGCCATCTCGATGGCGAACAACCCCGCCGCCGCGTTGTTTGCCACAGGTCGTCTCGATGTCGGAGCATCGCTCTTCAGCCCACGTCGAAGTTACAAAACGACCGAAAGTATGGCGAACGGGAACGGGGGCGCCTTCACGATTGGTCCCAACGACATCGATAGCTCAAGAGAATATTTCGTCCTGCCAAATATGGCCTATGCCTGGTCGCTGAGTGATGAGAGCGCGCTGGGAGTGGCGTTTTATGGACGTGGCGGGATGAACACCGAATGGGATGGCGGCACGGCCACTTTCGATCCGGACGGACCCGGACCGGCACCGGTCACCACCTTCGATGGCACGTTCGGCGATGGCACGGCGGGTGTCGACTTGATGCAGGCATTTCTCGACATCGCCTACGCCAGAAAGGTTGGTGACAGCTTCACCTGGGGTGTCGCAATTGTTGGGGTAGGACAAACATTCAAAGCCCGGGGTGTTGGATCTTTCGCACCATTCACTCAAACCTTCGCCAACAGCGGCGGCACGCAGTTCCCAGAAAATCTGAGTAGCAACGGTCATGATTACGCCTTTGGTGTCGGCGCGAAAGTCGGCTTCCAACTGGAACTGAGTTCAGCCATCAGCTTTGCAACCAGTTACCAGACAGAAATTTCGATGGGTGAGTTCGATGACTATGCCGATCTGTTCGCAGATCAGGGTGGTTTCGATATTCCGGCAAACTTCAAAGCCGGCTTCACCTTTCGCCCGAACAGTGGCCTGGCCATCAGCCTCGATGTTGAAAATACCTGGTTCAGCGAGATTGGTTCAGTCGGCAATCCTTTCGCCAACCTGTTTTCTTGCCCGACCATTAACCCTATGAGTACAGATACTTCGGGCTGCCTGGGTGGTAACAACGGCGGTGGTTTTGGCTGGGATGATATGACCACGTACAAAGTTGGCGTCGAATGGAACCGCGAGTCTGATATAGTTTGGCGCGCTGGCTATAGCCATGGCAGCCAACCCATAGGTAAGTCCGAGGTCATGTTCAACATTCTGGCACCCGCGGTCATCGAAGATCACGTTACCGCCGGATTTACGAAGAAAACCGGTCAGAACAATGAATTAAGCATGGCCGTGATGTATGCCTTTAAAGGCGACCAGACCGGACCGAATCCGTTTGATCCTACCCAGGATATCAAGATCGAGATGTATCAGTGGGAAATTGAACTCAGCTACAGCTGGCGTTTTTAGGCCGTTACAGCCTGGTTCGATTGTCACTGCTGAAATAGTCGCACGTACGATCTCTCTCGGCGGAATCGGTTCCCCCAGAGAAAAGACTTACCGCTGTCGCCGGATTTTCCCCGAAATCCGGCGCACTGCCGGGAGAGATTTTTTCAAGGCCGTATCAATTTTGCGGTGGCTGACTTGATCGAGCGCAGCATATAAAAACCGTAGTACTCGATGTTGCTGATGCCGACGCGTTTTTTCTCGAGTTCCTGGCCGTCCGGATCGAGATACAACAGCGTTGGAGTCAGGGTTGCTCCATAGCGAGCCGCGAAATCTGATCCTGAAATCGTCCTGCCGTCGAAATCCTCCACCTCGAATCCAGCATCGAGGCTAAGCTCACGAAAGACCATTTTGTCCGCGAACTGCCCCGAGCGCAGCATCGGGAAAAGTACCTGCTTGCGGAGCGCTGCACAAAACTGGCAACCCGTCTGCGAAATAAAAATCACGATCGGCAGCTGCTCGCTTGTGGACAGGTGACTATCTGCAACAAACGACTCGGCCAGAGCAATCTGTCGCGCCGCATCGGGCGACTCATCGGCACGAGCACTTACGGCGAAAATTCCAGCGCCTGCCGCCACCAGTAGCAAGCCACTGCAAAACCGCCGGGTATGGTTTACTGATTCATGTCGCATCTCTTGAAACACCTCAAAACTTGTCGAGGAATTCGAGTGACAGTTCGACGATATCGTCAGAGTACAGATCACGGAAAAAATGGTCCGCTCCATCGATTTCCTCGAAAACGATATTGTCCTGCATGACCATTGCCATCTTTTCCGCCAGTCCCGGCACCACTGTATCTTCGCTGCCAGCAAAAACCAGCACGGGCAGGTCAATACTCTCCAATAACGCCACAGTGTCCCCACGGTTATCAGGGCCGTAGTAAGACAGGTAACTTTCAGTGCTTACAGTGGCATTCTTACAATGAAGGAACGCTACATCGCTCAGCCGCGCTGTCTCCGCGGCTGCCTGCAGCATTCTCGCCTGGCCCGGGGCCCTGTCATCGCCGGCAGGTGGCGCAATTAGAATCGCAGCAGCCACTTTCGGTGCTCGATCAATGATGAATCGGGCGATTTGATTGCCACCACGCGAATGGCCCAGCAGAACGATCTCGCCGGCACCGGCTTCGTGTAACCATTCCGTCCACGCGGCCAATTCGTCGACCGCATCCTCCTGGGTATGGGTATGTTCGTCGTCACAGGAGAAAAATCCGTGCCGGTCGTCAATGTCCAGACTCAGATTTATCGCCAGCGAATTCCTGTCATTTTCCGCAAACAGCGACTGCAATGTCGTGATGATTTCCATTTCATTGTGGCCGAGCGTGCCGTGCAAAATCAGTATTACGCCAGCAGCCAGTTCGCTGTCCCTGGCCATAACCAGCTGGCCATTCAGGGACAGACCATCATGGCGCAACATCACCTCGCCAGCCGGGGCAACGCTGGTCAACAACAGCAGAAACAGAACCGTGTAAACTCGTCGCATGGGATCCCGGTCATAAGTAATGATTGAAGACCGCTATTATGCCCGACAAGCCACTACCGGCGCGAACAGAGACAGGTGGCGTTCATAAAAATAATGCATGCATCCGAGGTGTGAAAATGCGACGAGTGAAAATCATGATGAGCCTGATAATATTTACGGCAGTCCTGGGTGCTGCAGTCGCCTATTATGCTCAGACGTCCATGAAATCATCTCCAGATACACAGGTGCAGGCTGATTCAAGCTTCGAATTCGTCGAAGCTACCATTGCAGACGTTCAATCCGCCATACGAGAGGGTCGCATGTCATGCCAGGACATTGTCACTGGCTATCTTGCGAGAATCGAAGCCTATGACAAGTCGACCGGACTGAACGCGATCATATTCGACAATCCGAACGCATTGGCAACGGCCGCCGAAATTGATCGCAGAATCGAAGCTGGAGAAACGCTCGGCCCCCTTTTCTGTGCGCCGGTGTTACTAAAGGACAATTACGATACCGGAGACATGCCGACCAGTGGTGGTTCTCTTGCGCTGAAGAACAGTGTGCCTCCCGACGATGCGTTTATGGTGCGCAAACTGCGCGAGGCGGACGCCATCATCATTGCAAAAACCAATATGGCTGAATGGGCTTTTAGCCCAAAACAAACCATCAGTTCTTCCTATGGCACCACCGCCAACGCCTATGACCTCGACCGGGTACCGGCAGGTTCCAGCGGCGGCACGGCATCGGGCATCGCGGCTAGTTTCGGCGTCATCGGCATGGGCAGTGATACCGGCAACTCGATTCGGGGTCCCGCCTCACATCTGGCGTTATTTGGAATTCGCTCAACCCTCGGCCTCACCAGTCGTGATGGCGTTATTCCGCTCGCATTCGATCGTGACATCGCGGGCCCGATGACGCGAACAGTGACCGATGGTGCGAAAGTTTTCAACGTAGTCGTTGGCTACGATCCAGCCGACCCGTATACGGAATTGGGCAAAGACCGGATCGAAAAGGACTACACAGCATTTCTTGACAAGACGGCCTTGCAGGGCAAGAAAATCGGTGTGTTGCGTGCGCTCGTAGATACCGGGGATGCCGACCCCGAGATTACGAAGATCTTCGAGGGCGCGCTGATCGAGCTCCGGGAGGCTGGTGCCGAGATAGTCGATCCATTCGTGATTGCGAATCACGAGAAACATATGAATGCCCCCAACTTCTGCATGCGATTTCGTTATGACATGCATGAGTACCTGAAGTCGCTCGGTGAGAATGCGCCGATCAAAGATGTCCTCGACGTTCTGGAGACCAAGCAGTATTCACCGTATATCGAGGCTCGCCTGACACGTTTTGGCGGTGGTCCTGCCGACATACATCCGAAGGACGAGGAACCGCCTTGTCCTGACTATCCAGACCATGAAGGACGACAGGCCTATCTGGCGGATGTCATCCGCTCAATGGATGACGCCGGCATCGACGCTATGGTCTATCCCGGCTGGACCAATCCACCGGCCCACCTGGACCAGGCGATCGAAGAATACAAAGGCGATAACAGCCAGCTCGTCGCCCCCGCAACAGGTATGCCGGCGGTGACAGTGCCGATGGGTTACAGCTACGGTCATTTGCCGGTGGGCTTGCAGATTCTTGGTCGCCCGTATTCTGATGGCCTGCTAATCAGCCTGGCCTATGCCTATGAGCAACGGACACAGCACCGGATTCCGCCGGAGCTGTTTCCCGAGCTCTAGACCGGGCTAGAGATTCGCCAGGACTCGCTCGAGCTTTTCCTTAACCTGCTGCGCCAGCGGCTCAACGCCTGGATTGTCGACCAACCCAAGCACCGCGCCGGGGTCCATGAAACTGACGTGTACCTGACCGCTCTCGTCCTCGCGCACCAATGCATTGCAAGGTAACAACAAACCGATCTCCGGCTCGGCGGTCACGGCCTGATGTGCCAATCCCGGATTACAGGCACCCAGAATCCGATACGGTGGCATGTCCTTGCCCAGCTTCTTTTTCAGGGTCGCGGCGACATCGATATCCGACAACACACCGAAGCCCTCTTGCTGCAATTCATCCGTAACTTTTTGCACAGCACTCGCGAAATCGCCGTCGATCTCTTTACCAAAACCAAAATTATTTTTCATAGTCTCACTCACCTCATTGCCAACTGCCGAAACGGCAGAGCCGTCATCAATTTATCCAGGTGCTTCGCCACCACAAACCGGCGAGCGTACTGTATCCCAAATCACGGTGCGCGATTCGCTGCTCGCTATCCAGTATGTAGTAAGTCGGAAATGCATAGACGTTCCAGTCCGATGCGATCTGACGATCGCCGAGTAAAACCGGCACCGTGATCTCATGTCGCTCGACGTAATCCTGTACTTCGTCCGCCGTTTGCCAATCCAGCGCTACCAGCAGGATATCGAGTCCACTATCTGATTTCAGGTCCCTGAGGTGTTCGATGTTACCGGAACTCGCGGCACAAACACTGCACCAGGGGGCGAAGAAATAGATCAACGTGGCTGATGCAGAGCGCTCGCTTAGATCTATTGGGGTGCCATCCAGAGATATCGCACTAAGTTTCGGTGCGGACTGATCGCCGGTTGGTAACAAACCATTCGTTTGGTAAGCGTAAAACAACAGCAGCATCACGGAGATCGCCATCGCCTCCAGCGCATATCCCCCGATCTTTTTTACCTTTGCCGATAGAGCCATGGAATAAATGATACTTGTTTGACCCGCCATCGCAATGGGGCCATGACATCGTGCGCCGCTTGAGGAGTGGTTACAGAATTTGGCTTACACCTGTAATCAACTGAGTGCTGGGTCGCGAACTGGTATTGATTGGATGACACCCGGCGTCGCGACTGATGTACATTTCAATGTAATCAGGACATCGCAGCGATATCCTGCAGGCCACTCATGAGTTGTTGCCAGCGTTGCTCGATGCTTCCGGTGAAGCCAACGGACATTCGCACCAGGCCGGCGCCGATATCGGCGACCGCCAGATCCTCCTCGGTCATTTCACTCGACGTACTGCTACCGGGGCTGGACATCAGAGTATCGAAATAGCCGAGACTCACGGCCATGAATCCGAAACGATATTTATTTTGCAGCAGATCCATTAATGCACCCGCTTTTTCTTCACTACCCAGGTCGAGCGTAAGGATTCCACCAAAACCGTACTCGGCACAATGAAGTTGCTGCATCAATTCATGATCAGGGTGACTGACCAGACCAGGATAAGCCACAGCCACGCCGCACGCTTGCAATTTGTCCGCAAGATATTGCGCCCGTCGTGCGTGCTCAATCATGCGCAGTGCGAGATGGGGAAGGCGCAAACTGATCTTGGAGGCGATGGTTGGATCCATGGTCGGGCCCAGAATCATCAGCGGCCCCAGATGCAGATCCATCAATCCCTGGACGAAGTCCGCCGTGCCACAAACGGCACCGGCGATTATATCGGACGCGCCATTGATGAATTTGGTCATGCTGTGCACGACGACATCGGCACCGAGTTCGACCGGATTCAGAACCAGCGGGCTAAAAGTATTGTCGATGACCAGGCTGACGCCGTGTCGATGTGCCAGTTCCGCGAGTTTTGGAATATTGGCGACCCGCAACGTCGGATTCGAAACGCTCTCAGTGTAGATTATCCGGGTCTTCCCTGTCATCGCCGCTTCGACGGCGGCGAGATCGGTAATGTCGATAAAGCAGGTATCAATATTCGCCTTTGCCGGCAGAAAGTCGTGCATCAGCGCATAAGTGCCGCCGTACACGGTATTCGATGCGACGATATGGTCGCCCGAATCACACAGTTGAAAAATCGCCGCCGAAATCGCTGCCATTCCACTGGCGGTGCAATAGGCGGCTTCCGTTCCTTCAATCGCCGCCAGCTGACGACCCAGGTTGTAGACTGTCGGATTAAAATGACGGCCGTAAAGGTAGCAGCCCTCCGGTGCCGCTTTTCTGCCCTGAAACAATTCCGGCATCGTCCCCGGCTTCATCACGGTAAACGTGGTACTCGCCTCCACGGACATGTTTACACCACCATGTTCGCCAAATTCATGACGTGCATTAGCGAGCCGCTCCACCGGATCTGGCATGGCCATAGCGTCGTTCTCCTGTTCGGGGTTAGGCTTTGAGATCGACAAGTCTCTCATTACTTCGTAGCACTCGTTATATCTACGAATTATTAGCCTTTTTATAGCGTTTTTACGAATTTTATTCTAAGTTGGACGTCATGCAGCCCCTCGACCAAATTGACTTCGATATCCTTCGTGAATTGCGCAAAGATGCCCGACTGTCGAACAAGGAGCTTGCCGCCCGCATCGGCCTGGCACCCTCCAGTTGCCTGGTCCGCGTCCGGGGACTGCAAGCTGAGGGCGTACTCACCGGCTTCCATGCAACCGTCGACCCCAAGTCGATCGGCGTCGGTTTGCAGGCGATGATTTCAGTCCGCCTGCGCCGCCACTCACGCGCGGCGCTGGAATCGTTCCGAGCACACACCCTGGCACTACCGGAAGTCAGGCAGCTCTATCACGTTGCCGGGGCGAATGACTTCCTCGTACATGTCTGGGTCAGCGACCCGGAGCATTTACGAGACCTGGCAATGACCTCGTTCACGGCACGTGACGAAGTTGCACACATAGAAACGGGGTTGATTTTTGAACACACCAACAGCAGTGAGTTACCCCGGTTTCTGGATTTCGATTCGAGCAATGAGTGAGGTACCCGCTCACGGTTCAATGATTTTATAGGCCAGCAACATGTTGCCCGGCAATTGGCCAAACATGCTGTAGCCGGAGAGCACATAGAGCCAGTCATCTACCAGAACCTGGCCAGCCACATCGATGGCACCACCGTGTCCTTCGACACCGTTCAGAGCATCAAAACGTTTCGCGGTTTCGGTTTGCCACAGGATATCGCCAGTGGAGCCATCGTAGGCGCGAACCCTTCCATCAAGACCACCACTGAAAACCAGCTCCGAGGTGGCGATGACGGCCGCCGACAAACCGTAGTAGTAGGAACACTCGTACTGTTTAGCCGAATCCTGTGAAACGGCAGCACGCGTATTTTCCAGACCGACCAGCGGTCTGTTGACGTAGTCGAAATCGCAGCCGCGCTCAACCGGGCGATGCCAAAGAATCTCGCCGTCCGCAACATTTATGGCGGTCAGACCTGGCCGCGGCGTATAACCGGCGGTAGTCCGTTCCGGATCGGCGACGGGTACAAACAGCGTTTCGCCGGCGAGCGCCATGCCCCAGTGAATGCCTCCGTTTGAAGTTCCCTGGCTAATACGAGTACGCCACAAAACGGATCCATCCATGCCTTGCGGATCAGGATCCAGGGCAAAGACTTCGCCCGACTTCTGGCCTGCCAGCAAGATCTGAGTGCCATCCGGTCGATCCGCGATGATGACCGATGCACCGAAATCGAAATCCTCCCCCGCACTCTCCGGACAGTTCGGACCATCGTTCAGGCACGCTGCATTCCAGACATCTCCGGCGATTGCCTGGTATTTCCAGACCAGACTGCCCGTATCAATATCCAGAGCGATAATCGCGTCACTGGTATCTGTCGCCGGATGAGTGAGATTCTCACCGCTACCAAAATAAATACGCTTGCGTTTCCGATCAAGGGCCGGCGTTGACCAGATGGCCGCACCAGATGGGCCGAACCGGTCTACACCCGTTCTGTTCTTGCCTTGAGATACGGCCTCCTCCGTGGCGTGCCAGGTCCACTGTATATCGCCATTGGTCGCATCCATTGCTATGAGCGCACCGTGGGATTTGCAGCAAGCGTAATTGGGGCTGCCGGCGGCTGCCACTTCATAGGTCGACACAGGTATGAACAAACGATCATCGTCGTAAGTAATCGAACCCGTAATCACGGAATAGTCTGAGATGCCAGCGCGTTGCTGCCAGACAATCTCGAGCGTATCGGGGTCCACCGCAAATATACTCGCCAGTGAATCGGCAAAGATCAGTAGTTCATTGCCATCGTTCAGTCGCGCCAGCGTCAGTGCGGACCGAATTCCACTGAGTACTTTGGTATGCGCCCGAACGCAGCCACTAAACCGGTCCAGTGCGTACAATCTTCCGGCCCTGTCACCGACGAAAAGAGTGTCACCCCGAACGGCTGGCTGTGAACGCATGTCGGTTACCCTGGGAAAAGCGTAGCTCCAGGCCAACTCCAGTCTCGAAACGTTGTCACGATTGATCGCCGTGGACGCAGCTATTACGAAGCGGCGGTTCGAGAGTCCCAGCCCCCAGTCGGACACGAGCGGACGACGGTCATCGCTCGCAGGATGCTGGCATTGCATCCCGGCGATCCAGTCATACTGCTCCTCTCCGTCTCCGGCCAGGAAAAGCGCAATAAGTCCGCGTTGATTCTTGCTCAGGTGTGCCGCCATTGGCTGCATCTTGCCGAACTCCATCGTGATCATCAGGCTTTCGCGGGACTGTTGGGAGAGCGCATCCCGGGTTGGCGCTTTCATTGCCGGGTTGTCGTGGCACGACGCGCAGTTTTTGTCGAAAAGGTAGGAGCCGATGCGAGCCAGCGGGAGCTGGTCAGCATGGCGGACGGCGAACGCTTGAATACCCTCAACGAGCCTTTCCCTAACAGGCAATCGATTGATCGTGAGGACCAGCGTCAAGACCACCAGCAGGGCAGCAATGAACAAGCGTTTTTTCAACAGCATTTACCGGTCATCTGGCAGGGCAAAAGCATACAGGTAATCTCCATAGCCACGGTTAAACATGTGGTGTCCACCGGCATTGATGACGACATACTGGCGGCCTTTATAAACATAGGTCATTGGCGTTGCCGTCGCATCGACCGGCAATTCGAAGTCCCAGGCAACCTCTCCCGTTGTGGTGTCGTAAGCACGCACTAGTCGATCCATGGTGGCGCCGATAAAATACAGACCACCGGCGGTCGCGATTCCGCCACCAAGATTGGGTGTGCCAAGATTAATCTGAAATGGCGAGGTCATCGGCCCAAGCTCGTGCACAGAACCCAGTGCCGCTTCCCAGTCGATACGACCCTTCATCAGATCGACCGCCACGACTTTTCCCCACGGGGGCTTGTTACACGGTATGCCAAGCGGTGATTGCAGAGCACCGATATCCACGGTAAAACCCGTGCCCTGCATCGTGACCTGCATGCGTTGCCCTGCACCGGGATGATCCTGCTTTGTTGCGGACTGCAAGACATTTTCCGGAGTGGGAATCAACCTGCCGGTAAACGGCACATTGTTGATATTGACCAGCAGAACGCCACTGTCTCCGAGCAATGCCCCACCGCCCCAGTTCGCACCACCAAGACTGCCGGGGAACATCAGCGTCAAACGCTCGCTCAATGGCGTGAAATAGCCCAGATTCACGAGGCCCTCGATTTGCCGCGCACAGTTCGCTCGGTCCCAGCGAGTGAGCCCCCAAGCCTGCGTCGACGTGAGATTGGTATCCAGCAATGGCGGCGGCGCAATCGGTTTCGGCTGCGTGGCGGCTGTCTGCTCGCCTTTCACCAGCGAGGGCGGCACCGGTTGCTCGGTAATTTCCCACAGCGGTTCGCCAGTCAGGCGATTGAACACGAAGACGAAACCTTGCTTGGTGAGTTGTGCCAGGGCGGGGACCGACTGACCGTTTTTCGTCCAGTCGAACAGAATCGGCTGCGCCGGCGTGTCATAGTCCCACAGGTCGTGGCGCACATGCTGAAAGTGCCAGCTCACTTTGCCCGTCGCAATTTCCAGGGCAACAACGCTGTTGGCGTAGAGATTGTTGCCAGGACGATGAATGCCGTAATAGTCCGGAGACGGTGCACTGGTCGGCAGATAGATCAGGCCGTTCTCTTCATCCACCGACATGGGTGCCCAGACATTGGCCCCGCCGCTTTGCAGGTTGTCCAGCAATGGGTCGAACTGCCAGCGCAGTTCTCCGCTCAACGCGTCATAGGCATTGACAGTTCCTCGTGGCGTTTTCAGACGCGTAAAATCGATGATTGAGGAACCAACGACGACGACGCCATCAGCCACGGTCGGCGCGGACGTTGAACTGATGTCGCCGGGAACATAGCCCTCCTCGCCATAGAGCCTGACCGAACCGCCGTCGCCAAAATCACGACAGGGCTCGCCGTCCAGAGCATCCACCGCCCACAGCCGCCGGTCGTGGGTGGCTGTGTACAGTCGATGGCGACAATGGCTGCCACTCGCTGTCCGGGTCTCTTCGACATAACTGACGCCGCGGCAGCGGAATGGCCGCTCACCGCGACGATCTATCTGCGGGTCAAACTGCCAGCGTTGCGCACCACTTTCGGGATCCAGTGCGATAATTCGATTGAAGGGAGTGCAATAGACCAGCGAAGCACCGGCGGCTTCCGGCAGGAGGATGGGCGTACTCTGACCGGAAGTGTTCTCCAGCTCGTCCCCGAATGCCTCCATATCACCGCTGCGGAAAACCCAGGCCACGTCGAGGCTCGAAACATTCTCTACATTGATCTGTGTAGCCGCCGAGAAATGGCGCCCGCCCTGGTCGCCTCCGTAGTACAACCAGCCGTTATCAGCCGCACCTGCGCCATGACAGACCAGAACACCTACCAGAACAATCGAGCGCCACATGTCCTATTCTGCAATTGCCTGAGCGCTGTCATCGTCAAGCGGCGCGATTCTCAGCAAGGTCGGCTCGCCGCCTTCCGACTGCCAGGTCGGAAAGTGTGAGTTGGTGGTATAGACGGCACCATCATCTTCGGAGATTTCGATGTCTCTCGTAAAAAATCGTTGCCGGGGCAATGGGTAGACTTTCCACGCCTCCGTGGCGATATCGAAAGACATGAGAGTGTCGGATTGATTGCCGGTAACCCAGACCCGATGGCGATCCTTGTCGACATTGAGCGCATACGGAATTTCATTGATCACCGGCAGTTCATAGTCGGTGAACTGCTCCCGAACCGGATCGTATTTCACCAGCAGCGAGTCCTGAAAAGCGACGATCCACAAATTGCCCTCAGCATCGATACGCAAACGGCGCGGCCCCTGGTACGGGAAATTGACCATCGTCACCTCATCGGTCTCCGGATCAATGTGCGCAAGATCGTTGGCATACACGCGCGTCGCCCAGACAGTCCCGTCCGGCGCCACGTCAATTCCATACGGTTGTGGCAATCCGTAGCCGTTTCTGTCCGCATCGGGTATTGGCCGGTTTTCAGGATCCATCCAGAAGATCAACGGTAAAACACCAATAATGAAACCTTCCTTGAAAGTCCTTGCGGGCAGATCATAGAAACTGAACTCACCGGACCTGCGATCGAACATGGCGACTTGTGAGGAAACCGCCAGCGTGAACCAGACCCGATCCTTCTCGTCGACTCGAATCGTGTGCGGGTAAAAGCCTTCCGGCATCCAGTGGGTTATGAATTCCTTGCTAACCGGGTCGAACTCAAGCAATGCCTGCTGCATGGAGGGCGTAATAAAAATATGGCCATCCTTTTTTGAATAGGCGAAGGAATGCACGCCCATATAGTTGTTCACTTTTGGAAACACGGTAAAACGATTGCCAAGCAAACCACCCAGTCTTGCATCCTCGGGGTGCGGAACTTTGTAGACGGTGTAGATACCCGTGGCAGGGTCAACTTCGTAAATGCGATCAAAGAGATTGTCGCCCACGTAAACGAAACCATTGGGGTGCAACAGAAAATCATGCATCTGCGAAAACCCGTCTCCAATCGGCCACTCGGTGATATCGATGGTCGAAAGGTACGGCTCCCACGGCCTGGGTTGTGGGATCGTCGCGGGATGTTCACGTAGTTCCCGATACTCCTGTTGTAATAATTTTGCGATCTTCTCCTGATCATCGTTCGCCAGACGGGCACCATAACCGTTCATGCGTTCGAATACGGCAAGCCACTGTGCGATGGTTCGCTCATTGCGCATGAATGCGGACGCCTGCTGATGGCAAAACGCACAGTTGAGCTCAAAGTGTTTTTTCAGTTCGGTGTCACCACCGAATTTGAGCTGCGAAAGCCACACATTGGAGGGATAACTGGCCACGAATTGTTCGTGCGTCATCTCCGTCAGCACAACGTCATCCGTCGTCTCGGTGAATCGCGCATCGACATAGCCAAGAGCCCTTGCCCTGTAGACCACGGCCTCGGACACGTCATCGAAATCGACTACGCCGACCGAATTCGTAAATCGCGTGACTGTTGTTACAACACGATTGCTGACCTCATTCGGGGTGTATCCGTCATCCGACAGATCCTGTGACGGTCTATCAACCGGGCTGCGGGTCACCATGACCTGGGCGAGTGGCTCGCCGCTCTCGCCTTTGACTAAGATGGTTGCCGCCTCACCTGTGCCGGCGATTGCGAAAAAACTGATTGCGACCTTCCAGAATTTCACCACTGTCTCCGGGAATACTGCTTCGATGGTTACAGTCTACCGAATAATTACTGGAACACCGAACAACACTCTCAGTACGGAAAATCTTAGCACGACAACATGGTGAATCGTCAGGCATCCCGCTATCGTTACAAACAACAGCAGTAGCGGCTCGATCACCGGACCGAGTTGCCATTGCGAAAGCTCGTAGCCGGCGCTGACGATGATCGTCTGATGCAGGATGTACCACGGATATACCGCAACCGTGGCATATGGGAGCCAGCGCCTCGGCCGGTTCAGGCATTGATGTCCCCAGCCCAACAGGGTCGCGATCCATAGCCAGCGATTCAGATAGACCACGCCAAGATTTACCTGGTCCTGCTGCCAGGTCGTCGCACCATCAGGCAGCCATGCCCGGAAAGCCAGGAACGTCGTGAAGCTCAGGATGGCGAGACCCAATGTCATCCAGCGAAGCCGGGCGAACTCCGCCCAAAGGCGATTGTTTCGCCCGATAAGGAAACCATAGAGGAAGAAAGTACCGTACATGGCATGGGCATACCAATCATCGAAGAAGGCGTGGTCGATATAGGGAAAATGTGGAAAGATGAATATGCCACAGAGCATCAGCGGCAGCACGGGCACTACAATAAGCCAGGTACCGCGCAGACATTGAAACGCTGTGCGCAACGCCTGGCCTGGCCCATCGAGGAACATAGCGATCGGAATGAGTACCAGTGTGTAACTCAGGAGGTACGGCAAGTACCAAAGATGGTTCCAGGTCCATCCCGGATGATCGTCGCCATCATAAGTCTGTGGCGGGAATTCGTAACCGGTCAGATAGTGCCCCAGGAATTCTGGAAAACCTCGCTCTATCGTGCCGATAGCCAGAGCCTCATAATAATTCTGCGGCGCGATAATAAATGCCATGCCAAACAGAAGCGGCACGAACAAACGCCAGAATCGGCGCAACGCAAAAACCGCCGGATGGTACTTCCCCCACACGAAACTTACTGACAGACCGGAGACCAGAAATATGAGTGCCATGCGCCACTGGTTGGAAAACAGCATTGGCACCTGCAACCAGGTGGATTCGTAAGTCGATTTCACATGCCAGCCCCAGTCCGCCACGTAGAACATGCCAATGTGGTAGAAGATCAGCAAGCCGAACGCGAATACACGGAGCGCATCGATATCATGGCGACGCTCCAGTGCTGCAAGGCGGTCACCGTTCTGCGGCGTGGTCAGGATCATGGATAAATCACTTCTTTGTACAACTCCGGGTGATGCCAAACTCACCGACGCGGTAGAAGAATGCTATTTCAAAGGGCCGAATCGCGGGATCTTTGTGACGAATGGCCGATCACAGGGATAAAGAGGCGGCGAATTCGTACGCAGACGGTTAGGATTACTCGACCCTGCAAGGAGAATACCCGGACACGTGAATCTCGAACGTTACCTGGCGAAACGCCGCTATTGGGAAGTCGTTCTCTGGATGGCTTACCTCTCGATCGCCCTTCTCGCCAATGCTGTCGTCGCCTGGTTCGACCTCGAACGAGCCAAATCGACGTCCCAGGCGTGGGAAGCGGTTGTTTGGGAAGCCACCAGCAACGGTATCCACGGCCTGCTGATTTTCCTTATCCTGCGCTTCGACCGACGATTCCCGATTAGCCTTGCCACCTGGCGGACGAGCTTGCTGGCTCACGTACTGTTCACACCGGTTTATTCACTCGTCCATGTCAGCGGCATGTACTGGATGCGCGTTGGTATCTACCAGGCGCTCGGCAACAGCAGCGGCTACTGGTGGGCCAACTGGTGGACGGAATTCGGCTATGAGTATTTGAAAGATTTCCAAACCTACTTCTTATTCCTTACGATCATCTATTTGTATCGCTTTATCCTCAGGCGTTTGCAGGGTGAGGCGGAGTTCCTGTCGGAAGGCCGGGAGGAAGTCGAGCCGATTGCTGTCACCGACCGATTCCTGATCAAGAAACTCGGTCGTGAGTTTCTGGTGCGGGTGGACGACATTGACTGGATTGAGTCCGCCGGCAACTACGCCAATCTGCATGTAGGCACGCGTGTTTATCCCCTTCGTGAAACCATGGCCAATATGACCGACCGGCTCGCAAGACAAGGATTTCAGCGTGTTCATCGCAGCGCCATTGTGAACCTCGACCGGATTACCGAGATCGTGCCATTCGACACCGGAGACGGCGAGGCGTTACTCACATCAGGTGTCCGGATTCCGGTCAGCCGGCGGTATCGAAGGAAGCTGCGAGAAGGGTTGCGTTGACGCAAACCACTCATTTCACAGTAACGAGTGATGTTTGGCACCAACTGGCCGATGATTCCCCATGCTCGATGTATTGAGCGACTAAACGATCTGGGCCTCACTCCGGAGCAGCGTAGTTTGTTTCTGGGGGACAACGCTCGACGAGTCTTCGGCCTGACCTCCACTAAATAGGAAACTTTAGGACCGCGAGTACCCTCTCCGATAAATCCGAAGAAGACATTCCTCGGCTTGATCGCTATCGGACGGGGCAGAAGAAGGCGGGATATGGATCAGCGCACCGGGCGCACCACCAGTTTCAACGCCAATATTCTCGCTGCTTCGACATCGGATGCGAAACGGCACCAAGGGTTCGAACTCCCTGAGCCGCAACACGAAACCGTTGCCAGCTCAATTCCTTTAGCACTATGGGGCCACCAAAGCACTGCGAAAGTGGTCCACCACAATCCGGCTAGCCAGTCCATGTGTCGATGACCGATCGACCCCCTCAGCATCCTTACAAATGGGGACGTAACGCGTTCCTCGTTTGGTGCAGGTATTCAAAAACACATAGTGGCCCGGGCCTCCTTCAAGAGTAGTCAGCTGAGCGCCGGGAATGTTATCGGCAATAACCTGGGCATTCGTTTTGCCAGGTGCAATATCGTCGTTGTCACCCACCACCAGACGGACGGGGATTCTAATCTTACGCAGACTGTCTGTCGTGAATGCCATTCCGAGGGCAGGTGCCAAAGATACGATCGCCTTTATCCGGGTGTCCTTAAATGATCGCCCGTGACGCGCCATGGATTCTGTGACACGCGCGCTATGTCTCAAAGCCTCAAATTCGCTAACAATATCGGGGTATTCGCTTTGCGGGTCACAAGTCGCATCTCGTTCCGTGCTCGAACAGAACCGGTCGAGTTGCTCAAGATCAATTCTACCCCCCGCGAGGGCGATGACTGTGTACCCGCCAAGCGAAAAACCAACCGCACCGATTTTTCCTTCATCGATGACTGACCCGAACCGTGGGTCAACAATGAGGTGATCTATGACCCTTGATAAATCCTCTGCACGCTCCCAAAAAAGGCGAAACCCGCGCGGATCGTAAGCATCCTCGGCGGCCGTATTGCCGTGATGATCGACGGCGGCGACTATGTACCCGGCGGCAGCCAGGCGCCGGCCCAGCCACATCAACTGGTAGGCAGACCCACCCGTTCCGTGCGACATGACGATCAACGGACGTTTTTTCGATGCATCTTTAATCGGTGCGCCCCGACTGGCCCACCCGCCCGAGAAAATCGGCCGTTTCCGGGGTATCAACATCTCCGCCATTTCGACATCGTCGATTGCCGGATACCAAATCGTCGTCGTTAGCGGGCGCGGCCCGTCCTCCTGCCAGTTCATTCGTCCCGCATCGAAATATTCGAGGCGCTCGACGCCGATTGATACGTCGTCTGGCTTGACCGTTACCTCCTGAGAGCAGGCGGTCGCGATCGCCACAAGAAGAATTGCCAGAGTTTTTCTGTTGAATTTCATTCGTGGAATTCCTGCTGCGTTAAGCTCAGAAGAAGCATCCTGAATCGGACGGTTTACTTTGAAGCGAATAGCCCCACCAATGAGGCGATTGTCTGGATCCTGGCTCCTCGAGCGGAAAGTAGATCGTTTTGTCGCTCGATAATCTCAGAAGCTGAACATTCTTCCGTCGAAAATGTCCCGTGAGCATTCTTGGCGACAACCACTTCCAGTCCGAGTTCCAACGCGGAGATGCTCGTGTTGGTTACGCAGTGCTCACTCTGAATTCCACACACAATAACCGTCTCCGCCGCTATCTCCGCGAGAACGTCTTGCAGGTCCGTATCCACGAAACCGCTCGACTGAACCTTGAATACGACGGGTTCTCCTGGCTCCGGTGCAATTGACGGATGGATTTCCCAGCCGTGAGTTCCTCTGGCAAATGGTTGCCCTTCAAGGGAAGCGCAATGCTGAACAAAAACCACGGGAATCGCGGATCGGCGGGCAGTACTGATCAATCGGCGGACTTCATCCAGCAGATTCTCGCCTTCATGGACGGGGGGAAACAATTTCCCGTCAAACGCGCACAATTGCATATCGATCACGAGCAGCGCTGTGTTGTCGTTCATTGCGGCAATCCTGTGTCGATCTTGTTAGAGCGGCGGTTTTCGCTTCCAGCCGCAGCCGAACGTTCAATGGTACTACGCGTCAGTATCCTGTTTATCTGCGGCTGTTGCTAGCGGATGCTCTAAGCGCCACCGGACTGGTCTTGTGTGGAAAAATACTTTCCGGGACAAAATGGCGTCAATTTCCTGAAAGATCCGGTGTCTCTGACGCTATCTGGTTCTGGGTACCGACCCCCTTAGGCGACCCGACAAATATCAGCGCCAAGCGAGCCAAGCTTGTCTTCGAGTTTTTCGTAACCTCGGTCGAGGTGGTAGATACGATTGACCCGGGTCGACCCGCTCGCAACGAGGCCTGCCAACACCAACGACGCACTGGCTCTCAAGTCCGTCGCCATGACCTCCGCTCCACTCAACCCTCCCGGATTGCCACGTACGACGGCCACCTGCGACATCGGTGTGATATCCGCACCAAGCCGCACCAGCTCCTGCACGTGCATGAAGCGATTCTCAAAAATACCCTCGGTGATGACCGACGTTCCCTCGGCTTGCGTCATCAGTGCCATGAATTGAGCTTGCAGGTCGGTTGGGAATCCCGGGTACGGAGCGGTTGATATATCCACACCCTTCCAGCACCTCATCGCTTCGACGGCAATCGAGTCGGCCTCAACGTTGATGGCAAAACCGCTTTCCCGCAACTTGTCTATAAGCGACCGGAGATGATCGGGTACGCAATTGTCTACGGTGATACCACTGCCGGTAATGGCACCGGCAATCAGTAACGTCCCCGCCTCAATTCGGTCTGAAACAATCGTATATTGCCCCGGGTGCAGCTCATCAACACCGTCAATTGTGATGACACTTGTCCCTTCGCCCTCGATCCTGGCACCCATCGTCTTAAGGTAGCGGGCAAGGTCAACCACCTCCGGTTCCTTGGCGGCGTTTTCTATTGTCGTCGTGCCTTGCGCGAGCGTGGCGGCCATCAAGGCATTTTCCGTCGCGCCTACGGTGACGCGTTCAAACAGGATTCGTGCGCCGACGAGCCGTTTCGCTTTCGCGATGACGTATCCCTCGTCGAATTCAATCTCCGCACCCAGACGCTGCATGGTATCCACGTGCAAATCGATGGGCCTGGAGCCGATGGCACAACCACCGGGCAAAGACACACGTGCTTTCCCGTAACGTGCCAGCAAGGGTCCCAGGCAAAGAATGCTCGCGCGCATCTTGCGGACAAGGTCGTAGGGTGCAACCGGCTCATCCGGTGACGCCACTCGTACCTGCATTGAGGCACCATCGCGGGTCGTTTCGCAGCCCAGTGCCGCAAGTAACGCTTCGGTGGAGTCGATGTCACGCAGCACAGGTACGTTGTCAAACTTGTGCTCACCATTCGCCAGCAAGGTCGAAAACAATATCGGCAAGGCGGCGTTCTTCGAGCCACTGGTCGATACAGCGCCACCGAGACTTCGGCCACCATTTACAACAATAGATTCCAAGGATTGCGTCCCTCCGCAAACGATGCAGCCGGCTCTGGAATACCGAGCTGGCCAGGTTGATCCGCATTGGACCAAACTTGTGTCGGAATTAATAGCGCAGAGTACGTCATAACGCTTTTTCGCGCTTTTACGGAGACCGGATGTCGATCACCTTGCCAGGATTCAATATATTGCAGGGATCGAGTGATTTCTTCAGTTGACTCATCAATTCAATCTCCGCCGCCGTCCTGCTGATCGGTAAATAGGCCCGTTTCTCGAGCCCGATGCCGTGTTCCGCCGAAATAGCCCCATCGTATTCAGCAAGTCGCTCATAGATGATCGTTTCGACGACATGTTCCTTGTCATTGTCAAAGTCACCCATTGACACCGACAGGTGCAAATTATTGTCACCAAGATGGCCAAACGCGATGACGTTGGCCGCCGGAAAACGGGCACAAATGGCCGTCTCGACCGCGCTGGCATATTCGCCGACATCCCGACTATTCAAGCTAACGTCGAAGTTGCGCGCATTGTCGATTACCGGCTCGACTTCGTCACGTATTTTCCACAGCCGTGCGCGCTCTTTGTCGGACTTTGCCACAATGCCGTCTACCAGCAAGCCCCTGTCCAGCAATGACTCGAGCATGGCCTCAAAAACCACCGCGTCATGTTCGGAGTCTGCACCCATCGATTCGAGCAACACGTAGAATCCTGCACCAGGCTCTAACGGTGCCGGCAGGCGACCGCGCGGCTTGACCGCCAACTCGTAAAACGCATTCCACATCACTTCGAACGCTGTCAATGTATTGGGCAGAACCTCGTGGGCCATATGTAGAACGCCCATAACATCATCGAAGCTTTTGCAAGCCAGTAACGCGACGTTGTGAGAACGCGGTTTTGCTCGCAAGCGAAACACGATCCGCGTGATCACCCCCAACACGCCTTCGCTGCCGATGAACAACTGTTTAAGGTCGAATCCGGAGTTGTTTTTAAGGTAACGATTCATCGATGAGATCACTGTGCCATCGGCGAGCACGGCTTCCAGACCGAGCACGACATCCCGGGTCATGCCATAGTGAATCACCTTGGTGCCACCGGCATTTGTCGACACAATGCCGCCGAGCTGACAATTGCCGCGTGCGCCGATATCGACCGGGAAGAACAATCCGTCACGGTCTGCCGCTTCCTGCGCCTCCTGCAAGGTCACACCGGCGTCGGCCGTCATCGTTCGTGCGGTAGGATCAATCTCCTCGATACGGTTCATCTTCTCCATACCTAACACAATATCGGCGGGAGTCGTTGCACATCCCTGCACAAGATTAGTGGTCCCACCGAAAGGCACGACCGACTGCCGCAGCCGATGACAGACCCGGAGAATGGCAGCAACTTCCTCTGTTGAAGTCGGGTAGACGATTGCCCTGGCCTGGCAAACAGCGTGCGTAGACCACGGGAACTCGTGAGCTGCGACGGTCGTCCCCGTCAGCAGGCGCTTTTCACCAACAATTTTCGTGAGTTCCCTGAGAATCTGGTCGGTCATTATTTGCTCCGCTGTGCCGATCCATGTGCAGGCACAGGACTGATACGTCTACATTGGCGGCTTGTGATCAGGAGGTCAATCGTGATGATTCTTTATCTCCTGATCGGCGGTGACATTACTCCCCGGGTATGGAACAATTTATTCAACAATCTCCAATGAGCCTCAGCCGGGCTATCGGTATGTCAAATATGCGAATTCAGTTATTCACCAGGCCTGTCAGGGGTTTCAACGTCAGCGGCGCGATAGCCCTGTTGTTGACACTGACCGCTTGTAGCGACACGGCTGTCCGGCAGACCGAGTCCGCCAACCAGAATAGCCGCGTCAGCATCATCGTGATTCATCATACAACGTCAAATTTCGAAGATGCCCTGGAATCCCTGACGGAACCCTCCGACAACTCCGTCAGTTCTCACTACCTGATCCCCGAACCAGGCGACGTAACTTACGCTGAGACCAGGCTCCAGACCTACCAACTCGTACCCGAGACGCGCCGTGCCTGGCATGCCGGTGTGAGTTACTGGGCCGGAAAGACCGGCCTCAACGATCAGTCCATCGGCATCGAGCTTGTCAATCAAACCTATTGCCACGCGAGCGACGAGAATTCCAACCCGTATTCAGGGAGCTCGGACCGGATCTGCTTCTACCCGGATTTCGCCGATACTCAGCTTGCGCTGCTGGTCGAACTGCTGGACGAAATTCGTGAGCGCTATCCCGATATTCGCCCCACTCATATTGTCGGGCACGCCGATATTGCGCCCGACCGGAAGATAGATCCGGGTCCACGGTTTCCCTGGCAAAGACTCTCCCGATTGGGGTACGGTGCCTGGTACGACGACGACGTAGTCATCCGTTTTTGGGAGCGATTCAAGGCCGCGCCACTACCGCTCAGGAACGTGCAATTGGCCCTGCTCGCTTATGGCTACAAAATCGATCCCACAGGCACTGTGGACGACCAGACAGAAAATGTGATCCGAGCTTTCCAGATGCACTTTCGGCCATCGAGCGTCACTGGAACGGCGACGATCGAGACTGTCGCCGTGTTGTTCGCGTTGATCGAAAAATATTATCCAGAGCAACTTGACCAGCTACTGCACATCGAAATCGCCATCGGCGATGCCCCCGTTCTGTCGGCGTTTCGGCGCCGGTAATTCGGCATTTCGAGAATGCATCAATCAGCCTCCTACTGGTCTGCTCAAATGGAGCGGGCGGAGCAAGTACTGCGAGACCTGCCGGGAATTGAGTCGTTGAACCGGAGGTCCTTCGCGGAAAACCCCCATATGGTCGATCTCAGCACCTACCCGGACCGTGTGTCGGGCGAGGTTGTCGCTGACATCATTCAGTCCATTAGCAAACCTTACGACAAAGACCACTTCTATCGGGATGCGGGCAAACTCACCGAGGCCGATTATGCCGCGTACGAGAAAAGTCTAAACCTGGCCGCCATACCGGACACTGTTTCAGTACGTTTCGCCCTGGTCCTGCAGCGTGCCGACATGCGCACCTGGCCAACGGAGGACGTAATATTCAAATCGACCGAGACCATTGATCTCGATCGATTCCAGGAGAACGGACTATTCCCGGCAGAGTCCGTTGTCGTATTGCACCAAAGCCACGACGGCTTGTGGAGTTTCGTGCAATCCTACAATTACGCTGCCTGGATCCGGAAAGACAGGATTGCCACAGGGCTCCGGGAAGAAATTCTGCAGTATGGAAGCGCATCGAAATATCTGGTGGTGACGGGTAGCAAGGTGGTCACCGAATCAGATTCCCGGTCGCCCGCCGTCTCCGAACTACCGCTGGACATGGGCGTGTGCGTGCCTTTGATCGACCCGAGTGAGCGGTCGTCCGTTGGCGATCGGAAAAGTACCGGCCCGTGTTATACGGTACGATTGCCTGTCTGCGACCAGAATGGTGAACTAGCCTTCGCGATGGCCTTGATCGCACGCGACAAGGACGTCCACGAGGGCTTTCTTCCATTCACCCGCAAGAACATCATTCAGCAGGCTTTCAAGTTTCTGGGCGAGCGCTACGGCTGGGGCCATTCCTGTGACGCACGCGATTGCACCGGACTCGTGCTGGAGGTTTACAAGACCTTTGGCATTTACCTGCCGCGCAATTCCGAGCAACAGGGCCATAGCCCCATCGGAAGAAATATTCGCTTTTCACCGCATGACAGCACCGAGAACAAATTACGTGCACTTGCCCGTGCGGATGCGGGGGATCTGATTTATTCTCCAGGACACGTCATGGTGTATCTCGGAACGGTGAATGATCAACCTTACGTTATCCACGATTCGGCCGGACC
This sequence comes from uncultured Woeseiaceae bacterium, assembly GCA_964446495.1. Taxonomy (GTDB): domain Bacteria; phylum Pseudomonadota; class Gammaproteobacteria; order Steroidobacterales; family Woeseiaceae; genus JAADHU01. The sequence continues at coordinate 34,904 of CAYUOY010000005.1, read as the reverse complement.
CGGCTGGGAAAACGATCCGAACACGGACCAGGAACATGTGCCTGGCGGCGTTTCTGTAGCGCCACTCAGGTCGATCCGAATGTCACGGGAATTTACCTATTTCGAGAAAATTTATGCTATCAAGACGATAGGATGAAGGCTTCAGAAAATACCAGGATTACTATCGTCGATTGCGGCAGCAGCAAAGTGCCGGATATCGTCCGGATACTGGAACAACTCGGTGTGGTGGCAACGGTTATCACACCGCCACATCTGGCGACATTGAGCGCAGACTTGCCCGCCGCAATAATCATCAGTGGCAACCCGGCGCTGATTCGGGATACCGGCGTAGCGTTTCTCGAACACTTTGAATCGCTAGCCGCGTACGCAATTCCGGTACTCGGAATTTGTTTCGGCCATCAGGTCATTGGCTTGTTATACGGAGCCGAGATCACGATGGGAAAGGAGGATCGGGATTTGCGTGAATTGGAAATTCTGCAAGCCGAGCCATTGTTTTCCGGTCTTCTTACCGAGAATACGTTCAAGGAAGATCACACCGAGGTCGTGTCACTACCTGACCATTTCATTGTGCTCGCGCGCTCTTCACACTGTTCGAACGAAGCCATGATGCACCGCACGCTGCCTCTTTACGGGGTCCAGTTTCACCCGGAGAGCTCAGGTCGCAGCGGTCGACATTTGATCCGGAATTTTCTGACACTCGTAGAAAATTACAGCGGTTAGCAGAAGATGTTTATGAGCGTCACAAATTGAAACAGGGGCACATCGCATTCGATGTCACAAAGGTCGCACTTGGAAATGATTGAACGAATAAAACCGAATCGCCTCAAAGCCGGATCCCGCATAGGCATTGTCAATCCGGCGTACTGGCTGGAAGCGGAACGGCGGCAACGCGCTATCAGTGAATTCGAGAAACTGGGATACGAACTGATCCTGGGTGCAAGCACTGGCCTGATCCAGGACCAGTATGCGGGTTCACCCGAGGAGCGGGCAGCAGACATCATGTCCATGTTTGCGGACCCGTCGATCGACGCCATAATTTGCGCACGCGGTGGTTACGGCGTCAATCGTGTCCTGCCGATGCTCGACTACGACCTTATTCGCCAAAATCCGAAGATTTTCGTCGGCTACAGCGACGTCACCGGCATCCTGTCCTCCATCGCGCAACGATCCGGCCTCGTAACCTTCCACGGACCTATGTTATCCACCTACGGCAAACAGACTCTGCCATACAACCTGGAGACGTTTCAGCACGTTTTATCCGGACAGTCGAATGTAAAAATTTCCTCTGTTGCGGCCTGCAAGGCGCGCACGCTCCGGGCAGGGACCGCCCGGGGTCCGGCCTGGGGGGGCAATCTAGTTCTCGTCATCGATCGCATGGGCACCTCTGGCCAGATTGATACCGCTGGCAGCATTCTGTTCCTGGAAGATATCGGTGAAAAACTTTATTCGATCGACCGCATGCTGGTACATCTGAAGCACAGCGGTTGCCTGGATGATATTTGCGGTCTCGTGATCGGCGAGATGGTGGATATCGGCGACTCGAAGGTTCCGTTCGGGAAAACGGTCGACGAAATCGTTCTCGACGTTTGCAGTGGTTTCGACTTCCCGATCATCAGCAATTTCCCTTCCGGCCACGGTGACTATCAGGCCACGCTACCCATCTCGCATGAAATCGAACTTCATGCCGATGAAAAAGATCCTTTTATCCTGATTCCGCACGCGCCGGTTGCATGACGGAATCCCTACCAGGGAAGTCCAATGCTTAATTACATCTGGTTCGGCATGATGGCCATAGGCTTCGGTGCCGGCATCTACAACGACAAAATCGATGCGGTCACGGAAGCCGCTATCGATATGGCCAAAGTATCAGTCGACATTGCCATCGGCCTGATTGGCATCATGGCACTGTGGCTCGGCATCATGAAGATCGCCGAGGCATCCGGCCTGATCAGAGTGATTGCCAGGGGCCTGCGGCCAATCACGATACGACTGTTTCCCGACGTTCCCGCCGATCATCCCGCCATTGGATCCATTGTCCTCAATATGTCGGCCAACATGCTGGGGCTGGGCAACGCGGCGACGCCGCTAGGACTGAAGGCCATGGAGGAACTTCAGGAACTGAACCCGCACAAAGAAACCGCCACCAACGCCATGGTGATGTTCCTGGCGATAAACACATCCAGCGTCCAGCTCATATTACCGGCGACGGTGGTTGCGTTAATGGGAGCAACCGCCAGCGACATCTTTCTCACCACGATTCTGGCAACACTGTTTTCCACGACCGCGGCGATTATCGCGGTCAAACTAATGGAAAAGAGGAAGCGGTTTTCCGTCGCGACGGCTATTGAGGACACCGTGCCCGAGGATGACTATCATGATTGAGTTTATCGCTCAGGGTCTTAGCGAAGCCGCAAAATACATCATCCCGGCATTGCTGGTCGGTATTCCCTTTTATGCACTGGCGGTGAAGAAGATCAAGGTTTATGAGGTGTTCGTGGTCGGTGCCAAAGATGGCGTTACCATTGCCGTCAAGATCATTCCTTATCTGGTCGCTATCCTGGTCGCGGTCGGCATGTTCCGCGCTTCGGGTGCACTGGATTTGTTGCTGGACCTGCTTTCCCCGGTGCTCAACTTTATTGGGTTTCCGCCAGAGAACCTGCCATTGGCGTTGATGCGACCCCTGTCCGGAAGTGGCTCCCTGGGACTTCTTACCGATCTCATCAACGAATACGGCGTGGATTCGCTGCCCGCAAAGATCGGCGCGACCATGTTTGGTTCGTCGGAGACGACTTTTTATGTGCTCGCAGTCTATTTCGGATCCGTTGGCGTCGTGCGCAGCCGTCATGCCATACCGGCCGGTCTTATCGCCGATGCAGTAGGCGCAATCAGCGCTGTTTACCTATGCAAACTGCTCTTGATCTGAGGCCCCTACCGGCAATATCAGGTGCCGCTTCAACGCGGACTAATCTACCTTGACGAAATGCAGATCCTGAAAGTCGAGGCTGCGTTCCATGTCCTCAAATTCCCTGTTCATAAGCATTGAAGTCGAATTACCGCTCTCGCCGACTTCGAAGCGAACCACGGCATCTACCTCGACGGTTCTGTCGCTCCAGCGAACAATGAAGGTGTCATCACCAAGATACTGCATCGGCCCGCTCAATTTTGCTGACTTGGCCGCGGCGAGTTTCATGCGGCCGTTTTCTTCCGTAATGTGCACTTCACCGAACCACGAATCCCGGTAAAGACCGGTATATCGAATGGCGTCTGGCACCGATGTTGATTCGCCAGAGGTTAAAGGCGTCTTTTTGTCATCAGCCTCGGCCTGTTTTTCTGCCCGATCCAATCGCGCGAACTCTACATACGTTTCGATCCAGTCTCGTGGCTCAACCGGCATAAAAGAGTGCACGATGGCTGTCATGACGGTCGAACGTGCAGCGGAATTCGAGCCATTGCTTAGCACGACTACGCCTAGATCGAGTTCTGGCACCAGTACGACGTAGGAATGCATACCGGCCAGCGACCCGGTATGTGACACTTCTTTGTAGCCGTGCACGTCACGAAGACGCCACCCCAGTCCGTAAGCGCTAAAGTGCGTGCCGTGCAACCGCGCATCGCGATCGCTAACCTCGCGCCAGGTTTCCGGACGCCACAGCTCGCGGTTGCGGTCGACGCTGAACAATTCGAAGCCCGCCGACGATGTTCCCTTGTTGAGCTGCGTTTGCGCCCAAACAAGCATGTCGGACAATCCGCAAACGATGCCGCCCGCCGCCGCGGATGTTGGTGGTTTTCGTGCAATTCGGCTACGTTCGATAACCTGAAGTCGCCCTTCGACTAAACCATGGGGCGCGGCGATATTTTTCAATTGCTGCTCGGGTATATTCCCTGCGAAGCAACGTTTCATACCCAGTGGTTGCATAATTCGTTGATCAACAAATTGGCCCCAGCTCCGACCGGTGACTCGGGGAATGATCTCGCCAGCGACGATGTAAAGCAGATTGTCATAGGCATATTCCGTGCGAAATCCGCTGACCAACTTGAAATGTTTCAGCGCAGCGATGATGTCTGCGGCGACGAAATCGTTGGGCTCGGGCCATAGCATGAGATCGCCGACATAACGTGGCAATCCGCTACGGTGTGTCAGCAAATCTGTTGTGGTGAACTGAACGGTCACCCACGGATCGCTTAGCCGAAACTCCGGTATGAAGTCGATAACCGGGCTGTCCCAGGATATTTCTCCTTCGTCAACCAGGATCGCCAGCGCCGCCGTGGTAAACGCCTTGGTGTTCGATGCAATTTTGAACAGCGTATCGGCATCGACCCGGCCCGAATGCCCGACCTCCCGTATACCGTGTCCCTCTGCATACAGTTTTTCGCCGTTTCGGACGATACCGATGGCCATTCCGGGAACGTCGAATTGTTCCATCGCCCGTTGCGCAAGAATTGCAATTTCCTTGTCGCTCATTCCTCCGGCGGCGGCGGCGAGAACCGGTAGAACCAGCAACACGGTCAGGACCAAGTGCCTGCGCCAGGACGCCGCGGCAGAACGGAAAACAGATAGCCGGTTCATACCTTACCTTTCGTTATTCATCTTCAATAGAGGCCACAACGCGTACGCGAAATGGTAAGCGACAGGGGTACCGTCACCGCTCACGACGCTTTCACAACGACCGGGAAGCGATCGCTATCGAGTGGGTCACCCGATTTGAGCGTGTCGCACAACAAGGGCTTGCTTAGTCCTTTTCGAATATCATAAACGACGTCGTCACCCGTATAGCGCACCGTGTAGCCACGTCTTCTGCGAGTGCTGGAGGCATTTCCACCAGCACCGTGAACCGTCATCGCATGGAAAACATAGGCATCACCGGGCTCCAGATCCCAGGAGACGATGTCGTAGCTGTCCCGATCCGCTTCGATATCGGGTATATCCTCAAATTCCGGGTTGCGCTCATAACGGTGAATGGCAGCCGTCTTGCCAAAGACTTCCGGCTGGAACCAGCGATCCCAGCGATGCGAGCCGCGAATGAATTCAACACGACCGTTCTCGGCGGTCGTCCGATCCAGCGCGATCCAGATTGATAACACCTGCCAGCCTCGAACAGGCCAATAAGGTTGATCGTTATGCCAACGCGTACGTTGACTCATGCTGCTTTCCTTAACGAACAACTGATCGTAAAGAAGATTGACTTTCTGTGAGCCGAGAAACGTCTGGGCGATTCGGGGAAATTCAGACTTCAGACAAAACTCACGAAAAATATCATTGCTTTCCCACAGCCGAAGGTTGCCGTGAAATCGACCCTCAGCGGATTCGTAACCGTGAAAGAATGGTCCGGGATTTCGAATATCTGCTTCGATAGCACCCGCAAGTCGCCGCAAACCCGCCTGACTGACAAGGCCTCGCAAAGCGACCGCCCCGTCATTTTCGAAGCCATCAATCTCTTCCTGACTAACCTGGTACGCCATAACATTCTCCCCAACTACGGAGACAGTCTACTTTACTAACTGATCCGAAGGTGCCTGGTGGGGCCCAGCCCACCCTGACGCCAAATGTGATTCGACCCATCGGTTCTTGAAGAAACGACACAAACCGGTAACAAGCATCAGCCGTTTCACCAGCCGCCAGCCTGACCGACGAAATGTTGACTTGACGCGTTGTATAAGTGGACAATTGGCGCTCCACCAGATACATAATTCTCACGTAGCGGTGCGAGAATCGACCATGAATTGGGACGACACCAGACTGTTCCTGGCCCTGGCACGTAGCGGCTCTGCCAGGGCGACGGCGGCAGAGCAAGGCATCAGCCATTCGACGGTGACCCGCCGTGTGGATCAGCTCGAGTCGGACCTGGACGTACGACTATTCGATCGCGATGTGCGTGGTTACCGCTTGACGGGCGCTGGTGAATTGATGCTGAAGTCTGCGATCCGGGCGGAGGATGCGTTACTAACTGCAGAGCGCCAGTTGCAGGGTCGCGATGCACAACTCAGCGGAGAGATTCGGTTTACGACCTCCAACATCATCGCGATGTACCTGATGATGGACGACCTGGTCGAGTTCACCCGCCTTTATCCGGATATCGATCTTGACATCATTGTTTCCTACGATCCTCTTAACCTCAGCCGGCGCGAGGCTGACGTCGCACTTCGTATCATGGGACGTAATGCAAGCCCTCCCGAAGAGCTGATTGGCCGGAAACTGCTCACCATCAAGAATTGCTTCTATGCCAGCGATGCTTACCTCGCAGAACACGATCCCGGCCGTTCGAATAGCTCAGCACGGTGGATAGGTTGGAACGATTTCGAGCGGTTTCCGGCATGGGTGAAGGCATCACCGTTCCCGAACCTCCCGATTTACGGACGACTGAACGATGTATTGCTGCAGGCGGAAGCGGCGCGCTGCGGTCTGGGTTTGACCGTGCTACCGTGCTTTTTCGGCGACCGCGTGCAAGGATTGCAGCGAATTCCGAACTGCGAACCTTACCTTAGCTACGATCTCTGGCTCCTGACCCATCCGGATCTCCGCGACGCGGCGCGCATGCGGGCGTTTCGCGCATTTGCCGCCGAAGCGATAGAGAGTAAGAGAAGCCGAATCGTTGGCGACGCGCCCATTGGGCCTATGTGACCTGCCTGTATTCGATTGGTGGTCCAGCTTGATCACACCCACCCTGGACAGGCTGACTGCTCTGGTCGAAATTTGCACCACCCTGTGTTTTTTTCGCCTGTAGCAAAACAGGGCTCATTCAGATTAGTGTCACTGTCTGTCAGGACAGAGCGTCGATTTTCATGAGCACATCGTTAGGGCCCTCACCGGGTGCCGCCCGTTACCCGGAACACAAGGTGAACATTCAAACCAGTGACAAATGCTGGCGCGTATCGCTGGACGGTAGCACCGTCGCACAAAGCAACAGAGCGCTGTTGCTCATTGAGAACGGCTACGAACCTGTCATTTACTTTCGGCCGCAGGATGTGCGCAGCGAGACAATGCTGCAAAGCGATTCCAGGACAACCTGCCCGTTCAAAGGGCAAGCCGACTACTTCGCGACGGAGATTGACGGCAAAAAGAAAGATATCGCGTGGGTTTACCCGGCCGTTTATGAGGAGGTTGAATCCATAGCAGGATACATCGCGTTCTATGCGGATCGAGTGGAGGTAAAGTCGGTGGATATCAATGAAGAGTAGCACCCTGATGCAGCAGCCGGTATACCTCCAATCGGAGCGGGAGCAGTTTCTGGATGACGTGCTCACCGGGCTGAATGCCGAGCGCAAGACACTGAATCCGAAATACTTTTACGATGCGACGGGCAGCGAACTTTTCGCGCAAATCACGGCGCTGCCGGAGTACTACATCACCCGTACCGAAACCAGCTTAATGCGGGCAATCGCCCGACAGATCGGCGAACATTGCGGCGCTGCACGCGCCATCGTCGAGTTTGGCAGCGGTTCTGGCGAACGCAGTGACATCCTGTTATCGACGCTTCCTGGTGTGGTTCGCTATATACCGATCGACGTCTCGGAAGAGTTGCTGGCCTCGACGGCGAGAGTGGTCGAATCCTCTTATCCTCACATAACAGTTAGCACGCTGGTAGCAGACTTCACCGCGCAACTACAGCTGCCCTCCGGAACGCCCGACCACCGCCTGGGCTATTTCCCGGGATCTACTATTGGCAATTTTCTGCCAACGGAGGCGGTCAGCTTTCTGCAAAGTGCACGCAAGTTGCTTGGCGCAAATTCGAAAATGCTGATTGGTGTTGATCTCGCCAAAGCGGTCGACAAACTTGAGCGTGCCTATGACGATTCCGCCGGTGTCACCGGGCGATTCAACAAGAATGTTCTGGTCCGAATTAACGAAGAACTCGGAGCCGATTTCGATTTGAGAAATTTCGCACACCAGGCGTTTTTTGATCGCCGCCGTTCGCGCGTTGAAATGCATCTGGTAAGCCTCACAGATCAGCGAGTCTCGATCGATGGCACGCATAAGGTCGCTTTTCGCGCGGGAGAAACCATTCATACCGAAAATTCCCACAAGTATACGGTTGATGGATTCCGTCAGCTCGCCCGCAGTGCCGGTTGGCGCAGCACGACCGACTGGGTGGACGATGATCGTCTTTTTAGCATACACCTGCTCGAATCCGATTGAGTGAAATAGAAGTGCGACACCCAGCGACGACTGACGCCAGCGATTTCCAGGAGTCGCTCGCGAATCGATACACCAGGATTCGCGATACCACACTATCGTTGTGTACTCACCTGGCGGCAGAAGACTACGTCGTGCAAAGCATGCCGGACGTAAGCCCTGCCAAATGGCACTTGGCACACACGACCTGGTTTTTCGAGTGCTTCGTGCTCCAAAACAATTTGAGCGAGTATCGCTGCTTCGACAGTCGCTATCACTATTTATTCAACTCCTATTATTACAGTGCCGGCCAGATGCACGCGCGACCCAAACGAGGATTGCTGACCCGGCCGTTGGTCAGGGAGATCGTGAACTTCCGGCAACACGTCGATGCCGGCGTCATCAAATTGCTGCAAGTTTCAGGGGGGGACCCTGACGTCGCGGCAATCATTGAGCTTGGCCTGAATCACGAACAACAGCACCAGGAACTCCTCCTGACCGATATCAAACACGTTTTTTCCTGCAATCCGATTCAGCCCGTCGTGAATCCTGATCTCAACCTGCGGGACCCTGTATCACCATCGTCACATCGTTTCCTGGCGGGAGTGAGCGGAATACAGGAGTTTGGTGCAACCGGCGAGGGATTCTGTTTCGACAACGAAACACCACGACACCCTGCGCTACTACAGGAACACTCCATCGGCTCGCGCCTGATTACCAACGATGAGTATCGCGAATTCATGCGAGATGGTGGCTATCAGGAATGCACGCTGTGGTTGTCCGATGGCTGGGCCACCATTCAGGAGCGCGGCTGGGACCGACCGCTTTACTGGAGTGAAAACGGTGAGTCAGAATTCACCCTCGGTGGACAGCGGCCCATCGATCCGGCCGCGCCTGTGACTCACGTCAGTCTTTACGAAGCCGATGCATTTGCGCGCTGGGCCGGAGCACGGTTGCCTACCGAATTCGAATGGGAGTCAGCGGCGAACAAAGTCCCGGTCGAGGGCAATTTTCTGGAATCGATGCTGTGGCATCCGGCCCCCGCCGAGAATAGTCAGATGTTCGGTGACGTCTGGGAGTGGACGTCCTCCGCTTACTCCGCCTATCCCGGCTTCAGTCCGCTGGACGGATCTCTCGGCGAATACAATGGCAAATTTATGTGTAACCAGATGACGGTTCGCGGCGGTTCCTGTGTAACGGCGAGTGATCACATTCGCTCCAGCTATCGTAGTTTCTTTTACCCGGACGCACGCTGGCAGTTTCTCGGCATTCGCCTTGCAAAAGACGGCTCGCCATAGCGGACGAATCACCGATCCAGGAAACAGGACGGAAGTGATCGGATAAAACCAGGTTCGATGCGAGATTGGCCACAGATCATTTTGCGGCGTCGGCGCCCGATTTGGGACTGGCCCTAATTGAAGCCGGCCGAGATCGTGATCGGCCGCCAATCCAATTTCGAGTCGACACGATCGATGCTGCCATTCGCATCGTCATCTCTGTCTGTGCGAATGAGATAGCCGCTCGCATCGTATATATTGTAGATGTAGCTATCGATCGTGCCATCGGCATTTTGGTCGTAGGCCTGCTCAATCATATTGCCGTCCGAATTGAAGAGCCTGGAGGTTATTCGATCCGAATTGCCGTCCCCGTCATTGTCGACCTCGTTGAGAACAAGGTTATCGTTGGTGTCGAAAGTAGAACTGAATATGCTGTCAAATGAGCCGTCCCCATCGGTATCATAGGCTGTTCGGGTGGTATTCCCGTTTGCGTCATAGGTCGTCAGTACGATGTAGTCCGGACCGCCATCACCGTTAGTGTCACGCGTTAGTTGTGTTCGCCGGGAGTTGCTGTCGTAGGTCCTCAACTCGATCCAGTTGAAAACACCGTTCGCACCCGTGTCGATAGCGTCGCGCACCAACAACTCATTTGCATCGTAATCTCTCTCCCGGTATTCCTCGAACGTGCCGTCCCGGTTATCATCCTGCGAGCGAGTGATCCAGGGTCCGAGCGCTTCGTCGTAGGTTAATGCAACAAAAACATCGAAGCTTCCGTCGCCATCGTCGTCGCGATCATACATCGTTCTGTTACCGACGCTGTCAGTTGTCCAAACCTCGATGGTATGCCGGCCTCTGATTGTGTCCGTGACCTCCCGACGCACGCGAAGAGCATCATCGTTGACGGTTAGCAGTTCGGTCATCTCCGCTATGCCATCTCCATCGAAGTCGGTCGTGATGCTGGCACGTTTACCAATTGCGTCGTACTGGAAGATAGAAATACGGTCGTCAATGCCATCCGCGTTGTTGTCAGCGGTATAGGAGAGAAGCTGACCCTCTGCGTCATAGGTTAAATAGGCAACAGTATTCGGGCTACCGTCAGCATCGTCATCAATCTCGTCCCGTGTAGGCAGGCCTTCAACGGAGAAGGTGAGATCGTGAACGTAGTCGGTCTGTCCGTCGTTGTCATTGTCTCGTTCAGCGCGTCGGTAGGCGACAAACTGCGGATCAATGCCGTGATTGTCGTAAACCTCCTGGAGGGCGAAGGAACCACTCTTTAGTTCCCGCGCCGTTAGCTCGCCGTTGCGAACAGCGTGTCGCAGCAGCCGTTCGAAACTGACGTCATGCGCTGGCGAATTTGTGTATTCCAGATCGATATCGACACCGCTAAACATAGTGGCTACCGCCGGCGTAATGTTGATGCCGTTGCTCGAGTCGCGATCATCATCAACCGTTTCCAGAATAGAGGCTATGGCGCCGAGCCTTGATAACGACGGCGCATCATTTTTGCCATACTGATTCCTCGAGATGTCACGATAGCCGACCGGAATTTCACCCAGGCCGATCAGTTCGAACCAATTCAACTGAGTTTTGGCCGCTACGTCGCCGAGTACCGTATCGCCAAAGGAGAAACGGATTGTCTCGCCAGCCAGGAATGAGAATCCACCGTCCACATCCGTAACGCCGGACTGCGTTTCGGTCGTGTAGCTGAGGCCCGCAATCCTGGTGTTGACGATATTGCCCTGCTGCAACTGTGGCGGCTGCAGCGCCGAGTCGGAAGAATTATTGCAGCCCGTCATACTGATGGACATCAGGACCAACCAGCACAGCGTGGTGGCAGTACGTGTTACTGAACTCGAGATTTTCACAATTGAACCCTCTTCATCGGCTACCGAATTGAGCGGAGCACATGGCGCACCGCGGTTGAGGGTGATTGCAGCGGAACACAAGCGAGCGTTGTATCCCCGGATCAGGGGGTTTCGCGGGAACTGTGAAGTCGATACTGAAAAGTGCCTGCTGGTTTGTGCGTCAGCTCACACTAAACTTGTTTCGGTACCGCGATGAGGCCCGCGCTGATACCCGCATACACAGCAGCCGCGCTCGAGTTAACGGCAAGCTTGCGATAGATATTCTTGATGTGATCGGCCGCCGTGTGGTGTGAAATGCCCAACTTGTCGGCTGTTTCCTTATATGTGTGGCCCAGCGCCAGTGATTGCAACGTCTCAGTTTCTCGCGGGCTCAAAATACTGCAGCTCGATGACGTGGACGGCACAGTCCCAGCGAGGTCTCGAAAACGGTGCAACACATGGGCGGCTACAGACGCAGACAACGGCGCGTGGCCCGCATGGATATCAAGTAGCGCATCGACAAGACTAGCGGCATCTTTCAAAACGAAACCGTTTGCGCCGGCAGCTATCGCATCGACCACGGACGTTTCGTCTCCAAATACGGTAACGATGATTTTCTTACCCTGCAATGTTGCATCGGCGACTAATTCGAGCCCGTTACCGTCAGGTAGTTCCAGGTCGATAGCAAGAATGTCGTAGCGAGAGCATGATAGCCGTTGCCGCGCCTCAGCGATGGACCCGGCACAGTCCGGTGGCGCGAAACCGCCGTGCTGCGAAATGTGTCGACAAAACTGCTGCGCGAACTCAAGATCGTCTTCGATCACGAGAACGCGTATTCCGCTCACGAATTCAGTCCGGGGATCGCTGCCATCGGCCTACGATACGTGTTTTGGGCTCAATATCGACCCCCATGATCAAGGGGTGTTTGCCGGTATCGTAAAACTGAGCGTGAGACCTGCCGGCGTCGAGTCAATGCTCATCTGGCCACCTAGCGACTTAATTCGCCGATTCATTATATCCAGCCCTCGCCCGCGCTGACCCTGCGATGACAGTCCCGTGCCATCATCGGCGACCGTAATAAATATACTCGTACCGCGCGCCGCTACGTGAATACGCACTTGCCGGGCATTCGCATGGCGAATGACATTGTTCAGCGACTCCTGCAAGATTCTGTAGATCTGCAGGGTTCTCGCCGGTCCCGGGCCAGGCTCGTACTCAAGATCCATTTTCCAAATCAAATCGATATCGTTGTCGACAAGCCAGGGCTCGATACGCTGGCGAAACGTGCCGAGCGCGTAGCCAAAGTTACTGCCGGTGACTGAGTCGAGTGAGTCGATAATCAATCGCAGGTCGTTCAGACTATTTTGCAGTTCGCCAGCGAGATGGTCGTCCCCACCGGGTGTCAGGCGGAGCCGCTGCAACAGTGTAGCCAGCCGGCCACCAACACCGTCGTGCATGTCCTCCATGATGCGTTGGCGCTCGTTGGCTAACACCTCTGCATCGCGTGCCCTGCTGAGTTCGGCGTAGGAGACCGCGAGCTCGGCTTCTTTTTCGGCGACGGCCGATTTCAACAGCGTGTTCTGCTGGTTGATTCTTATCAGCTGGTCTCTGTACCGATACGCAAGCACGACACAAAAACTTAAAATTATTGGCAATGCCGCCAGGTTCGACAGCTGGAACAACAACAGGCGCGGCGGTAATGAACCGAACACGTCATGCAACATTAACGACAGCGCGGCACTTAGTAGTGCAAATATACTGCCCTGCACGACTGGCGGTAACGTCGCCGAGTACAAAATGAAGCGGAGCAGCAACCAAACGCCCAGCGTCAACGTCAGTAAGCGCGTCAACTCGATCGAAATCGCCCATGCAGCCCACATATCCACATTCAAGCCAATGAAAATCAACAGGCTTGCCGGAATCCAGGCCACTATCAAGAAAATGTCGAACCGTGACGTACCTTTCGCCGCCAGCCGGCTAACGAAACCACCGGATGCGAGCAAGACACCGAGAGTCGAACACAGATAAATGCCATTGCGTATTAACGTATCAGCCGGCCACTCGGGAAGCAGGACGTTGAGATTTCTAAGAATACTAAACAGCAGTAACAATCCGAACCAGACGAACAATTGGTCCCGGCCCGCAGCGAAATAGAGCAGCACAGATATGAACAGGAACACGCCGAGGATACCGTTAATAACCGCCAACGATTCGATCGTGAGGCTATTTGCGATGGTGAAAGAATGGTGCAGGAGTTCGCGATCACCAACGAACGGCGCTGTCAAACGGCCGCCTTCCGGGACCAGCGATGCGACAACAATGTCGAGAGTATTCGAGGTCTCGGATAACAATGCATCCGGAATATCAAAAAAAGCAGGGTGATAGGTCATGTCGGCAATTGGTGTTCGCATGGAACCCGTCTGTCCGATCTTCTCACCGTTGATATAAGCAGCCATGGCACCGTCATACGTGCGCACGTACAAGGCTTGACTCTTTCTGCTCGATATATCGTCCAGTGACAGACGGTACGCCTTGAAATGCGATTGACACGCCTTCCGGCAAATCTTGTTGGGAAGTTCGAGTGGTTGCCAGGCACTGTCATCGACCTGGGCCAAAGATGGCAGTGATACTTCCTGCGCCATCGCTGAACTCAGCGGTTGAATGTCTGGTTGCGATGCGTACAAGATGAAAATAGTGATACCGATCAGACATTGCAGCACAAGAGTGAACGTTGCGGCGAGCAGGATGCGCCGCCACGGAATGGGTCTTGATCTGCGTCGAGCGTTCGCTGTAACTGCAAGCAGCATTTGGTTCGCACCACCGGAGAATATTCTCGAAATATACCGTATAAAACGGCAGCGGATCAGGGTGAGAAGCCACCGGCGTTACACCATGCGGCAATTTTCCGCGGCGGTGCCGATCCTTGTTCCCGACTCCATCTCATGTTTTTGCATTACGCTCAGCCTCAATCGAGCGGAATGCCCTGTTTCGCCTCATCTGTGCATCTCGCGTCCACAATTCGAGACGCTGATCCTCCGGCTCCTCTTGCAGGCTGATATTGATCAGGGCCAATCGTCGTACGATGCCCGTCAAGTTGATCGACTGGCGGCAGAGTTCATCCTTGGAACTTTGCAAGCCGGGGGCGCGCCGCCCTTTCGAAAGAGTGATAGCGGAGCGAGTGGATGCACGCTTCGCGGCCGACTTAGACTGCCTGGCAGCTCAGTATGCCGGATCATCGGCCATCTCCTGCGCCGCAAGCAGAATTTCGGTCGCCAATAGGTTGAGTATTTTTTTAGTTTTATTTTGGGGAATACGGGCAGGAATCTGACCGAGACCGTACGCGCATGGCAAGACTTCGCTCCAAACAGGGTTCCACTGCCACACCCGAGCCCACGCAATAACATTTGGTTAAAACGGAATCCGTGGTTTTCTGAAACACTACTTCCTGGTCTCAAGAAAAAGATCAGTGACGTTCTGAATCCCTAGAATGTGAGTTCCCCGGGTTTACCGGAGAACCCATATCCTGAGAGGCATGCCGCCCGGACGCGTAGCCGGTGTCAGATGCTGCCATTGAAAAACGTCACCGTTCCGTCGCTCGAAGCAATGCAGCTAACGGCCTTGTTCTTGCTTCCCACGTTCATCTTGATGCCGTAACCACTGGTCCGACCCACTTTCTTTTTCCGCGGTTTGGATGCGACTTCTGCCGCTCCGTATTTCTCAGTCGCTTCGACAGAGCAGGCCTCGACAGCCGCTTTTTTCGCGGCGTCGGTTTTAACGTCGTCCGCCGCAAAACTGCTTGAAACGAGAACCAGGCTCGCGATGGCCAGGCTGATTTGACTTCTATTCATGCTGATCTCCTTATCGATATCTACAGGTAACTTCGTATGTTGTTGATAAAAAAGTGTTTTTCGCGTACGAACGGAATAACTTTCGATCATGGAGCATTGCAAGATCGGTAACGCCGGGGCGAAAAAGCACGTTTTCTATACAACATGGTCACTATTTGTCTAAATTGTTTAGATCGCTAAATTTGACATGTTGGTCATGATTTGTCAAATTTGCCAGCATGGGTAGCGCAGCACAGCGAAAAACAGATCGGCACGAGTCCATCATCAGTGCGGCCGTGTGCTGCTTTGCACGTCACGGCTATCGACGAACCTCTATGGATGAGGTGGCCGGGGAAGCCGGAATTTCCCGCGCCGCGCTTTACCTGTACTTTGACAACAAGGAAGCGTTGTTTCGATCACTGTGCGAGGACATTCATGGCAAGCTGATTATTGCTGCCGAAGCAGTGATTGACACCACAGGGCCGCTGCAGATACGCCTGACTGCCTTGTTCGAGGCAAAGACGACCGTGGTATTCGAGTTATTGGCTGCTACCGAACATGGCTCCGAGCTACTCGACGAAAATAATCGCCTGTGCGGCGACGTCTCGACCGCCTGTCATGTTCGTTTTCACGCCGTCCTGGTTCAGCTGCTCGAAGATGCAGACAATGCCGGGGAAATTGCACTGGATGAGCAGGGGCTCTCAAGTACTCAGGCAGCAGATCTGATTCTCAGCGCCGTGACCGGCATCGAATGCTGCGGAGGCCCGGAGCTAACCCCGGATCAGTTCAGGCAGGACGTATCACACGTGTTGCGAATTTTTGTTGGCGGCCTGGCCCAACATAAGTCCTGACCGGGAAGCTGGCATGAACGCAGAATGGAATGTATCTCCTGCACCAATCGTATCCTCTACGTGAGCGATGGGATAGGCATTTTGCTCAATCGTGCCTTGCGCTGTGTACAGTACAGCGCCGCCGCGTCCTTCGGTTAACAGCAACATTCCGGAACTCATCTCGGAGAACGCGATCTCAGCACTTTTTCGCGGATCATCGAGAATCTGCAGCGCCTCCAGGTCCTCGTCGCTCGCTTTCACGATATCGGCCGCACCAAGCAGCGACCTGACTCCATCCAGATACTCGCTCGTAAACGAATATTGATATCAATACTGATAACCACGCCGCGCTGACGCATCAACCCGAAAATCTTCCGAATGGTCGGTAACTGACTGGGCGTGATCGCGAGCGAACCGGTATGAAATATCTGCAGATCGGGCGGAAGATTTGACTCTATTTCTTCGAATGAGGTGTCCTTGTCTGCTATGCCCTCACGATACAGGCGATAGGTTGGAAGGCCCTCATCATCAATCGTTACCAGTGCCAGCGAAGTCGGGTACAACGATCGCCGCGTGATTGGGACAGCGACATTTTCTGTTTCGAGAGAATAATGCAGTTGGTCGCCAAACGTATCGTCGGATAGCGGCGAAAGGTAGCTGACGGCTATGCCTTGCCGCGCAAGCCCTATGGCAACGTTGTAAGGCGAGCCGCCGAGGTGCGGCCGATAAGCGCCATTGTCGCTTTCAATCAGGTCAATTAATGCCTCACCGAGAACCGCGATCGTCATGAGTCAGCTCAGTTGCCAGTAAGGGACTACTATTGTTCAACCTTTCTGCTCCGGCAGATATTCACTTTGGTCGAGATCCAACAAGCGTTGCTTCGTTGGTTCCGCGAGCATATTAAAAAGAAATCCAGCGAACAAAATAGCGGAGAATACGCTTGCCAGAACGAAGCCGTATCTCGCATCGCTGCCGAAAGCGTCACTCACCAGACCCATACTTAGCGGGCCAAACGCGGCACCAAGTGCAGTAAAGAACAGGATCACTCCCGCCGCTGTGCCATGCTTGTTCTTTGGAAAACAGCTAATGCCTTTTGAATTCAGCGTTGGATAGATGACCGACATAAAGAGGCCAGAGAGAGGCAACAGGAATACTGCCCAGTCTCTGCCACCCATCACACTGCCAAGAAAACAGGCCGCAATTGCACCGCTGAAAAGTGTCAAAACGGCGGCCCAGTTGAAATGCGCCATCATCCAGATACCGACAAACCGACCCGACGCGCGTAGAACGAAAAATATCGTCAGCGCATAGCTCGCGAGCAACGTTGCATTGCCTTCGTAGCCCAGCAGATAGGTCGGCATCCATACGTAGATAGCGCTTTCAGTCGCAACGTATAGAAACGCCCCCAGCGAAAAACCCAGCGCGTAAGGATCCTTCGTCATTGTGAGCGTTCGCGCGAAATTTATTGGCTCGTCCGAGGCTTTCATCGTCTCGGGATAATGTACCAATGAGGCCGTGACGATGAGCACCACACATAGAGTCCCGGCAATCACGTATAACCATTTCCAATCAATCCCCTGAGCGAGCAGGTAGGTCACGATGAGTGGTCCAATAATTGCGCCCACACCGAAGAAGGCCTCGACGCCATTCATGGTTGAGGTGTGCTCTGTAGTCGACTCGGAGATATCGCCGATCAAGGCCAATGCGGCTGTCTTGAATACGCCAATAGCCAATCCAGACAACATCATCAAACTCAGATAGAAGCCGAATGACTCTCCCAGTACGAAGAGATAGGAGTTGATCGCGAAAAGCCCGAGTCCTAATACTATCGTTTTCTTTCGCCCGAGCTTGTCGGCCAGGTATCCGAGAAATATTCCAGCCAGCGCGATCGCCATCATAGGTCCGTAGTGCAAGAGGCCGGCGGCCGTCATACTCAAGTCGAAGGACTTCATGACCTCGGGAATAATCACGCCGACCGCATCTGTGGTCATTGCGAACATCATGAACATCAAATAGGTAAGCCACCGAATAGCTCTGAGGTTATGACCTGGGTGTGTGCCACTCATTTGCCGGACCCCTGCATTTAGTTTTCGAGCACTTCGTTGAACGTATTTGAAATAGTGTATTGATTGACGATCTCGTTCTCACGCTGCGTAATAACACCGCTCACTGTCTCTAGATCAATGCAAAGCTCAATGCTGTCACCCGCCCTTCGCCACCGAATTCGCAGCTGATTATCCGGGCAATCGGGCATATCGAAATCACCCTGAAAACCGTGTGCGGAGTTGCGAAGGCGGATCAAATCCAGTAACGACTGGACCACCGGCTTTCTGATCGCGATATTGATTTCTTCGGCCGTATAATAATGACGATTGATGTCCCTACCTACACCCGTCTTTACTAACAGTTGTGTATCATTCTCCCCGGCCAGCAAACCCATGTAGTAGATTTGCGGCACGCCAGGTGCGAAAAACTGTATCGCGCGGGCAAGCAGGTAAAGGTTGTCGGACCGGCCGAGTGCATCATAAAACGTCGTATTGACCTGGTAAATATCGAGATTGGACGCTGCCTTGCCACTGGCCAGGCGACTTTGGCCCTCGGTCCGAATATCAATTTGTACCAAAAGTTCATCGACCTGCTCATCGCTTAGAAGACCCGTTCGCTCACCATCTCCTGCCGCATCGACAATACCTATGCCATCGTGAGTATCGAGAACAGTAATACAATTTCGGGGAGATATAGAGAACCACTTCTTCAGCGCTGCTGCATCAGCGCTGTAGAGCGTATGCAAAACCAGTGGTGGGAGCGCAAAGTCGTATACCCAGGGAACACGCGCTGCGATATCAATTTGGGTCTGATGATGTGAGTGTATTTCGACCAACACGTCCATATTGTGCCGAGCCGCCGCCTCGCGAAGCGATTCAATGAAGCCGAAGGTCTCGGGCAACATGAAGCACTCCGTTCCGCGGCGTTTGATCGCGTAGCCTACGGCGTCCAGGCGGATGCCTTTGACGCCGGCCTCCGCAAATTGTTGCAGAATGGATTCCAGGTAGTGGCGGCCTGCCACGCATTCAACATTGATATCCAATTGCTGAGAGCTGAAGGTGGTCCAGAAATCGTGCGAAGTCCCGTTGTCGAGAGTAATCGTCGTAAATGGTGAGCCTGGACGAGGTCGATAGACTTTATCGATATTCGCGGAAGACCGTTCGTCCGGAAAAAAGTCGCTTCGCTTGAGAAACAATTCCCAATAGTCGGACGCTTCCCCACGACGCATCACATCTTTGAACTGCGGTGATTCGGTGGAAACATGATTGACGATCAGGTCACTAATGACATAGGTCTGATCTGACAGTTTGCGCAAGGAGTCCCAGTCGCCGAGACGGTCATCGACTGACAAATGATCTGCCGGATCGAAACCCGCATCGGCGCCGTCGTAAGGCGTGAAGTACGGTAACAGATGAATTCCGCCGAACAAGCCCGACAACTCATTGTTCAATAGCGCCCGCACGCCAGACAGGTCTCCTGCCAGGCGGTCAACATAGGCAATTAGCTGAACGGCGTTACGCATCTACTTGTCGCCCCCTAACTGACTTGACATCGCCTGCGGCGACCTTCATTGACCAAGCATTTAACATTGCTTGTCGCCGTGGTGCAGCACAGGCATCGGAATTTGCCTGTGCCGCCTCGCGAATTGGGAATTTGCGACTTCAGAAGTTGTACGTTACACCGATAGATGTCGACCTGCCGCTTAACGCTCGCGCTCTGACGATGTCGCCATTATTTGCGGAGCCCTCTTCCGATTCCGTAATCACGAATTCGTCTGTCAGGTTATTAACATTGAAGCTCAGTGCCAACTCATCGGTGACGTACCAGGTGCCGTATAGATGGATCAGATTGTACGCGTCTTGCTTCAGACTGTTGTTGTCCTGCACGAAGTAGTCAGTCGATCCCTGCAATGTTGCACCAACCGAGAAATTGTCGGTACTGAAATCAGGCGTTATCGTCCAGATGAAATCCGCCTGCCGACGCGGTGTGTTACCGACCACACCTGGGTTGGTCAGGTCACTCGCGATTTCCGCATCACTCCAGGTGAGGTTGCCGCTGATGCTGAACAACTGGCCGATAGAGACATCGCCTTCCAGTTCAATGCCGTCGGCTTCATATTTCCGAATGAAGGTCAGGCCACTGGTAATTTCGGAATTCGTTTCTTCAACCTCGGTGTTGAAGTAGGTTCCAAATATCGACCAGTTACTGCCGAAATACTTGTAGCCAAGTTCGATCTGCGTGACGTTATCATAGCCATCTGTGGTGCTGGTAAGACTGCCATTCGGATTGAGTGAGCCGGCAACCTGTGTCAGACGGTCGCCGATGGCACGTCCACCATCACTGTAGCGAGCGAAAACGGAAGAATCGTCATTGAGCAAATACGAACCACCCAGGGAGTACGCCGTATTGTCCGCATTGTAATTAACGTTGGTAACCGCCGCATTGTTGCTGTTGAGGCTGCGAACACCACCGCTAATAAATCCGCCCGATGTAGCGCCTGAGTTTTCGAGCAATGCGTCACTATCAAGGCGGGTGATCACTCCTCCGATCACCTCGAACTGCCCAACCGAGCCGTTACCGTTCAGATCTGTCGATACATTGCCGCCACAACACGCATCCAGCCGTTGTCCACGCGCTTCAACATTATCCTGACGAACGCTGGCATCGATTGAGAACCGGTCGCCGATATCGAAACCTATATTCAGATAGGGCGCGATTGTCGTGTACTCGAGATCCCAGTCCCAGGCGAGAAAACTCTGCGTTAAGGCTCCGTTGTCGGCCAGCACCACGTCGACCGGTGCTCCGTTAGCGTCGATGCCCGCATTGGTCGCCACGTAGTTGATATTTTGAGAGTTTTTTCCGCTCAACGTTTGCATTCGTGTTTGCCAACTGTTCCAGGAAATATCAATATTCTGCTTGGAATAGTACAGACCACCCGTTATAGAAACGCTATTAACCTGCTTGGTGATTTTGAAGTCATTGACCATGAGGCCAACATCGTCAAACGTTGTGTCAAACAAAAGATTCGTATAAGCCATCTGGTTTGGATCTGCCGGCTGTCCGTCGATTGTCGCTACCACGCCAGCCGAACAATCGAGACCGACGCCACCTACACTCGCACCAGCGCACAAGGCCGCGCCTTTATTGGCAATCGTGTCTGTGCCACCGGCAAATCCATCCGTAAACGGCGAGATAAATCCACCGGTAACGCTGGAGGTCCGGAATTTGTTGTTGATCGTCAAAGTATCATCGATATCTTTGTCGAACTCGAAGCCGAAGGCGGTAACTTTGGACTGGATGCCATCCGATACTGCCCGGCTGACCGGGTTGCCGAATTGATCAAAGGTAGTGAAATTGTTGGTTTCCTGCGAGTGGGTGGATTGTGAGCTTGCATTGTAGCCAGCCACTGGTCCGAAACTCCCCTGGCTCTTGACCAGAATGGGTGAGGGCAAGTATGTGGTTACCTTGTCATCCAGTCGTTTGAAGTAAAAGCGAAGAAAACCATCGTCAAAGTCTTTCGTGATATTGAATTTGATCTGGCCACCATTGTCGCCGTTGAAACCGGTGTCGCGCACGCCCTCTCCGTCACGGAAGAAGCCGCCGATGTGATAGCTCAAATCATCGCCAAGACGACCACCGTATTGGAAGTCGGTGCGAAATTCATCATAGTCCGCGCCAAAGGTCAGTCCGACGCTGCCCTCGTCGTTGCCACCGGTTCTACTGATGATATTAATGATGCCGCCCGGTGAATTGCTCGCGAATGTCGAGGCCGAGCCACCGCGGATGGATTCGATACGATCGACGGTCGAGTCAAAGCGAACGAAATTATCCGTATTGGCGAAGTTAATATCGCCAAATTCGAGCACGGGCAATCCGTCCTCCTGAATCTGCATGTATTTTGAGCCGCCGGTCGCCAGAGGAATGCCGCGAATCGTCAGGTTGGCGTTACCGCCACCCCCGGAGGACTCTGCTCTTATTCCCGGGATACTTCGAAATACTTCAGCGACAGAACGCGGCGCAAGTTTCATGACGTCCTCGCTCAGCACCGCGCTTACCGATACGCTTGCCTCAAGCTTGGTAGCGCCACCACGCGGAACACCGGTCACGAAAATCTCTTCGATGACTTCGTTTTCCGCTTGTGAGAATGCCATGCTCGGTATGAATACTACAGCGATCGCTGCTACTGACAGGCCACGTGAAATCCAGGCACGAATCGTGATTGCCATTTGGTGTTCCCCCCCGGGTGAATTGAATTGCCCAATTTGAGCAAATCTAGGACGAACCGAGGCTACGACAAAATACAATCGATTGCCAATACTGCAGATACAATCGATTGTACAGTGAGCTAAGATTTTGTAATAATTGACATATTCGGTTTTCTTATACACCCTCTAGATTAAGTATTTGCGCAAACCGAACCGGGTGCCATCGAAAGGATTTGGACACTAATAATGAACCGGAAGAAAGCAAAAACGCGGATCACAATGCAGGAACTGGCCGATATCGCCGGTGTGACACGCGGTACGGTTTCCCGGGCACTCAGTGACAGTCCACGCGTAAATGAAAAGACCAAATCTCGAATTCTGGAGCTGGCGAAGGAACACAACTACCGGATCAATCAAAGAGCTCGAAATTTCCGCCTGCAGAAAACGGGCGTTATTTCCGTCGTTTTCATGCTTAACATCAAATCGGAACAACACATGTCCGATCCGTTTTTTCTGGAGATGCTGGGTGGAATAGCAGATTGCCTCGCTGAGCACGACCTCGATCTTTTTCTCTCGCACGCGCCGATCGTCAATATCCTGGAATTGCAGGACAGTCGTGTATTTCACAATTCGGACGGGGTTATTTTTATTGGGCAGGGAGAGCAACATGTCGAATTGAATGCCATCGCAAATTCCGATACGCCGATAGTCGTCTGGGGCGCAGAGATACCGAATCAGACCTATTGCAGAGTGGGCGGTGACAACTTCACGGGCGGCTACATTGCTACTGATCACCTGTTGGGACTGGGTCGACGTCATATTGCGTTTTTTGGCGATGTCAAACTTCCGGAAATAGCTTTGCGCTTTTCCGGCTACCAGAAAGCTTTGAAGGAACACGGCGTCAGATTCGACCCCCGACTTCAAATTGAAGTCCCTTTTGAAATGGAGCGCGCACGCGATGCGATCGAGGAACTGCTTGGCCACCGCATAAACTTCGATGCAGCGGTATGCAGCAGCGATGTAATGGCGCTCGGTGCCATTGCAACGATCAACGAGTCCGGAATGCGCGTCCCGGCCGATATCGCGATCGTTGGCTACGATGACATCGGTCTGGCGCGCTATAGCAGCCCGACCCTGACCACGGTGCGCCAGAATATTCGCTGGGCCGGGCGTGTCCTGGTCGAAAGCCTGCTTAGCCTTCTTAACGGCCAGACGGTAGCGGACACCACTTTGTCCAGTGAACTGATCGTCCGACAATCAAGCGGCGCATTGGCGGCAAAGAAAGTCTAGTTTCTAACCAGAGGGTCTGTCTGCTCCGGCATTCGCCCTCAACCCCTGCTTTCTGCCGCCGCCAAGCGGAACTGGGGCCAGATAAGGACATGCCTTGTCTTTGCATCAGGCACCCTTATCTGGATGGTAATATCTTCCGTCAGGCCCCGGCATCGCCGATAGCCACGCTGCAAACGTCATTCTGGTTTTCAGTGAGACACTCGAAGCCGATCGTACCTGCCGATACGTCGTACCTCATCGGTTCGCCAGTATAAGGATTCCTGTGAGTTGACGACTTGACGATGGTTTCCACGCTGAGATTTACGTTCTGCTCGATCTCAACTTGCAACAGAACCAGAGCGACTCGCCCATTGACGTCGTGCACGCGACTGATGTAGTCCTGCGCGCTGTGTTCTGCTGCCATTTGTTTCAATGCGAGTTTACCGCCTAGATTATACAAGGGCGGGGGAAATACGCGGACACTATATGA
Source organism: uncultured Woeseiaceae bacterium (assembly GCA_964446495.1). Taxonomy (GTDB): domain Bacteria; phylum Pseudomonadota; class Gammaproteobacteria; order Steroidobacterales; family Woeseiaceae; genus JAADHU01. Next base: position 11,006 of record CAYUOY010000005.1, on the reverse strand, counting down.
TAGCTTTTGGTTACCCCGTTGATGATAGAACTCTTCTGCGGAAAGTGAGGCGCGAAGCATCAACGGCATGACTGTCGTCAAATAATACTCGTTGAGCGTCGCCCGTTCCTGAAAGAACATCCGCGCCAGCCACGAATAGCCGCTCGCCATGACTATCCAGGAGTGATCGCCAAGCATAGAGATCCGTAACTCAGCGAGCATCGACTCGCCAATATTCTGCTCCTCGCTAGTCAGGGGATGCAGGAGGCTTCGAACTGACTGCATTTCGTCGTCATTCAAATCACGAAGCCGAATCAATGCCGAAACATATTCGAGGTCATTCCGAAATCCTGCGAGCGCAACCATCTTGGCTATGAGCGATTGGCCGTCGCTCAGGACCGTTCGCCAAAAGTTGATGTCTTCCTCTACGTGAGTAAGGAATTGTTCAACAGTGTCACGCCGATAGCTGATCGCAAGACGAACCTGCGCTATCTGCATGAGTAGACCGTAACCTGGCATCAGCGTGTAACCATCAACCTCCTCGTTCTCCTCAAATCGGGGCGCCTTAAGGATTTCGTCATAGCGCTTCAGAAGCAGGCGAAGACGTGGCTGATCCAGATCTGCTTGTGCGACTTCGGCTATTAGGCGACCGGCGCAATCCACTGAAAGGCGTGAATTGCAATTAAGCGCCTGAAAACTTGATCGCCACGGCTCGTCGGGGCCCGATCTGCCGAGAAGGTCATTCATCTCCGCCGTACTCAGCGTAATTTTTTCGCCTTGTCGATAACGTTCACGCAAACGACTGACAATCGCCTGACCAACAGCGAATGAGTCTTTGCCAGTGGCGGCCGATAGACCGTAGATTAACGGGAACGAGTTAGCATCCATCGAAACACTCCGAGGCGTACCCAATGAAACCAGATCAGGATGCAGCGGTTCGTCAAACCAGGGCAGATTGATAAACAAAGTAGCGATTACGAAAAACGTAATCAATAACAATCCCCGAACGAAAAAACCTCTAACCTTTGTCTTGATGTCCATCAGTGCAATTTCCTTTGTGTCGACCCTTGGCAATACTCGCAGCAAACATCTCATCTGACCTGAGTAAAACATCCCTGAAACATGAGTTCATGTAGTCCTCTCGCACCGGAGTGGCTAAGATGTCTGCATGGCATCTGAAAGCGAGCTACCACTGAAAAGTGGCGCCTTGACCATTTACCCCCGAGTCGGCGAAGTTGTAAACTCGCTGGGCATGACCGTGCGCCTCGGTCCTGTAAATATGAAAATCCTTAAGTTGCTGGTGGACAATACCGGCCAGGTCGTAGCGCGCGGCGACCTGTTCGATCAAGTCTGGAAGAACCAATCAGTCAGTGATGACACACTAACAAGATGTATTTCCGACATTCGGTCCAGGCTCGGCAAACTGTCAGAAAACCGAAATTACATTGAGACAATCCCTAAACGCGGGTATCGCTGGAAAGTAGATGCCGGTGAGACGGCAGCAATCGGCAATGAGAGTGCCGTTGTTGAGAGAGCACGATTATCGTCCCGCCACCGTGCTTCCCTGGCTTGGATTGGCCGCGGATTGCTGTACGTCGTGGCGTTAGTCGCGATCGCGACTTTGAGTGCGTGGGTAGTTGACAAGCTTGCGTTCCGTGGTCTGCCGATTGTTGTTGTCATGCCCACTAAATCCGATCCGTCTCACAGTGATATTGCCGCCAAAATTGAGCAACAAATCTCTGCTTACGTATTGAGCCTTGATTCAGTGGACCTGTTATCGAAAACCGCCATTCAGTCGCGCCCGACGAATCCTTTTCCCTACTTCTATCATGAGTTTGGTGCGCGCTGGCTGATTGAGAGCGAATTGCGAACTTATTCCGAACAAACCATTCTCACCGTCGTGCTTGTGGATGCACGTGCCGGTATAGTCCTGCTGCAATTGACAAATCAATTTCCGAACGGCGAACGGCTCGCCGTCCTGGATATCGGAAAATTTTTCGAGCCCATACAAAGTTTCGTCAACTCACGACCAAGTCATTAAACTCGACGTTTGAAACAGAAATCCGACGTTGCCGGATCAGAGAAATCACACTGACAAAATCGGGGCTATAATGGCGACTTCAGAACAGGGTTTTTCAACAGAGTAGACCCCTGGCGACCGTTTTATGTACATCCCGGAATTGACGGGATTTCGCTACCTGTTAGAGTTTGACAGGAGACAAGGGCTCGATCGCTTTCAGATTTTCCTTGTCGGAGGTACTGTTACGGTGGGCACCAAGAACAAAAAAAGGGAGCCAGGGCGGCGTTATCCATGATCCTCAAATCAGGTACACAGGCAGAGACGGAGGCGAATTTCGCGGTCGCTGCTATGGTAATGATTGCTCCGAAGATGCGAATTGTTGTCCTGGCGATCTTGACTCTGTTGTCGCAAGCAGCGCTCGCTGAGTCGTTGGTTGCAACTTATTCGACGTTCGTCGGTGGACGATACGATGCAGAGATGGACAATGTGGTTACCGTCGCTACGGACTCGGCCGGCAACGTCTATATCGGTGGAGTGACTCGTTATGAGCTGACCCGTCCGGGGGAGATCGGTTTTCCAACGACGGATTCCAGCTTGCATCTGCCCTCGTCACGGCCGCCCGACGATCCGTGCAATTTTCAGTGCGGGTACGTTCTAAAGCTCAACTCGGATCATGAGGTAGTGTACGGAGCGATTCTACCTACGGTCGCAGTGCAGGCGATCGCAGTAGGCCAGGACGGCGCCGTCTACGTGGCCGGTAAGCACAATTCGTTTAGCGGTGACGCGCCGATCACGCCCGGTGCGTTCTCGGCTGACGGCGAGATAATCGTAATCAAGGTAAGCCCTGACGGGTCGAGCCTGGGGTATGGCGCCATGTTTCGCGGCAGTGAAGCTCGCGCGATAGCGGTGGACGATGCCGGCCAGGCTTACGTTTATGGCGACATATTGGCTGCGGGACTGCCGACAACCCCGAACGCCATAAAGCCGGTATACGTTCCCGAAGACAACTCATTTGAACCGGATACGTTCCTGCTGAAGATTAATTCCACGGGGACCGAACTGGTGTTCGGTACGTATCTCGGTGGGACAGGTGCCGAAAGCGCTTACGCGATGGCGCTGGACGATGTCGGGGGCGTGCTGGTCACGGGTCGGACAAACTCGGTTGATATTCCGGGCTTTCCGACAACTAACGCCGGTCTTGGTGACGGTTTCGTCTTGCACATCGCACCGGATGGCTCGGCGATCCTCGACGCCGCTTATTTTCGCGGTAGTGATGACGAATTCATCACCGGAATCTCGGCAAAGGACGACGGGGGCTATCTCATCTCGGCAATCACACGATCTTCGGACCTACCGGTGACAGCAGGCGCTGTCCAGGAGCGTCTCATTGGAACGCCTAACGGGTGGATCGCAAGTCTTGATTCAAACCTCGATATTTCTTATGCCACATATTTTGGCGGAACCTTTGTCGACGGCGCGCTCGGTATCACGTCCGATGCCGAAGGCAACGCGTATATTGTTGGCTTTACGTTCTCTCCGGATGTTCTGGCGACTGCCGATGCATTCCAAAGTCTGTCGATATCGTACGCCACCTCGTTTTATTCCGGTGCGGGTCGGGATTTCTACCCGGTCGACACAGATGGAGCTCGTGAAGCGTATTTCGCGATGCTTTCGGCCGACCTTACTCGACTCGAGTACGGGACATACCTCGGAGGCAAGCGTACAGTTTCGCGCAACAGCCCTGCATATACGCTCGGCACCACGATAGCCAGGGCACCCGACGGCGCCGTTTACGTAGGCGGTAGCACTCTTTCGGAGAGTTTCCCTACAACGGGCGACGGCCTTCATGATGGACTCGCTGGAAGCCAGGACGGCTTCCTCGTTAAATTTGTGCCGCAGAATCTGCAGATCCAAAGTCCAACGCTACTACCTGCGGCTAAGATCGGTGAAGCGTATCAATATCGCCTGCAGGCTTTGGGCGGTACTCCTCCCTATCGCTGGAATACTGTCGGATTCGTGCTGCCGGACGGGCTCACACTTGATGACAGTGGTTCAATCTTCGGCAGGGCGCTAAGCGATCAGACCGAGACCTGGGCGTACCAATTCACGGTTCGTGTAACGGATGCTACGGGGAGCATCGCACACAAGAATCTTTTCATTTACCCGCTTTACCCACTCAACCCTGAATGTGTACCAAATTCTTGTCGAATTGAGCTCGGCGTTGGGAACCAATTCATCCATCATCTGCCATTTCCAGCACGCGGTGTCGGACCATTTGATCTTGTTTCTTCGGGCGAATTGCCGCCAGGGGTAGAGGTCCAGGCATCCAATGGCACCTTCGGCGGCAAGGTGACATCGGCAGGTGTATTCGACTTCGCGTTTACGACCACTGGATCGTTCGGGACCGAAGTAACCATGGACTGGCAATTCGTCGTCGGGAGCAACAGTCAACCGCCGCCCGTGGGCGGGAACACGACTGGATCTGGTGGAGGTGGTGGAGCGTTTGTCGACTTTGAACTTGTAATCCTGCTTGGTCTCGCGTTGCTGTCGCTGATTTCAGAGACGAAACGCCGACGACTACCGGAATATTGCCGGACTCAGTCCGATACGGTTCCGATCAGGGGTGCAAGTCCTTCCATGGACGACTCGAATTAATTAGTTGAATACAACTGCTCAGAAACGTTCTTGAGTCTTCAGGAGGCAGAGGCTGACCTAAGAATTCCGGGGACAGTTTACTTGATTTTCGGTTCTGAATTGACGAATTTCGGCAAGATACTCGACGGACAAAAAGGCCCCTGAATTCCCTGCTATCCCTACCCATTTTTCATAACGGGTGTGCCTGGTGGCCAGATTGCCCAAACCTGTAATACCTGGTGACCCGCACCATGTGATCCAGCGATGAAATCGCCGTCAAAAGACGTTCTTTTCCGCGGAGGAAGATCTGGGATGCACAACTGGTTTTGAGAGCAAAACGGCCTTTCCGCACTTTTTGGCATATAACGAAATGCGCTTGCAGAGCAATAAATTATGCGGAACCCTACAATGACTATTTTACGGGTGCCACCGCGGTGTAAATCATGACTATGTTTGTCGAGAATCTAAAGCGCACAATCGCCTATACCGTGAATGTCTTGGGTAGTTCGACAGCTAAACTGCTGCTGCTTTGCGCGCTCACAACAAGTTGTGGTGGCGGCGGTGACGGATCCGGCAGCCAGCCGCCTGCACCTACACCTGCGCCTCCGGTTACATTCGATCTCATATATCCGGGCGAAATGACCTTGACCGACGCCAATCAAGTCTCGGTCGTTGGGCAAGCTGACGCCAGCCAATTGAGTTCCGTCACCATCAAAAACGGCAGCATCGAAACTGCCGCTCAACTTGACGGCTCGGGGCACTGGCGCGCGACTGGTGTCCCCCTCGTTGCCGGGACCAATCGCTTGCTCGTCGAACTAATCGAGAATAACGGGAAGGTTACAGAAACAGCGTTGGCGGAGGTTCAATCGTCACCCGTATTATCCAATCCGACCGGCGTGCTGTTCGATGCAACTAACAATCGCGTATTGATATTGGACCCCAGGCAGTTGCTCTCTTTCGATTTGGCCACCAGCGATCTTGAAATCCTGAGTGCACCAGAAACTGGCATGGGACCGAATCTGGGCTTTACCAGGTACTTTGCCCTGGATGGCGATGGCGCAATTCTGGTATCCAGTTTTCGTGGCATCCAAAGAGTGGATCCAGCCACCGGTGACAGGAGTGAACATATATTGTTGCCGGGCGGATCCGGGCCAATTGCGACAATAGCTCGCGACGGGCAACTCAACCGGTTATTTGCGGTTGGGTTTTTCGGGGATCTCCACGTCGCGGACCTTTCAGCAGCGCCACCCATTATCGCGACAACCATCAAACCGCTACCGCCATTCGGCATCGCAGCGGGCGGCCCGACCGACAGTGTTTTCGTAGCATCGACGGACTCTATATACACGGTAAATTTTTCAGCAATTGATGTCGTCAAGATCGACACAAGTACAGGCGACTCGGAACGAATTCTTCTGGATTCCGGCAATTTCGTGGCGCCGAGTGTCGGGATCGACTATGACAACGCGGAGTCGCGCCTTCTTATAGTAGGCGCCTTGGGCTCCGTAATTTCGCTGGACCCGATTACACAGACCAGCGGCCTTTTGTTTCCACCGTCGATCCCATCGACTGTCCCGGTATCGCTCAGCGGGTTGAGCATCGGCAATGGCAAGCTGTGGACCGTATCGCAGCTTCCGGGAGAATTGCGCAGTATTGAACTGATGACAGGACTCCAGTCGATTGAAGCGAGCTCACAAGTAGGTGACGGTGCACCGCCTGGGGCAATGTTGCGAGGCCGCTACGACTCCCGGTCGGATCGTTTCATTGCGATCGCCGGTCTTCGGGTTATTGCGATCGACCTGAAAACAGGATCCCGTCAACTTCTAGCCGACCTGCAGGAACCCGGGCAGTTTCCGGGACCGCCGAGCTTTTTTCTCCCAAGTGGCCTGGCGCTATCGCAGGACGGCACGCGAGCGTGGGTTTCAGGCTTGTTTAACCAAACGGTGATCGAAGTTAACCTCGTAAGCGGTGAAGTCCGTGAGGCATCGGGCCCGAATACCGGCGTCGGACCGCTTCCCGATCAGATCTCCGGTATTGCGGTCAACTCATTGAATAGCGTCGCCTACCTCTCGGACCGCTTTGCTCAACGCATATTTCGCGTTGACCTCGCCACTGGTCAGCGTGAGCTTTTGGCCGACCTGGACACGAATTTCGCGCTTGGCCAGTTGCGTTCCCTGGTATTGGACTCCGCGGCAAACCGGCTACTCTTGAATGTCGCGCCGTTGACGCCCTCTTCAACTTTGGTGCCGGCGATCTATGCATTGGACCTGGCGACTCTTGATCTGACCATGTTGGTCGATCTTGGGGCCGTTGAATTGCCGTTCGGCGAAACCACAACACCCGGTTTTTTGACGCCCCAAATGAGCCTGAGTACAGACGGTAACAGTCTCTACACTCCGGTGAGCGGCAACGCTGATATCCCATATGCACGTATCGACCTGGTGCGTGGTGAAGCGTTACCTCTGGGTACTGCCAGCACTGGTGTCCCGCTTTTCATTCCTAACGCGATCGAAGCGACAGCCGCCAATCGAATCTTCGCGCTCGACGGTACTGGAGCCTTGCTGATTATCGATGCTGAAACGGGTGAGCGATCGATCATCTCGAAGTAACGGTTTTTCACGGTTCGGAATTCAGGGGACATCGCTTGGGAAGGACCACAACCCACTACTCGGCAGCCGGGTTAAGTAACTTGCTGACGGCGGCGGGCTGGGTGATCTAACCGACTGCCTACCTGAGTACGGCATTCGCCGAGCGTCGGCACCGGCATGCTATCGCTCATAAAGTATGCGCCCGCCAACAATGGTCGTCTCAACTTTGACGTTCATGATCTGCGCCGGGTCAATCGTAAGAATATTCTCGGACAAGATCACCATGTCGGCCAGTTTCCCGGCTTCCAGTGTTCCTTTGATCAACTCATCACGATGTTGGTAAGCGCCTCCATAGGTATAGGCTCGTAGCGCCTGCTCCATGGAGATGCGCTCGTCCTCGCCATACACTTTTCCTGAAACACCTTGCCGAGTGACGGCGGCGTACAGGCCGATCATCGGACCAATCGGCAAAATATCAGACGACAGCGCCACACGTAGGCCATAGTCCATCGGTGTGCCAACCGGGTTGTTATGCGCCAGGCGCGCTCCGCTCAGATATTCGGCATAGCGCGCCTCCAGCGTGTAGGCGAAATTCGGTTGCTGCGCAATGCCAATATCGTATCTTGCCATTGTCTCCATAGTCTCAGCCGGAGGCATGACCGTGAAATGGTTCAGATAGTGCCTGTGATCCACCTTCGGGCTTTCATCCAGTACACGGGTCAGGACGCCGACCGCCTCGACGATGGCCCGGTCGCCGATGGCGTGGATACCGAATTGCCAACCGTTCTCATGACCAAACTTCACGAGTTCGTACATGTCCTCCAGATCTACGGCTGGCTTGCCATAGTAGTTCTGGTCGGATTTATATGCTTCCAGCGTCCAGGCAGCAGGACCTGTGAAGCCGCCATCAACATAGATTTTGAGCGGCCCGACCTTCAGATGATCGTCTCCTTCGCCCGTTTTTTGACCGAAGGCCATCAGATCAGCCAGAGCTCTCTCGAGCCCATTCTTCTTCAGGTTCGGATGCACCTGGACGGTGGCACGTGGCAATGTGTCCCCGGCACGGCCATAGACCTTCTTCCACAAGCGTTCGTATTGATCAAATGATGTTGTTGCGTCAGTCAGACTGGTTATGCCCAACTCAAGATTTCGGCGAAGATTGGTTTCGAGGCTATCCGCCAGCTCTTCGAGCGTGCCGGCAGGCACGTATTTCAACAAGATGTCCTGCCGTTCCCGAATAATTCCGTTTAACAGGCCATCTACCCCCCTTTCGAGCACGCCGTTCGCGGGATCCGGAGAGTTCTGGTTCAGGCCTCCGAACTCAAGCGCCATCGAATTCGCTACCGCACTGTGTCCGCCGGCACGGCTTAGAACAACCGGGTTATCCGGAGCAACTTCGTCCAGATCTGTGCGGAGCGGTCTGCGGCCTTCAGGGAAAACATCCTCCGACCAACCATAGCCGGTAATCCACTCCCCCGGCCCCAGGTCACGTGCTTTTTCAGCCAGCGCCGATTGCAGTTCGCTGATCGACTTTATCGCGGTCAAATCCATGTAGCGGCCCGACTGCGCACGAATATGTGTGTGGCTGTCATTGAAACCAGGCATCAGGAAGCGACCGCCAAGATCCATCACCTTTTTGGCCTGGAAGCGTTGCACCAGCTCTTCCCCGCCGACGGCGATAATTGTCCCTCCTCTTACCGCCACGGCAGACTGCAAGGGCGCATCCTCGACGGATGTGAACACGACGCCGTTGTGCAGAAGCAGGTCCGCCTCTTGCGGCTGCGAGCACGCGGCTAGAGACAACAAAACAACTAGCGACGCCAGGAAAGAAAGCCTGGCAATGCTTGATTTTTTCTGCAGCGAATAAATCTGAGACAACATCATGCTACTCCCGGGTATCGGCTTCTAGGATCAGGGCACGGCGCACGCTCTCGGGTATGCGTCGCCGCATCGGTGTGGATATCAGCCAAAGCAGCCCCCCTAACCCTGTCCATGCCAATAGCAGCCACCACTCCAGGGGCCACGTGCCGCCCGCGGCTTCGTAGGGCCCGACTATCGCCAAATACAACATGGCCAATGAAGCAATGCCGCCAAGCGGCGCTAACACGTGGGCGCCCTTCATGCGATACGGTCGTTTATGTGCTGGCTGTTTGCGCCGCAGTCTAAGGATGCCAAAAGTCATGGCCACAAAGACCAGCGACAAGGCCGCAGATCCGATGTTGACAATCGGTATGATGGCATTCCGCCCCAGGAGACTGAGGGCAGCGGTCACGACGGCAACAAAAATGACGGCGTTCGCTGGTGACCCATGGCGCGAATGGACGGCGCCCAGCTGATGCGGCAGCATATGCGCGCGGCCCTGGGCGAAAATAACCCGTCCGGCCGCGAAGACGATGGCGTTCCACGTTGTGATAAGACCGCAAAGGCCAGCGATCAATACACCCTTACCCAACAGAGGCGAGGCAAACGCCGCATAAAAGGCCCCGGCCATGGGGAGCTCCAGCGCCAGCAGCTCAGTCCTGGGCAATAGCATCGCTGACGCGAATATGACCGCAACATAAAACACAAACGCAAGCAGGATCGCGGCAATTATTACGAGCGGCAGGCGCTTCAGATTGGCCTCTTTGACGCTCTCGCCCATGGCCTGGGGAATGGTATCGAAACCAGCAAACCAGAATGGCGTGGCGGCGAATATAGCCAGAATACCCGGGCCGATACTTTTGGCTGGACCGCTATCAACAAACAAGGGCCGCAGATTGCTTACGTCTCCGACGTAGAACGCTGCAATAATGAATATCAGCGAAATACTCAATAGCGCATAGGTCATGATGTCCTGAAAACGCGTTGCCACATTGGATCCGCGAAAATTAATGATACTCAGAACCACCAATACACCGATTCCCAGCAGCAACGCATGCAGTCGAACGTCATGCCCGAAGGCTGTGTAGAGAACCGGGCCACCGAAACCCTCAAACAAAGCACTCACTACCCAGGCTACAGATATCGCCTCAAACGCCGACAAACCGATATAGGTCAGAGAAAGAAACCAGGAGACGACGAAAGCAGCGTTGGGGCCGTAAATTGCATACGCATACGCAATCTCTCCACCGGAAACGGGATACATGCCGGCCAGCTCTGCATAACAAAGACCGATTACTACGATGACCAGCCCACCCCCGGCGAAGCCAATCAGGGCCCCGACCGGTCCGGCCTGCTCTAGCCAGGACCCCATAACGGTGATCCAGCCGACTCCGATTATGGTGCCAAAAGCTAACGTAAATAGTTGTAACAGGCCGATCTGGCGTTTCAAATGCGTTGAGGGTGTTGCTCCTTGCTCACTTCCTTTTGTGCCTGTCATTGGCAAAGCGCTCTGATTTTGTCAGTTTCCATGGCCGCCATTCGCCATCGATGCACATAACCGTCTGAAAAGTAGTAATAGACCGTGCCATTAGGAAACATCGCAGCTGTGATACCACCATACCCGCTCATGAACGGCACCCAAATGTCCGTACTGCAGTCGAGCACCGTCGCGGCGTTGAATGCCCAGAAGCCGTTGTTGTAGCGCAGGCTCGGGGAGCCGGCTGGCAAACCGCGATCACCAGTGTCCCGCTGCAAAGAGGCAGCAAGCAGATCTTCATCGAGAAACGATTCGCCTTCCAGTTTGCCATTATCTACGCTCAGCCAATGCGCGATCCTGACGATGTCATCCGTTTCGTATGTCAGACCGTAGCCGACAAACGGCTGTGCTGCGTCATCGTAGGTACGCTTCGTATCGTCGAGGAGCG